>JBAYTA010000155.1:0-2500 GCA_041675865.1 Bacilli bacterium | reverse complement strand
GTTGCTCGACATGTACTCATTTTCTATGAATAATTTGCCAATATACTTTATGCAATACTAAAAAGTTGCACTAGGTAAATGACTTGTGAATTGAGATACATTGTTTGTATTAGTAGAGCTATTTACATAAAACTTCTAAGTGAAATGATGTACAATGGTTTATATTATAATCGATAGCTTATACGTTTTGCTGATGACGGCAGAAAGATATTCTTTTACAACATATATAAAATGTAAAAATTTACCAATTATAAATGGTTAAATAAGAGTACCCAATAGTGTGCAAATAAGAATCCCCAATTCTTATAACTAAAAGGTACTCTTTTTTGATACAATATTCATCATGGAAAGGTGATGAATAAAATGACAAAAGTAATATTAGAACAAATAACAAATATTAACGACTTACTACTATTTAGTAAAGCGTATAAGGAAGGATTAATAAAAGTGAATATATCGAAACTAGCAAAGGAATTAAATAAAGATAGAAAAACTATAAAAAATATTTAAATGGCGAAACACCAAAAAGAACAAGAGTCAGAGTGAAATACTTAGATGAATATAGAGAATATATTGTTGAAGTTTTAAGGGATAAACACCAAAGCTTTGACTATATTGATCATTTATTTAAATTCTTAAAAAGAGAAAAAAATATAACATGCTCAAGAACAAGTTTAAATAGATATATAAGAGAAGATATGGAATTAAATGAGCTGTTTAAAAGAAAGAAAAAAGAAAGTTTTACAGAAAGGTTTGAAACAAAGCCCGGAGTTCAAGCTCAGTTTGATATGAAGGAGAGAATGAAATTAATTGACAAAGATGGAAATGTTATATCAGTAACAATACCAACACTAACACTATCTTGGTCAAGATATAATGTTAGAAAAATGATATTAGATACTAAAACAGATGAATTACTATCTTTTCTAGCAGAAAGTTTTGAAGAAATTGGTGGTGTGCCACATGAATTAGTGATTGATAATTTAAAACAATTTGTTGAAAAACCTAGATATAAAGATAATGATGCACTTCTTACTAATAAGTTAATAGAATTCGCAAAAGATTATAATATTAAAATAAAACCATGTATGCCTTATAGACCCCAAACAAAAGGTAAAACTGAAACTCAAAATAAAATTGTTGATCAGCTAAAAAACTATAATGGTAAATATAAAGATATTTATGATATGCATGAAAAATTAGCGATAATACATAATGAAGACAATAATAATATATCTCAGGCGACAAAGTTTCCAAGAAGGTTTTTATTGGAAAAAGAAAAAGGTGACCTTAATCCACTTCCTAGTAAAGAAGTAAGAGAAAAGTATCACCTTAGCATAAATGAAGTTCATGTCTCTAATGAATCACTAATATCATACAAATCAAATAAATACTCCGTACCGAGAAAATTTATTGGTTTAAAAGTAGGATTAGTAGTTAAAAGAAATGATCTTCATATATATTATAAAGGAAAAATCATAACTATTCACAAAATAAGTAATAACTTACTTAATATTAAAGAAAATCATGATTTAAAGTATAAAAAAGAAAAAGGAAAAAACATTATAAAAACAACAATTATAAATAATGAAATGAGGAATATAAAGTATGATTAACGAAGTATTAGAACAATTAACATATCTTAAGCTTAAAAGTGCTTATACATATTTAAAAGAACTACATATTAATGATTCTATTAATAATAGTGAGTTAAAAGGAATATATAAAATATTAAATAAGGAAGTTTTAGCTAAAGAAGAAAACAATAAATTATATAATGTTAAAGTAGCGGGATTTCCATTTCTAAGAACTATAGATGATTATGACTTTAGTTTCCAACCAGGCATAAACGAAGATAAAATTAGATCGATTATAGAAGGAAACTTTTATGAAGAAGCAATTAATATAACTTTAATAGGTAATCCTGGTGTTGGTAAAACACACCTAGCAATAGCTATAGGCTACTCAGTAGCAATCAGACGTAATAGCGTTTATTTCATTAAGTTTAATAAACTAATAACAATATTAAAAAACGCTTATAATGAAGGAACGTTTGATAAGCGTGTTAAACACTTTTTTAAATATAAACTTTTAATTATTGATGAGGTAGGCTTTAATGAAATATCACCTTTAGAATCAAAACTATTCTTTCAGTTAATTGATTTAAGATATACAAAAAGATCTACAATCTTTACATCTAATATCACATTTGATAAATGGTCAAATATATTAGGTAACGATGAAATGATTACTAAAGCTATATTAGATAGAATAATTCATCATTCTTATCTCTTTAATATTACAGGTCCTTCTTATAGACTTAAAGATAAGTTAGAATTGAATCAAAATGAGGAATCTTAACTGCACACTTTTGTCCATTCTTAACTTGACATTTATAATACACTAACAAATCTATAATTATTAATAATTCTACCAATTAGATTCATATGATATGACTCCTTTTAAATGGTGGCTTGAATTTAAGTTTTAACTTAACCAC
>JBAYTA010000154.1:0-2560 GCA_041675865.1 Bacilli bacterium | reverse complement strand
TTTTTTTACTTATATTTATATTATACTATTAATAAAACCATGTTTCAAGAAAGTATCACTGAAAATGTATTCATTAATAGTATTTAATTTTTTGTTTATCTACTGAAAATCTAATTCCATAATTTCAAATCTTTGAATTAGATATCTTACTGAAACTATATAAAACGGAATTCTTATTACAAAAGAAATTCCTCTAAATGATAAACCGGAAACAAATGTTATCCAGCCTGCACCATTCGGTGTGAAAAAGGCTATTGCGAAAGAGTTAATAGTTGTTTCTAGAAATGCTGTCATTAAAACTACTATAATAACCATAGCTAGATTAGGTCTAAACTTTCTCAAAATTCCTCCGCTTAATCCCCAAATCATTGTAGATAAAGTAAATAAGCTAGGTCCATATCCTCTATGGATCATATAAGCAGAATCTGCTACTAAACCAACAACTAATCCAATCCCACCACCAAGATAGTAACCTGATAGCATTATTGGAACTTGAAAGAAACCAATTCTACCTGGACCAGTATCTGGAGTCAAAATTTTAATTACTGAAGCTATTGCAGCAAATAATGAAGCAAACACAATTTTACGAATCTCTTTATTTCTCATATAATTTCCTCTTTATTGTTTTATCTCGTTTTAAGCTAAATGAATCTCGTTTAATCCATCTTGCTATACGATTGTTATTATACCATATTTTTACGTTTTATAAATACTTAATAACAAAAAAATAGTAGCCTACTTAAGTTAGACTACTAAATTCATTGTTTGTAATTAAATATAGTTTTTAAAGCATTTTTTTCTAAGCGAGAGACCTGTGCTTGACTAATTCCTATTTCATTCGCTATTTCCATTTGTGTCTTACCTTGATAATATCTCTCATTTATAATATTTCTTTCTCTTTTTGTTAACCTCTTCATTCCGTCTTTAATTGTTAATTCTAGAATCTTCCTATCTTCTGAATTTTCATCATCACCTATTTGGTCAATTAAAAATATTTCATCAGTTCCATTATTGTATATTGGAGTATAGATTGAGATTGGATCTTGGATTGCTTCTAAAGATATAATTACATCAATTTCTTCAACACCTAATTCCTTCGCTATCTCTGTAGTATTTGGCTCTCTGTGATTGTCTTTTAAAAACTGTTCTTTAAACTGCAGTGCTTTATAAGCTATATCTTTTAGCGATCTACTTACTCTAATTGATGAATTATCTCTTAAGTACCTCCTAATTTCACCAATAATCATTGGAACTGCATAAGTAGAAAATCTAACACCATGACTCATATCAAAATTATCAATTGCTTTTAATAAGCCTAAGCAACCAACTTGAAACAAATCATCTAAATTTTCTCCTCTATGGGAGAATTTTTTAATAACTGATAAAATCAATTTTAAATTCCCATAAACAAGTTCATCTCTAGCATTATCATCTCCATTATGGCTTAAAACTATTAATTCCATCATTCTTTCATTAGGAATTGTTTTTAATTCAGATGTATTCACTCCTGTTATTTCTACTCGATTACGCAAAAAAAATCCACCTCCATAAGAATTGATATATTTCAACTCATATATATCTTGGTGAATTTTTTATTTATTTATGCAATTTTTTTTAGATTTATAATTTAAACTATTGCTTTTGACTCAATTTCATGTCGCATCTTGTCAATAATTCTTTTTTCTAGTCTTGATATGTAAGATTGTGAGATACCTAAAAGATCAGCCACTTCCTTTTGGGTTAGGGGGGTTCTTTCATACAAACCAAAACGCATTATTATAATTTCTCTTTCTCTTTTAGGAAGATTATTTAAAGCTTGGTAGATTTCTCTTTTATCTTCATCTTTAGTCATCAATGATAAAGTTTCTTCTTCATTAGCTGATAAAATATCAGCAAGTATCATTTCATTACCTTCACTATCTACATTTAAAACTTCATCTAAGGAGATTTCTTGTCTCATCTTATTTGTTTTTCTTAAATACATTAAAATTTCATTTTCAATACATCGAGAGGCATAAGTAGCTAGTTTGATATTTTTTTCTAGTTTAAACGTTTGTACACCTTTTATTAATCCCATTGAACCAATACTAATTAAATCTTCAATATTTATCTTAGTTGATTCAAACTTTTTCGCAATATAAACAACTAATCTTAAATTATGAACGATTAAAGTGTTCCTTGCCTCCATATCCCCATCTCTTGCCTTAATTAAATACTCCATTTCAGAAACTTCATCAAGTGGTGGTGGTAAAATATTGTTTGAATTAATATAATAACACGACTTTAACGAGAATATCCTTCTAATAATTCTAAAAATAGCTTTTAATAATCTAATCATTTTTCTCCCCCTATATTAACATTTTCACATTCAACAAACATTCATGAAGTTTTATATCACAAAAAACAACAAGCACATCTATCTTCGTAAACTCTTTATTTTTTTCTAATAAACATAAATTTGGTTTATATGCTTTTAAAAACGAGACTGAATTAACAGTTGCAACTTGAATTAATGAATATTCATCATTAGTTAGTTCTTTTGGAAAGAATTTACTATCAA
>JBAYTA010000153.1:0-2576 GCA_041675865.1 Bacilli bacterium | reverse complement strand
CAAATAGAATATGCATCAAAATCAACCTAAAGTCTTATTCTTTAGGTTATTGGTATAGGAAGTATAATACTGGATTTAATGGTTTCATCCAAGCTGTTGAAACTCTAAATAATAATTCTAATTCAATAAGTTCAACTATTGATAAAACTAAAATAACTTTTACTGGTTATTATAATGAAGAATTATTATTAAAGATAATTAGAACAGGTAAAAAAATATGATTGATTTAAATAGTGTGAAAAATATACATGTTGCATGTGGATATACTGATTTAAGAAAAGACATTGATGGTTATGCTTCTATTGCTGATGGTAAATTAAAACTTAATCCATTTGATAATGTATTATTTATCTTTTGTAACAGAGCTAAAAATAAAATTAAGATTCTTCATTATAAAGCTGGATCATTTTGGTTATATCCTAAATTTTATACTAAAATTACCACATACATATAGCTGTTTTAGAGAGGTAGATATACCTCGTTTTTGTTTATTAGGAAATTCTATTTTTTTAAGTCTATAATCAACTAAAGAAATAAAAAAAAGAAGATATCTAAATCTTCCCTGCGCATGATTAAAAATAAATTCTAAATGTAATTTTTAAAATTCTTAGTTTATCTATTTATTATTCTTTTCCTCATTATAAATATCTAATGGAATCATCCTTACTTTTCTTTTATTACAGTTTGGACACTCTAGCTCTGGATAATCCACTCCATACATATCTGCTAATTCATCTATGATATCGATTTCTACTTTTTCTTCATAGTCACAACCGTTACATTTCATTAGCACATGTTAATTATAAATTTCACTTTTTAAGAATTCTTCTTCATTTATATCAAGTTATCCCCATTCTTTAGCGAAGTCTATTCTTTCTTGTTTTTCTTCTAAAGTTAATAATCTTTTAATAGTACTAATTTTCTCATGTTTTACCTATCATGCTATGGAATATAATATCCTTCCAAATCTAAAGTCATCAAGTGTCCACAACTACAACGATTGTTAGAGATAAATTTCATAGCCATATGATTTATATAATCTATAACTATAACGTTGCATTTTCCTCATATTTAGTATATCATACTTTGTAAATAACTTTGAGACATCTTTAGAAGAATCTATATTAGTTTTATTTGAATAGAATCCATAATATCTAACATTGTGTTTTGATGTATCTGGAATATGTACTATTAACTTAGATATAAAATCAAAAATGTCTTCTGTAATATATTGTCTACCTTTAGGTTTAGTGGGATCAAATTTATTGTCATCTTCATGTGGATCATAATAATAAGTGATTTTATCATTTTTATAATCTACATTAATAATTCTTGATTTACTCATTGGAGGATGACCTGCATATCTAGTAATGTATTTAACTAAGTCTTTTAATCCACCTTTAAATCTATTGGATTGAAGTCTAGGAGCATAAACATAAAAACCCTTCTTATATTTTCTATAATATCTAGATTTATCTTTTTTAAAGGAATTACCAAAGTATTTATGTATTTGATCCAACAAACATCTTTGATAAGTTTTTCTTAATAGTTCATAAGGAACAGTAAACACCATATGTCTATGAGGTGCATTAATACACTTTTTATTAATAGCAGTACCTCTAGCATCTGCATATTTTTTACCACAAGAAGTACAAAATCTTGTTTTACAAGTTAAACCTGTTATATGATAATTTTCACAATTAGGACAATCATAAAAAAGAAACCCCCTTGAAATATCTTTACAAGATATAACTTTATTAATGTTTGAAACAATTGCAGGTCTTGTTATTCTATGTTTATTTAACTGATAAAAGTCATCCCAATATATTTGGAATATTTTTTGGATAGAATGTTTACCTTTAAGTCTTCTTGCCTCTTTAGAATTCTCAATTTTAAGAATTTCATTTCTTCCAGTTGCTTGACTATGAGCAAAAGCAGCTCTAATTTGCTATTCAAACATAGGGTTATTATGATACTCGATTTTAGGCTTTGAATATGGATAAGGATTTATAGTTGAAACTAATGTAGCCATAAAGCCCCCCCTTATTAAGGTTATTATACTATATATCGATAGAAAACCAAAAACATCAGCTAAAAGCTGATGTAGGTGAAAAATTTATTTTTCACTTTTGTTCATGATCCAAATGAATATGAACACAATTGATTTAAGAAATAATTATTTAAATAACTCATCTTTTGAAAACGGTAGTCTAGGTTGGATAAATAGTGCTAACTATATAGTAAATAATGATTCAGATATATTTGATTCAAATATTATGGGAAATAAATATTTGAAGTTAAAAAATGGTTCTGTATCTCAAGAAGTATATGTAAATGGTAATAAAGATGATATTTTTGTTTATGGTGCTTCAGCATTATTTAATAACGATATTGCTAGAGGGATTATAAATCTTACCTTTACATATATTGATGGAACAGTTGGTATGTCTAGAGATGAGAAGTTATTATATATTAGATATCTAAAAGAAAAGGAACCGTATAATTATAGAAACTGGACAGAAGCACAAATGATGAGAGAATTTGAATATCATGATCGAGGCTATGCATTGACTAGT
>JBAYTA010000152.1:0-2666 GCA_041675865.1 Bacilli bacterium | reverse complement strand
CGTTTTCTTTTTGTAATTCATTAGAGGAGATAGTGATTCCAAGAAGCGTTGTTATAATAAATAAAGAGGCTTTCTACTATAATGATAAACTTAAAAAAGTGTATTGTGAAGTAGAAGAAAAACCGGAAGGATGGAATAAATTTTGGATTCATCCTGTACCTGAAGTTATTTGGTCTTATAAAGAGGCATAAAATTTAGTATAACCATACATACACGTATTATAATAAAAATATATTGTATAAGTTTTTAAAATAATACTTAATAAATTGATTTGGTTATTCTGGCTTTAGATATCCAATATTTTACAAATTTGACTTATTATGATAAGATAAGGCTATACAGGTTAAAATTATACTTGTATACACTAGAAATTAAATTAGGTTTAATATATTTGAATAAATATTAAAGACTAATTTAGTTTATTTTCGGAGTCTAGAATAGAATTTTTTTGAAAGGGGAAGGCAAAACAGAAGTTTTGCAGCAAAAAGATGAGAAATTTTAGATTTATTTTAATTTCGGTTATTTTGGCTACCTTGATCTTTGTTAAAAATGGTAATATTTATGATAAGATCTTGTGTGAGTATAAAGAAGGAGAACAGTCCTTTGTTGTACCAATGAAAGAAAAGCACTTAGACTATTTTTTAAATTCTAAGGAGGATATTCGGTTAACAATAATATTCGGGGATAGTTCTACAAATATGAATGACAAAGACAAAGATGATTATGAAACATATTTTGAACAAAGCAATAGTTTAAATTTTTCATCCTTAGATATTGAATATAGTAATGTTTTTGTCAGTAAGTACACACCATTTGTATTTTGTGTATTAAAAAATAAACCTAAACAAGAAATTACAAGCATTATGCAAAAGTTATCGGAAAGCGAGATAGTATCAGTAGTTTATATAGGGGAATCTATAGAAAAATCAGCAGATGATATTAAAATTAATGTGTTTGATAATGATATAAATAGTTATGAGACACAGATGACTGACTTGAGGAATATACCGTACGATAACTTTCCTAACGGAACTACATTAAGTGGTTTAGATGTTAAGATAGGGGTTCTTGACATAGGGATTTTCGATACCTTACACCCTAATTTTGCTGAAATAGATGTTTATAATTTAACACAAGATTTTGATGGAGATTACGAAAGCGATGATTTACATCCAACTTTTGTTGCATCAATATTGGGAGGAAAGTATGGGATTGCAAATAAAGCAAGTATATATTTTTCTGATATAAAATCGGAAGAAGGATTTGGTGCAATTGAGAAATTAATCTCTGCTGATGTTGATGTGATTAATATGAGTGTTAGTTTGGGAGACTCTGCTATTGATGAGTGGTTTTCTTGCCCTGATTTTTTATATATGGAATGTATTGTAGATGCTTATAATATAATTTTAGTTGCTGCAGCAGGAAGTCGTTTAAACGTGTTGAATGCACCTGGTAATGTTGCTCAACCAGCAAATACAACTACAGTTATTAGTGTCGGTTCTATTAAACAAAGCGGAATGCCAAGCAATTTTTCAAACTATAGACGATACAATTATTTTCAAATTTCTAAGTCTAAGCCAGAAATTGTAGCAGTAGGGGAAGATAGGATAGTTCCTGGTTTGGGAACAATTTCAGGTACTAGTTTTAGTGCTCCTGCAGTATCTGGCACAATAGCGTTACTAATTGAAAAACATGGTGATTTAATAAATCCTCAATCAGCATTAGCTTTATTATTAGCATCATCTTCTAATAATGTTAATACTGGCCAGACTATAATTAATGGAGATATAGTTACAAACAGTAAGAAAAGTGGTGGAGATCTTCGAGAGAGAACTGGCGCTGGAAGATTAGATATTAAAGCAGTTTTGGATATTTCAAGTTCAAATATTAGAATAAATCTTGACAATATAAGTGATAATTTTTATGAAGATATTTATATAGAATCAGGAGATGAAGTTAAAATATCGATGGTTTGGAATAGAACTTTTACACCTTATGATTGGTTCGACAATCATGTTTGGGGAGAAGATGACTTACCGGAATTATCGCCCTTTACAAATGTAGATTTATTCTTAAAAAATGGTACAGAAGTAATAACATCATCAACTTACAGGTATTCTAATATTCAATTTATTAGAACCACAGTAAACCAATCAAGAACTTATAATATTTCTTCATCTGGGTGGGAGAATGCTCCTATTGGTTCGCAGTTAAATTATGCTATATATATTAAACATAATTGCAAGAATCCTATACAATATAACGCTATTTATCATTTATATAGTTGTTGTAATATTTTAGAACGTCACACATTATATTACTCTAATGGACAATTTATATGTTCAATTTGCGGATATGTTCAAAAAACTCCTCCTATAGAACCAGAGGAATATAAAAATACAAATAAGCATATATGTGATAAGGGGGATTAGTTGTATGAAAAGAATTTTGTGTATTTTCGCGTTTATATCAATATTATTTTTATCTGCTTGTGTATCAGATGATACAGAAAGTCTAAAGTTTGAGAAAATTGATGATAGTAGTTGTAGAGTTGTTGGTTATGTGAAAGATAATAAAAAGAAAACTAGATATAAAATACCAGAATATTATGATGGAATGCTTGTAGTTGAGATTAAAGAATGGGCATTTAGAGATAATGAAGATGT
>JBAYTA010000151.1:0-2760 GCA_041675865.1 Bacilli bacterium | reverse complement strand
CTATGGCAAGCAGGGTTGTTATTAAAGCAAGGCCGCCAATAATAATTGGGTAAGCATGCGAAAGTTCGAGCTTTGTCATTGCTGCCATCCAGAAGAAGGATGCTATGAAGGCAGCAGAAAAACCACTGAAAATATAAGGGTCAAATACAAGCTTGAAGAGAAATATTAACTTTTCGACGAAGGCTTCGGGTAGAGCGCCATATTTAGCTATGCGCCATTTGAGTATGAGCTGGCCATATACGGTAAAAAGCACTGTGCCTGCTATGTAGAAATAACTAATCATATTAAAATATGCCTTACTTGAGGTTTATTTTTATTAGCTTGTTTAAACTGCTAGACTTAGCATTCATTTCAGATTTTGAATTGTATTTTACAAAAACAATACCTGCTTTATATTTTTTGTAGTCTATGATTTCTTCCCCTGGAGACCACCACATAAGCTCACTCAAAATATTTTTCTTGATTTCACTATTAAAGGAAATGTTTTTTATAATACCGTTTTTATCGCTCATAACACAATGTCTAGTTATAAGTTCGTTTTTAATTGGTTTTAATTCTTTAGGATTTAAAGGCATGCCAGAGAAAAGTTTAATTAAAACAGTAGGATAGTCTATACCAGTCACATAACTTACAAAGTCAATATATAAATCACCTGGTGGCCTTCTGCATATCTCTATAATATAAGGAATTGCATTACATTTTAATATAAACTGAATATGAAATATGCCATCTTTAAGATTAAGAATTTGTGCGCATTTTTCTGACTCTTCAATTAAATCAAAAATTGCACTAGCTGGTACATCACAAGGGGATGAAGCTCCCGAAACCATATATTTATTGATGTAATAGTGCTCATTATCGCAAAAATAAAATTGAATTTTGCCATTAATAAGAATACAAGATAATCCATGATTGCTACCTTCAATAAACTCTTCTACAACAACTTTTTTTGCTTTAGAAATACTAAAAGCATATTGAACTATTTCATCTACTTTATTAATATTTAAATTATCAATTTTTTGTATACCTTTTCCACCACTTAAATCAATAGGTTTTATTATTATGGGTAACTTAAAAGTATTTATATCATTTAAAAGTTCTTCTGCACTATCAAAACTTTTTGCAATAGGAACAGAAAGATTATGTTTAATTGCAAATTCTCTAAATTTATCTTTATGATGAATTATTAAAGAAGTCTCATAATTATCATAATGATTAAAACCAAGCTTTTCAGCAACATAAGAGCAAGAAATCGCTGCAAAGTCATTTGCACATGGACAAATGGCATTCACTCTTAACCGTAATGCCAACTCATATATTTTTTCTTTATTAGAAAAATCTTCTTTGATATATTCATCTGCATATTTATGCCCAATATCATTTTCTTTATTACCTGTTGTAACAACATAATAACCAAGCTCTTTTGCAGATTTTATTAACGGAATTTCAGCATGGCTACCACCAAGTATTAATATCTTATTCATTTACTTAACTTAACTCTTATTTTTATATATCATTAAATCAACCCAACCCTTATTATTCCGTCTTAATGATTTGACATGTTTAACAAAATCATTAGCCTGAAAAGGCTTTAAAGTATTTTTTTGATATTCCAATAAATCAATTGGATAAAAAGAATTATCTATAGGAAATTCACAAACATTAAAAGAGCTAAAAACTTCTCTGATAAACTTCTCAGGATTAGTTCCTGCTTCCTCAAGCCAATATGGTGCAAATTCCATTACAATACAATATTGCTCGAAAGTACTAAGTAATTCCTTCATTCCTTTTAAAACTTCTTCTTCATATCCTTGTGTATCAATTTTTATAAAAACTGAAGATTCTTTTTGTATGTTATACTCTTTACTTATTAAATCTATCGAGGTAGACATAACATCTACTTCTTCAAAATTTGATTTTAAGCTAGAAACTCTACTGTCAACACTCATCATTGTATTTATTTGGAATTTTTTTAATTCTTTCTTTGAATCTCCAATTAAAACATTTAAAACATTTGCATTTTCAACTCTATTTATATGACAATTCCTCTTAATTATTTCTATTAAATTTCTATTGGGCTCAATTGAAATAATTTCTTTTGGGTTAAAAACTTTTGAAAAAAGTATTGTTGAGAAACCAATATTTGCTCCTACATCAATAACATATTCTGGTGAATATATTTTTCTTATTTCATCATATATTTTATTTTTACTATCTAAATATATTTCATTACTTTTATAAATATTTGCACCACTTCTATCAACTTCTAGTTTAAAAAAATCAAAATCAATTTCAAGAGGTAATATGGCATTTATTTCTTTATATAAATTTTGTAATTTATTTTCTAAATTATGATTCATTTGATTTCCTTTGGTATAAAAAACATAATAGTTTCAGAAATTCCTTCTGTATAATGTCTTAAATATATATAATAATCATTTCTAATACTAAATATTTGCTCTGGTATTTTCCAAAAGTCATCTTTTTTGTGATACACACTAATTGCTAACTTAGGATGATATTTTTTTATAGTTTGTTTTGCCCCTTCTATGGCAAAAGATTCAGCACCCTCTATATCCATTTTAATAAATGTTGGTTTTTCTTTCAGAACATCATCTAATCTATCTACTTTTATTTCAATCTCTCCATTTTCATTTATTTTTGAACTTGAACCACTTATATCAAATTTTAGAGTTTCTTTTTTATTAGAAAGTCCAATCTCATAAAAATTTATATTGTTATATTTTTTTAATCTTTCTT
>JBAYTA010000150.1:0-2793 GCA_041675865.1 Bacilli bacterium | reverse complement strand
TAGCCATGTGATTTATACTCCTCTCGTGAAGATATTTCCTGGTAGTTATCTTCTTCACGATAAGTATAAATCATTTTGTCGTTTTATACAATATTGGTCTCACATGTATTGTAACATTACAGTGTGAGAAAATCTAAAAAATAATATGTATTGAATTTTTTATCAATTTGGTTTATAATAATAAATGGTGAAAAAACGTGAACAATTATTTTGATGATTTAAATATATTACCCCATAATCGAATCATAAACGAAATGAAAAAATTCGCAAAAACCAATAAAGTGCCAATTATTAATGACGATGGTTTAACACTAATGCTTACATTAGTTGATTTAATTAAACCGAAGAAGTTTTTAGAGATTGGAACTGCTATTGGTTTTTGTTCAGTTTGCATAGCTACTTATGATAATGATGTATTAATAGATACTATCGAAAGAGATGAAGAAATGTATTTGCAGGCAGTTAATAATATAAAATTAGCTAAACTAGATGATAGAATAAATATTCATCATGCAGATGCCTTAGATTTTGATCTTAGAAATTTAGAATCTAATTATGATATGATTTTTATAGATGCTGCAAAGGCACAGTATAGTAAATTTTTCGAAAAGTATGAATCATTATTAAGTGATGAGGGCATAATCATTACAGATAATCTTTTGTTTCACGGACTAGTTGTTAATCGTAGTTCCATCGAAAATAGAAATTTAAAAGCTCTTGTTTCTAAAATTGATTATTTTAACTATTGGTTAAAGAAAAATAAGAAATACGAAACAAAGTTTTTAAATATTGGTGATGGTGTGGCGATTAGTAGGAGAGTGAAAAAGAAATGAAATTACTAGTTGATTTAAAATCAATTGAAAATATAGATAAGTATATTGCTGATGGATTTATTATATCTAGTGATATATATTCAACTCATAACGATAAATGCTTTAGTTTTGAGGAAATGAAATTAATTAACAACTATACAAATAAAAACAATAAATTATTAATTATTAATATTGATAGAATAATCGAAGAAGAAGAACTGGATAATGTAAAAAATTATATTGATAATTTACTTACATTAAATGTTGATTATTTTATTTATGGTGATTTTGCTATATTAAAATATTTTAAAGATTTGAATCTTACTTCAAAGTTAATATATGATCCTAAAACTATGATTACAAATTACTATGAAGCTGATTTTCACAATCGTTATAATTCTTTAGTTGCAATAAATAATGAATTAACTCTTGATGAAATAAATAACATAATTAAAGCAAAAAATGTTGTGATGGAAGTCTATGGTTTCCATCAAATGTTTTATTCAAGAAGACAGTTATTATCAAATTATAGTAAATTTAAAAAAGAAGATAGAAATTTAATTAACCAAGAGTTAAGAATTGTGGAAGAAAAAAGAGATAATGAGTATCCTATTTTTGAATCAAAAAATGGAACTTTTATTTATACTTCTTTTATTTATTGTTTGTTTAAAGAATTAAAAGAATTAGACGAATTAAAATTTATTAGAATTAATACTTCCTTTATTGAAGAAGCAAAAATTTTAAAAATTATTGAAATTTATAGTCAATTCTTAAAAGACTTTTCTAGAGCAGATGAACTATATGAAGAACTTAAACTAATTGACAATAGAATTGATTCTGGTTTTTTATATAAAGGTAGTGTTATATTAAAGGAGGGCGTAAAATGATTGAATTATTAGCCCCTGCTGGAAACTTAGAAAAATTGAAGATTGCGTTCCTATATGGAGCTGATGCAGTTTATATAGGTGGTAAAAAGTTTAGTTTAAGAGCAAGAGCAAGTAATTTTGGAATAAAAGAAATAAAAGAAGCTTGTATAATTGCTAGAAGTTATAAGAAAAAAGTTTATGTTACTATGAACATAGTTCCTCATCCTGAAGATTTTGAAGGTATAGAAGAATATTTAAGAGAATTAGTAGAAGCAGGAGTAGATGGTGTTATAATTTCTAGTCTTGCTTATGCAGAAATAATTAAAAGAGTTGCACCAGAAGTTGAAATTCATTTAAGTACTCAGTTTTCCTCATCTAACTCAGATACTTTAATGATGATGGAAGAATTAGGTTTTCATCGAGCAGTGCTTGCTAGAGAAGTTAGTTTGCAACAAATTGAGGAAATAAGAAAAAAGACTGATATAGACTTAGAAGTATTTATACATGGTGGAATGTGTGTTTCTTATTCAGGTAGATGTATGCTAAGTAATCACATGACAAATAGGGATGCAAACCGTGGTGGTTGCGCTCATTCTTGTCGCTGGAATTACAGTTTATATAAAAAGGATAAAAAACAACACAGTGATGATGAATACTTAAATATGGGTTCTAAAGATTTAATGGCAATCAAAGCGATTACAAAAATGATTGATTTAGGAGTTAAGTCTTTAAAGATTGAAGGTAGAATGAAATCTATTTACTATATAGCAACTGTAGTTAGATGTTATAGAATGTTAATAGATGAGTATACTAATACAGGTAAAATCAGTGATTATGATTATTATCTAAATGAAATTCAAAAAGCAGAAAATCGTTTAACTGCAACAGGGTTCTTATTCAATAAAGTCGGACCAAATGAACAATTATATAATACAAGAAGTGAAGTTCCAACAAAAGAGTTTTTAGGAATTATATTAGATTATAATAAAGAGACAAAAATAGCAACTCTTGAACAAAGAAACTACTTTGAAGTTGGTGAGGTTGTTGAAATATTTGGACCGAAATTAAATAACACTGAATTTAATATTAAAGAAATGTTTGATGAAAAAATGAAT
>JBAYTA010000149.1:0-2810 GCA_041675865.1 Bacilli bacterium | reverse complement strand
AAGTATGGAGGATATGACTCTAAAAAAACTGGATACTTTTTCGTAGTTGAACACACCCATAAGAAAAAACGAATAAAACAAATTCGAACAGTACCAATAATGAACCTTGTGGATATACAAAAAAACCCAAATGCCCTCATGGACTACTGTATTAATACGCTACAACTGGAAGAGCCTAAAATACTAATAGATAAAATTCACCTTCATGAAAAAGTTAAGGTAGATAACTTTTTCTATATGACTAGAGGGATTACAGGAAGGCAAATTTTTGGGAATGGAGAACATCAACTTGTATTGCCACAAGAAAGTTATGACTATTTTGTAACAATAGAAAAGTATTTATCGCTTCTTGCGAGGACTAAGACTGTAGAATTAACTGCAAATGCTGAAATCTTAGCTGACGATTTAGGTATTTCTAAACATAAAAATAGGGAGTTATACGAACTATTTTTGATTAAAGAGAGAGACACCTTGTATAAAAAAAGAAAATC
Organism: Bacilli bacterium; assembly: GCA_041675865.1. Classification (GTDB taxonomy): domain Bacteria; phylum Bacillota_I; class Bacilli_A; order ML615J-28; family CAG-698; genus DUVT01. Next base: position 2,319 of record JBAYTA010000149.1, on the reverse strand, counting down.
AAATCAAAAATTAGCATTGGAAAATGGGCTGTCTATATTTGAAAATATTGATGTTTTAAAACAGTGCATTGTTCTTGTCCAAATAACAAACCTATTTGCTTGCAATCCCTTAAGTGCAGATTTGAGTCTTATTGGTGGAGTAAAAAATGCAGGGGTCGTACTATTTAATTCTACTGTTACAGATGATTTTAAATTAATAAGGTCGTCCCCCACAGGAGTTTTTACTAAGGAGGTAAGTGTTTAGATATATATGAGTTGGAGAGTTGTAGTAATTTCAAAAAGAGCTAAACTCGAATACAAAATGAATTACTTAGTCATCAGAGATGAAGAAGTAGTTAAAGTGCATTTGAGTGAAATTAATACTTTGTTGATTGAGTCTACAGCAGTTTCACTTACAACAATGTTAATCTCAAAACTGCAAGAGCGGAAAATCAAAGTTATTTTCTGTGATTGCAATAGAAATCCAGAAACAGAGTTAACACCCTATTACGGGTGCCATAACTCTGTGGAAAAGATTAGATCACAAATAAATTGGGATGACGAGTACAAAAAAATAGTTTGGACAGCAATTGTAAAGGAGAAAATTACCAATCAAGCAAACACAATTAAATCTCTAAAACCAGACTCTTATCAATTGTTGATGAATTATGTTGATACTTTAGAATTAAATGATCCCACTAACAGAGAAGCTCACGCGGCTAAAGTTTATTTTAATGCCATGTTTGGAAGTAAGTTTAACCGCAAAGAAAAAAGTGGCATAAATGCTGCTTTAAATTATGGCTACACAATAATTCTTTCTGCAATTAATAGAGAAATAGCCTGTTGTGGTTATTTAACGCAACTAGGAATATCTCATGACAATATGTTTAACCCTTTTAACCTCTCTAGTGATTTAATAGAACCATTAAGGCCACTTATTGATAATAAAGTATGTTCCTGGGGAGAAGAATATGATGAATTTACTCCATCTCACAAAATAGAACTAATCAACCTATTAAACGAAAAAGTAAAATTTGATAATAAAAGATTTCATTTCTTAGATGCCTTAGGAGATTATGTCAAAAGTATTTTTAGGGCATTAGAGAGCAAGGATGAATCGCTAATAAGGTTTATTGCCTATGATTAGGAAGCGTTTTATGAGAGTAATAGTAATGTTTGATCTCCCCATAACAAAAAAGAAACAACAACAAACTTATCGTCGTTTTAGAAAGTGGCTTATTAAATCTGGTTTTATAATGATGCAACAATCTATATATTCAAAAATTGTTTTAAATCCTACAGCTGCTAAGTTTTTAATCCAACAAATAAGAAATCAGAAAGTTGAAGAGGGCTTAATACAAGCAATGATTGTTACTGAAACACAATATGCCAGTATCGAATGTATCGTTGGAAATAAAAAGTCAGAGATTATTGATGATATGAGAAGGTTGGTGGTTATATGATGTTAATCCATAATCAGATGGAGTATAAAGTTGATTTTACAAAGTCATTTGTAAACTCTCTTATTATTGAATCTCCTTTGATTCTGAGGTCTTTTGTTAAAGATTTGAGTGAACAGGTTAGCGGTGGAGAAGGGGGATTTGTCCTATCAGAAAGCCACCTAAAAGAGTTAGATATTAGTAAAAAAGTAGAATTAATAATTAATCCTATAATTGAAATTGAGCATGCAAAAAGATTTTCTTCAAAAATATTGAGTTCAATAAAAGAGATTGCAGTAAATGAAACTAACTATTTGAAAACATCTGAATTACAAACAACGCTATTACAGTATGCAGCATTGTTATCTCATGAATTAATCAGCCCAGTTAGCTATAGTGATGAAGTTGATGTTATGGCAATACTAAAAGTATTTAATTTTTCTTTAGATCTAGATGATTTATCAGTAATTGAAAATATTGTGACATACATAACTGCACTAAATACATATTTGGGCACCTCAGTTTTTATCTTTATCAATCTTAAAGACTTCATACTAAAAGAAGAACTGATTTACCTAGCTGAAAACATTAAGAGTCTTAATTCCAACCTTTTGCTAATTGAAAGCGGGGTAAATAATTACTTTATAGATGATGAAAAATATTGTATAATAGACACAGATTTATGTGAGATATTTAGAGAAGGAAATCAATGACAAAACACAACTTTTTCAACATAAAAAGGTCTTTTTTATCTCAAACCTCAAAATACAGGGCTTGTAGAGGTTTGAGATAGGTGTTATCTATTAGAGTTCTCAAGCACTTCGTATCTCGACAATGAAATCACCAAAGTTTGAGATAGGTGTTATCTATTAGAGTTCTCAAGCTAGTTTCCCCCCTGTTT
>JBAYTA010000148.1:0-2821 GCA_041675865.1 Bacilli bacterium | reverse complement strand
GTAGAGATGAAAATGAATTATTAGAAATAATGAAGTCAAAAATTATGAGTGATACAATAATCAAGTTTATATATGATTATTATAAAGAACAAAATAAATAAAAGGTCAGCAAAAGCTGACCTTTAGTAATTTGTATTTAATTTTCTTTTAAATTAATTTGTTCTTTTAAAAACTCCTCGTTCTAAAAGTAACATAATTTGATCGACATAAAAATCAAGATCTTGATTGGTTAGTTCTTCATTATTTTGCTTTTTAAAGATAACTTGAAGACCAACAAAATTTGATATGCCCATTAATATATAAGCTAATGTTTCTATATCAATTTCTTGGAGCTCATCATTTTGTTTTGCTAACTCAAGTCCTGCAATATAACGGGATGCAAATGTCTCGTAATATTCTTGGAAGATTGTTTTATCTACAAATAAAGATTCCCAAATTATATTATATGAAAGGGGATCAATATATGCAAACTCTATAAATGCTTTTATTCCTTCGCGTTCAAGTTCATGCCTTGTTTTACAATTAACTGTTGCTTTATGAATGTGCTCACGAATTTTTTGTTTATAATCTTGAAGTATATAAGTATATAAACTTAATTTATCATCAAAATATAAATAAAATGTTCCTGTAGCAATATTTGCCTCTTCTATAATTTTATTTATTGAAGTAGAGTTATATCCTTTTTCTGAAAAAAGTCTTTTTGCAGCATCAATAATTTTATTATATGTTTTTATCCCATGCTTAGTAATAGGAAGTCTGTGATTATCTTTCATGTGATTTCTCCTTTAGTATATGTATACAAGTTGAATAAATGTTCACTATCTATATATAATGATATAATTTTCTTAAGAAAATATCAAGCAGAAATACAATTTATTTTATTTATAGGTATATTATTTATAATTTTGCTTCTTTTTTGGTATAATAATAAAATAGGAAGTGAGTAGAATTATGAATAAAACATTAAGGATTTGTGATAAAGGTCATAAATTTTATAAAAGCAGTAGTTGTAATGCTTGCCCTATTTGTGACAAATTAGAAAAACCGAAAGAAGGGTTTTTATCAAAACTTAATAATCCTACAAGACGAGCTCTTTTGGGTGAGAAAATAGATAGCCTAGAAAAACTAGCAAGTTATTCAAAGAAGGAAATCTTAAACTTGCATGGCGTAGGTCCTAAGTCAATCCCCATAATGATTAGATTACTTGAAGAAGTGGGATTAGCATTTAAGGAAGATTTGTGATAAAAATCAATTTGACAAGACCCCTTGGTCTTTGATATAATATAATGACTAAAAAAAATTTATTTAGGAGAGAAAAAAGTGAACGGTGACTCGGGCCCCTTGGGGATTGGACTAATATTTATATTAATCATTGTTTTAACTTTAATAAATGCATTCTTTGCATCTGCCGAAATGGCAGTTGTTTCAGTTAGAAATGATAAAATTAAAAAACTTATCGAACAAGGCAATAAACAAGCCAAAACTTTAGCAAGATTAACAAAAGAACCCACTAAGTTTTTATCTACAATTCAAGTAGCTATTACATTAGCTGGTTATTTATCAAGTGCTACTGCAGGTAGTCAATTATCTGGAACAGTAGTGAATTTATTTAGTAAAATTAACATTACTATGAATCAAACTGTAGCTATGATCTTAGTTACATTAATGTTATCATACTTTTCATTAGTATTTGGAGAATTAGTTCCAAAGAGAATTGCGCTTAGAAATCCAGAAAAGGTTGCTCTAAGAAGCGCGAGTACTATAAAAGTATTAATGATAATTACATCACCTTTTGTAAGATTACTATCAGGTTCCACAAATCTTGTTTTAAAATTATTAGGATATAAAAAACAAACAGAAGAAGAAAAAGTATCAGAAGATCAAATTAGATCAATGATTATAACAGGACATATTGAAGGTTTAATTAATCAAGAAGAAAAAGAAATGCTTGATTCTATCTTTAAATTTGATGATAAGATAGCAGAATCAATAATGACACCAAGGACAAACTTATTTGCTTTAAATGTAGAAAAACCTGTTTATGAAAATTTAAAGCAAATAATAAATCAAGGTTTCTCAAGAATCCCGGTTTATGATGGTGATATTGATAATATTATTGGTATATTGCATGTGAAAGACTTGCTTAAATCTGCTAGTGAAGTTGGTTTTAAAAACATTAAATTAAGAGAAATAATGCGAGAGCCTTATTTTGTACCTAGTTATATAAAAATAAATATATTATTTAGAAATATGAAAGACACGAATAACCAAATTGCAATTCTAATTGATGAATATGGTGGTAGTGTTGGTATAGTAACTATTGAAGATTTAGTAGAAGAAATTGTTGGAAATATTTATGATGAATATGATGAAGATAAGAGCATTCTTAAAGTTGAAGACGATTTATATATAGTAGACGGTGGAATTCCAATTCATGATTTAAATAGAACCCTACAATTACAGTTAGATGAAAATAATGGTGATTATGATACTTTAGGTGGACTTATAATTAATATCTTAGGATTTATCCCGACGGATGAAAATTCTGAAGAAATTGAGCACAAGAACATTGTATTAAAAATCAACAAATTATCAAGCAGCCGAATTGATGAAGTCTTACTTCGAATTCTTCCAAAGGAAGAGAAAATTGAAGAAGAAGACGATGATTATGAGGATTATTAAGAACTAGGAAACTAGTTCTTCAGGTTGTTGACAAAGTCAGCAGCCTTTTTTGTTTCTATCATGGAATTATATTAACTATTGACTTTTTATAACATTTATAGTATAATTTAACTATATAATATTGTTTTGTGAGGTTTCT
>JBAYTA010000147.1:0-2835 GCA_041675865.1 Bacilli bacterium | reverse complement strand
ATTAGTGTTATTGACTGCTTTAATTGTTATTTTAAGTGGAAGTGGAACAGCTTTATTCTATGCAATGGTTCCGCTTATGTATGGTCTTGCAACAGCGGCAGGAATAAGTGCCTTAGCCGTTACGGTTCCTATGGGACTAGCTGGAAACTTATTAAGAGCTGTTTCACCTGTTTCTGCAGTTATTGTAATTGTTGCTGGCTCCACAAAACAAAATCCTTTGGAGATTGTGAAAAGGACATCTGTTCCTATGATTGTTGGAGTTATATTTATGTTTATTTTGTCTATGATAGTATTCTTATAAAATATATTCCTTTTAAAAATCCTAAAGTTATCTTTAGGATTTTTTATATGTTAGTATGAATTGGAATAATTAGGTAATATTAATAATAAGAATTTAGTTTCTGAATATACTATACTAGGACAAATATAAATAGAAAGGAAAGATAATGATCCTAAAGTTTAACCTGATAATAATATTTATAATTATAATTTATTTGCTTAACTCTTATTATTTAAGTATAAAACAAAACATAATTAAACTTTCATCTTTTCTTCTTAGGATATTAATTTCTTGGATACTTGCAAATAGTCTTGCAAGACTATTCTTAAACATAAATATATCAAGTGCTAATTATGAGTTTATAATAAATGGAGAAGTAATAGATAATATTGTAGATTTATTTAAAGTTATAATTATTAAAAATATTCCCGAGTTTTCTTATATAATAAATGAACGATTAAAAGCTTTAAAACTAATAGAGAATATATCTGTAATGCTTATTCGAACAATTATTTTAATTTTAAGTTATCTAATAATTACTTGTATTTATAAAATAGTAATGTTAATAATAAAGAAAATTAAAAAAAAGCAACAAAAAAATGTAGAAAGTATTTCTAAAAAAAACGGCTTAATCTTTGGCTTTATTCAGGGGTTTATAATAATATTTCTAATTTCGATTCCTCTTTCAGGTATCTCTTCTCTTACAAATGATATTTTAAGATTAGAAGAAAATAAAGAATTAAGCAAAGATGTTTTGTTTATTAAAGACTATAGAAATACAATTACAGGTAAAGTATTTAATTTTTTAAATATTAAAAACAAACCATTAGATGTCTTTATGTTTGATGAAGTGTTTAGTGTAGAAGTAGACGATAATACTATATTAATAAGTGAAGAAGTTAGAGTATATGTTGATATATTTGAACTTATAGAGGATAAAAATATTAAACTAGAAGCCCAAAATCTACAAAGCAAATTAAATGAGAAGGCTATAAATGAGCTTATTTTTAAGTTGGATGAAGCTAAAAGCTTGAATATCTCTATACCTTTACTAATTGATTATTTCCTAATCAAACAACATAATATCAATCTTTCAGATGGTTTATATGATGTGAATTATTATAACGAATCAAAAGTACTAGGTGACTTGATAATTTTATATTTAACTAAATATGAGAAATTTGAATTTGATAATTTAATTAATGTGGATCAATCACTCTTATTTGAATTTTTATCTAAATTAGAACAAGTAGAACTTTTAGATGTTTTAAGTGAAGATATAAGTAAATATCTACTTAATAATGAAGAGGTGAATAAAATCTTAATTTTAGAAGAATTAGAGGGGATTAATTTAGATAGAATAAATTATAAAAAAGAAATCGGTATAGCAAGAGAAATAACAGCTTCTATTGCTTCGTTAGAAACTAAAATTTATGATGAGGAAATAGTAAAGTTAAGTAGATTAATAGCAAGTTCAGATTTACTTATGGATAATAACGAATTATTTGCTCAATGGATTATAAAAAACTATTTAGATGATTATAAAAATGAAATAAATAAAGTAAAGATTAATGAACAAGATATTAGAAGCCTAATAACAATAGCGAAAGCATATATTGATAATGGGTTCTTAGAACCTTACTTTAGGATTTCTAAATTATATGATGAAGCTACAATTAATGTTTTAATAGATGCAATTGTAGACTCTAATCTTCTCTTAAATAATTTAAATGTTATTTTTAAATTATTTTTAATCGATACTGGATTGGTTTTTGATTTTAAAATAGAGATTCCAAAGTCGATAGAATTTAAGAGTGAAGAGGGGAAAAAAGAATTGCGAGATTTATTAAGATTATTTCAGATATTTAATTATGGTTTAACTCAAGAAAACTTAAGTGAGCATTTGGATGAAATTTGCTTTATATTAGAAAACTCAATTGTGATAAGAGAAAATATAAATAGCTTTTTAAGATGGAGTATAGAAAAATATAATACTACTGAATATGATATACATATAATAGATATTGATTTTAAGTCAGAAGCTGGTAATAAGGAAGTAAAAAGTCTTATAAATATTTTAAGATTGCTAGTACAAAAGAAACTTATACAAAAAAACCCACTGGAAATTTTAAATTTAACTAAAGATGAAATAGATCTTATTTTAACTTCTAAAATAATAGAAGAAGCTTTAATTCATTTTTTGGTTGATTTAGGTAAATATGAAGATATTCCTATTATTGTAAATTTTGAAGTTGATGATCCTGCTTGGTATAAACAAGAAAGAAGTAGTGGTGAGTTAAGGAATTTAATTTATGCTATAAAAATAATATTTAAAGATATAAAAAGTATTGAAGATATTAAATTTACTGAAGAGTTAATATTAAGTATTGATGATGGAACAATTGACACTAATGGAGATGGTATAGTAGATAGTAGAGATGAAAATGAATTATTAGAAATAATGAAGTCAAAAATTATGAGTGATACAATAATCAAGTTTATATATGATTATTATAAAGAACAAAATAAATAAAAGGTCAGCAAAAGCTGACCTT
>JBAYTA010000146.1:0-2880 GCA_041675865.1 Bacilli bacterium | reverse complement strand
GCCTAATACTTTATTATAAAATTCAATCGACTTATCTATATCAACAACTCTTAATGATACTTTTGATATATATCTAGTTTTATTATCATGGAAAGAACTCATAACTACCTCCTATTTTTTTATTTATATTTTCTATAATATTCTTATCTTTACATATATATATTATACTACTAATTCGAAATTTTAATTTCATATTTGCACTCAAAAAAAGATGAAACCAAAGTTTCACTATTTAAATAATCTTATTATAAATTTAAACTATAATCACTAAATTTATCCATTTAATAAATAATTTCCAAATTGAAATATGAATTGTGAATTTCTTCTAAATCAAGAAGTAGTTCGTTTTTGGTTAGTCCTAAATTATTTAATGCCCTCTCATCGCCACAACTATAGTATAAATAGTAAATATCTAAAAATAATATAATTTACTTAATAAACTAGAATAATTTTTTTTATAGTTATTAAATGAAATGAATGTTTACATATCCTTAAAAAATTAGTATAATTAATTGAAAGAAAAATATAAATGGAGGACTAATGAAAAGTTTTATTGATCTAATTGAATTAGTGAAAAAACAAGAAAAGAAAACTGTAGCAGTTGCTGCTGCAGAAGACCACGAAGTGTTAGAAGCTGTGATTTTTGCACATAAGCAAAATTTAGCAAAATTTATACTTTATGCAAATGAAGAAAAGCTAGCTAAAGTTATTACAGAACATAACCTACAACTTCCAAAAGATGTTATGGTAATAAATGCAGACAATCCTATTATTGCTGCACAAATGGCAGTTAAGTGCGTAAATAAAGGCAAGGCTGATGTTTTGATGAAGGGTCTTGTTGATACTAGCATCATCTTAAAAGAAGTTTTAAATAAAGAATATGGGTTGAGGACAAATTCTATTTTGTCTCATGTAACAGTCATTGAACTACCAAGATTAAAAAGAATTCTCTTCATTACTGACTGTGCGATGAATATTGACCCAAGTGTTCAAGAATTAAAAGAAATTATTAATAATGCAACGCACCTAGCAAAAAGCTTGAATTTTAGAAAACCTAAAGTTGCAGTTTTAAGTGCAGTTGAAAAAATTAATCCTAAAATGCCTTCTACTATTAAATGTATGGAAGTTGCAGAGTTATTCAAAAATGATGAAGAAGTGATTGTGGAAGGGCCTTTAGCCCTAGATCTTGCAATCAATGAAGAAGCTGCAATTACAAAAGATATAAAAGGTAAAATTAAAGGTGATGCAGATATCATAGCAGTTCCTTATATAGAAGTTGGAAATGCTCTTTATAAGGGTTGGGTATTTGGAGCTGAAAATGTGAAAAACGCAGGTTTAATTATAGGAGCTAAAAAACCAATAGTACTAACTTCTAGAGCAGACACTCACGAAGCAAAAGTTTATTCTATTGCCCTTAGCTTAATGATGTAAGGAGATACATAATGGAAAGATATATATTAGTTATAAACCCCGGTTCTACTTCTACAAAATTTGCTGTATATAATAACGAAGTTCAAATTTTTGAAGAAAAATTATCACATGATATAGATGAATTAGCCCCATTTAAAACAATCATAGACCAAATCGATTATCGAAGAGATTTAATCCTTAATAAACTAAAAGAAAGAAACTTTGATTTAAGTAAATTAGTTGCTATTTGTGGTAGAGGTGGAATGCTTAAAGCTATCCCAAGTGGAACTTATTTAGTAAATGATGCAATGATTAATGATTTAAAAACACAAAAATATGGTGCACACGCATCAAATCTTGGTGCACTAATTGCAAAACAAATAGCAGAACCACTAAATATTCCATCATTTATCGTTGATCCAGTTTCAGTTGATGAGTATAAAGATATTGCAAGAATCTCAGGTATGCCAATGATTGAAAGAGTTTCAATCTTTCATGCCTTAAATCAAAAAGCAATAGCCAGAATGGTTGCGAAAGATAATAATAAAAAGTATGAAGAAATGAATTTAATCGTTGTTCATATGGGTGGGGGAATTAGTGTTGGTGCGCATTACAAAGGTAGAGTCATTGATGTAAATAGTGCTTTAGATGGCGATGGACCAATGACACCAGAAAGAAGCGGTTCTGTTCCAATCGGCCCATTAACAAAGCTCTGCTTTTCAAATAAATATACCTATGAAGAAATTAGAAGTTTAAATTATGGGCGTGGTGGATTAAGTGCTTACTTAAAAACCAATGATGCAAGAATAATAGCTAAAAGAATTGCAGAAGGGGATACATATGCGAAAAGTATCTTTGATGCTATGATTTACCAAATTGCAAAAGAAATTGGAGCCTATGCAACAGTTTTAAAAGGTGATATAGATTTCATTGTTCTAACTGGTGGTCTTGCTTACCAAAATTATATTGTAAATGAGTTAAAGGCTAGTTGCCAGTGGATATCTAAAATTCTTGTATATCCTGGTGAAGATGAGCTTTTAGCTTTAGCGCAAGGTGCTCTAAGAGTAATCACCTCTAAAGAAACTGCTAAAAACTATTAAAAACCGTTTACCTGAACCGTAGTGGTACTTACGGTTTTTTTATTTTTTTAAAAATACAGCTTATTTAGAGACAAAAACATATGAAAACGACAAAATATAACACGATTTTTGCCTCTCCTAGATATTTAACTATTTTTTTGTTTATCTTAATAAATAATATTTTTTTAACATAGAAGTTTCTCTTAACTTAATTTAGATCACTTAAAATGATATTAATAGCAAAAAAAAGAACTAGTTTCCTAGTTCTTCAGAGTGTTGACAAACAGGTTTTGTAGGCACTCTTATTTTTGTTTTAAACAAATATTTTAAATAAAATAAAAAAAACAACATTTAGATAACATTATCCTTATGTTGATAGTTTTTTGTTTTG
>JBAYTA010000145.1:0-2937 GCA_041675865.1 Bacilli bacterium | reverse complement strand
TTAAGTTATAGCATTTCTATTGAAATTACCATATATATGTTTTACAGTTGTAAAAGTTATAAATGGATTTGCATCAATTTTATATGCAATGTTTTTATATTCCTCTGCTTCATAACTAGATACAACTGATTCTAATACCCATTTCTTACCTTTAGAGTATCCACCTGTTGCTTCATAGATAGTAACACCATGATTAAAGTTACTTACTAAAGCAGCTCTCATTTCTTCTACATTCTCTGTTATTATTTGAACTCTCATAAAATTATAAATTGTATGAATTCTATCTAATACCAGGATTGTAATTATTAATCTAATAATTGTATATAAAGCTATTTCCATATTTCCTACAAACATTGATAGGAATATAATAGCTAAATCAACTGATAATGCAATTGTTGTGAAAGGAACGTTTTTCTTAAATGAGAAATATTGACTCAATATATCCATTCCTCCAGTTGAAGCCCCATTTCTTAAAGAAATACCAGATCCAACCCCACAAACTAATCCTCCTAAAACTGCAACTGTTAACATTGATGATTGTTTAATAACACCATCTACTGTAAAAGCATCAGCTATAGGATTTAATCCTATTGCAGCAAGTCTTTCAAATACATAAATTACAATAACTTGCAGACCTACTGAAGATATACTTAAAATAGCAAATCTTTTACTTACGCCTTTCCAACCAATAATTAATAATGGAATATTAAATAGAGCAATAAATAAACTCTTTGAAACTTGTATATTTAAAAGCGCTAATCCATTAACTATTAGTTGTGCAACACCTGTTACCCCACCAGCATAGAAATGACCCAAATCAAGGATCCACACAACTGACATACAGTAGATAATAGTACCCACTACCATCCCTATAATAACTTTCGCATTTCTCATTTTAGAGAATTTCATTAAGTTGTTATTATTGTTTTTATTCATGAACAATTTCCTTTTCATTTTTCTTTAGCGAACTAAATGGGAACCTAGTCGCAAAGAAGATTGTACCTAATATACAAATAATTAAACTAGCTAAGATTAATGCTTGCGCAAACTCATCTGTAAACAAATGTAAACTATGATTTAATTCTCTAGCAGCAATTGGAACTATAATAGTACAACTCATAAGTACAACTGATGGAATTACTGTCTTCCAGTTATACCATCTTAGTAAGTACAATACCGGTAGTTCTACAATCAATAATGCAGCAGCAAGTAATAATACTAATCTAATCGATTCCCAACTACTAAACATAGCAACAATATCAATTTGAGTTCCTACTAATATATAAAACATCGGTGCAAATATACCATAAATTATACGTTCTAATGAATGCATAATCTCTGTACTAAATTTAGCTCGTCTAACAAATATCCCAGCCATAAATGCTCCTAAAATATACTCTCCACCAGCTAAATTACTAAGTAGTACAAATACTAATGCAATTATTATTACAACTCTAGTTGCTAAATGGTCAACACCTTCTGTAAATTTCCCAAAGAAATTACCTACACGATATTTTCTAAATACACCAAATGTAACTAATGTTAAAGCAATTAACGCAATTATATACCAATACTGTCTATCTAAATCTACAATAATCATTAAAATAGTTAAGAAGATAATTGATAGAGCTTCAGATAAATCAGCTATAGTAGAAAGTGTCTTTCCAATAGCAGTATGAATTAATCCTTTTTCATGTAGTATTGGCACTACAAGTCCTGCAAATGTTGAAGCAAAAACTAATGTTAAAATAATAATACCTAAAGTTTTATCACCAACAATAAATGAATTAAGTGCGATAGAAACTATTAAAGCAGCAATATATGAGAAAATCGTAAGAATTAATGCAACTTTAAGTACATTAATATATTTACACTTCCAACATTTATTATGCTTACATTCCCTACAATCATTCTCTTCATTAATACTTAAATCATCCGCAATATCAAACTCTACTTCATAACCTCCCATAAAGATTATAAGAGATAATCCTAACACATATAAACCTTCAACTACACTAGTCAAATGTAAGCTTTCCATATAACCATTAAACCAATTCGCAATTAATAAACCAATTAATATCTCAATTGCGAAAACAGGTAGAAAATCTAGTTTAAATAGTTTAAGTAAAACACTAGCGATAGTTGCAAAACCAAGTAATATTATTATTGGAATAAAAAACTCAGTTACTAATCCATGACTTAAAAACATAAATTAATTCACCACTGAATTAGAATCATTCTTAAATACTTCAAGCACTTCAAATGGTGAATCATCACCACTTGCGCAAAGAATCATTCCTTCACTCATGTGTCCTCTAATTTTAGTAGGTTTTAAGTTAGCTAACATAACAATTTTTTTACCAACTAGTTCTTCTGCTTTATAGCTTTGGGCTATACTGCTTACTACTTGACGGACTTTATTTCCTATTTTTATTTGTAACAATAATAATTTATCGCTTTTTTCATCTTTCTTACAATCAACTATTTCACCAACTCTTAAATCAAGTTTATTAAAATCATCAATTGTAATTTCAGGTTTTATTGGTTTTGTGTTTTCTTTTTCCACTTTTTCTTCCTCTAATGCTTTTAATTCAGCTTCCATATCTAATCTCTTAAATAATACTTCTGCTTTTTCTACAACCTTAGCTTCTTTAGTTAATCCGTATTCTAGCATTTCAAAACCCTGTTCAGTTAATCCTAATTCTTCTAAAATAACTTTTGCGGATTCTACCATTACAGGTGCTATCATTATAGCAACAACTCTTAACACCTCATATAAATGATATAAAACAGAATTTAGCTTTTCATTATTAGCTTCATCTTTAGCTAATATCCAAGGAGTTGTTTCATCAATATATTTATTAGCTCTTGATATTAATGTCCAAACATCACTTAAACCGTTTTGGAATTTAAAATTACTAATATTTGTTTTGTAAT
>JBAYTA010000144.1:0-2939 GCA_041675865.1 Bacilli bacterium | reverse complement strand
TATGAACGTATAATATAACTAGTGGTTAGATTTCCACAATAAAAAAAATGATTTGCTATTTTTGTGGCTTATAGCAAGAAATCAAAACAAAGCCTATTGCCTCACACCTATGTGTGGGGCTATTATCTAAGTAAGAGAATATAATACTATCAGTGGTTATATGTTTCCATAATAAAAAAAACTAAGATTTGCTCTTTTTACTGCTTCGAGCAAGAAAAAAAAACAAAGCATTTACCTCATGCAATGCATGGGGTTTTATTATTTTTGGTTTTCAGGACATAAATATTGAATTTTTTTCATTCCTGTGGTATATTTAGATATAAAAGTGAAATTTTTGAAATAAAATAGTAGAATTTGTAGTTAGAAAAATTCAACTTTTATTATATTCAAATTTCTTATTGGGTGGACTTATTTTATGATTAAAAAGCAAATGACTAGGTTTGAGACTTTTTTACTAGCAAGAACCAAAAAAGCAAAATTGATGCACTTAGCCTTTATTGCAATTTCTCTATTTTTAATATACTTCATGGTTTATCAAACAGGTGGGATTAAATTTTCATATTCACATATAATGTATATTCCTATCATCTTAACTGGGTTAGTTTTAGGCATACCAGCTGGAATGATTACCGGTATTATAGCTGGAGTTTTACTTGGTCCTTTTATGCCGCTTGATACACAAACTATGGAACCTCAAGTTTTTTCAAATTGGATTTTAAGATTATTAATATTTTTTAGCATTGGGGCATTAAGCGGTTTGTTTTCTTTGATTATTAGAAGAGCTAATCGTAAACTTATAGATCTATATACTTTTAATCCTGAAACTATGATTCCAAATACAAACGTACTTTCTTCATTAGAAATTTTAGATGATGAAAATGCACAGTACTTGCTAACAACAATTTTAATAAATAATCATTTGACGATTGTTGAACTTATTGGCAATGAAAAGTATTTTGAGATTGTAATTGAAATTTATAAGAGATTAAAAGAAGGATTAAAAGACTATATAGTTATTCTACAAGGTGAAAGTAATAAACTTTGGATAGCAAAGAAATATGCAAATTTAGAAGAAGATACTAATTTGTTAATTGATATTTTAAAACAACAAATATTAATTGAAGGAATTCCTCTTTATGTTGATATTTCAATTGGTACTACAATTGTTAGTAAGTGTTCTGAGTTAAAAAATATTGTGAATTACAGATATTGTGATGTTGCTGCACGCTTAGCTTACAAGAATGGTAAACCTTATGAGGAGTATAAACCTGAGCATATTAATTATGAACAGGAATATTACCTATTATCAACATTTGAAAATGCATTAATAGAAAATCAGGTGTACTTAGATTATCAACCAAAAATTGATTTGCAAACAAATAAGCCAATTGGATTTGAAGCTTTGATTCGTTGGAATCATCCGAATAAAGGTTTGATTCCACCAGATAAATTTATTAGTGCCATTGAACAAACAAAATTAATACATTCTCTAACTAATTGGGTTTTGGTTAATGTCTGTAAAAAGATAAGAGAATTTATGGAACATAATATAGATATAAATATTAGTATAAATATATCTGTAAAGAATTTATCAAGTTCTAAATTTATTGATGGAATAATTGATACTTTGAATCGCTATAAAATTAGTCCAAAAAACATAGAGATTGAAATTACCGAATCAATTCTAATAGAAAATCCAAAAGAAAATATAAGTCAATTAAGGACATTACTAAATAACGGTATTGCAACATCTATTGATGATTTTGGAACAGGATATTCATCGCTCCAATATTTATCGGAACTACCACTTAAAAATGTAAAGATAGATAAATATTTTATAAAAAATATAAATGAATCAGAATATATGAAAAATGTCGTAGAAACAACAATCGATTTGTGCCATAAGCTTGGTTATAATGTAATAGCAGAAGGAATAGAAGATGAAGAATCTTTAAGTATTCTTAAAAGTCTAGAATGCGATTATGGGCAAGGTTATTATATTAGTAGACCTCTTGCTAGTGATAAAATAATTGATTGGTATAAAACAAATATGATAAAAAACTATAATTATTAAAAATGAATCGTAAGTTTAACTTGCGATTTTTTTACTTTAAAATATGATATATAATTGAGTTGCTTGAAAAAATAAATATTTTAATTTATAATATATATGAAGGGATTAGTTTTTTATAGGAGAAATATTATGAAAATTGGCATTTTCTACGCAACAAAATATGGAACTACAAAAAAATGTGCTGAAATAATAAAGGAACATTTTTTAGATGCAGACTTGTTTGAAATAGATGACAAGGAAATTTTTCTTGATAATTATGATTTTATAATTGTGGGTTCTCCTGTTATAGCTGGAAGACTACATAAAAATGTTAGAAAGTTTTTAAGGCTAAACAAAGAAAATATTAAGGGTAAAGTTAGTTACTTTCTTTGCCATGGTTTTAATATTGATCCATATGAAATCCTAAAAGCTAATGTTGATAGAGAACTAGCAAAAGATATTCAATTAATCTCTGGTTTTGGTGGAGAATTAGAAATAGATAAATTAAAGGGTATAGATAAGTTTGTATTTAAAATAATAAAGAAGATGAAGAGTTTTGTAGAACCAAAACTTGATTATGATGCAATTAATGTATTTATTGAAAGTCTTGACCTAATAATAAAACAAAAGAAGGTGTAAGGATGAAAAAACTTCTAATTGTAATTGACTTCCAAAATGATTTTGTAGATGGAACTTTAGGATTTCCAGAAGCAAAAAAGCTAGAAGATGTTATTTACAATAAAATTAAATCATATTTAAATAATAATGTGTAATGTTACAATACATGTGAGACCAATATTGTATAAAACGACAAAATGATTTATACTTATCGTGAAGAAGATAACTACCAGGAAATATCTTCACGAGAGGAGTATAAATCACATGG
>JBAYTA010000143.1:0-2968 GCA_041675865.1 Bacilli bacterium | reverse complement strand
TTATAAAACTATAATACAAAAAAGTCGTTATTTACCAGATTAGTGGTAAAAACGACTTTTTATTTAAATTATTTGGTATCATATCATTTACAATCATACATATTTTATATTGTTCAATTAATTCTTCTATACGTTTGGGATCTTTAGTTTTATTAATCTCGTGTTGCAAATCAAAATCAAAACCTTCTCTTGTTAACATTATAAAATCTTCTGCAGTTATTTCTTTAAATAATGGTCGTCTATTAGTATCAAAGTTTTTATGATACTTTACTTCCATAAATTTATCATTCAAGAATAGTGTTTTGTTTATAATATAATCTTTATTATCTAATCTAATTACAAATATTTTCTTTCTATACTTTTTAGCAAGATTTATTTCATAATCTACATATTGGCTTTTGTGGGTATGTTCTCCAACTACAACTAAAATGCAATCTGCTATTTTAATCTTATCTTTTGCTTCTTTTTTCCATTTATCATTTCCATCTGTTAAAATTAAAACTTTGTAGATTTCACTTTTTTCTTGATTCTTTTTGTTAAAGCAATTACTTCGTTTTGGTCATCGGATTTATGTATAACAAAAATATTCATATATATCTCCTATTTAGTTTTTAATTATTATAGTTAAATTATATCACAAGATAAGACAACAAACAATGATTTAAATATAAAAAAGGCTTGACACATATATCAAACCGTTACTTCAAAAATGGAGGCTCCAGCCGGATTTGAACCGGCGATCAGGGTGTTGCAGACCCTTGCCTTAGCCACTTGGCTATAGAGCCATCTAATTAACCTTATATATTATATCAAAATCTTTTCTCTTTTGCAACCTTCTTATAAACTTTTATTTATTAAAAAACAACTCAATTAATTATATGTTTAAAATTACAATTTGTATACTTAAATGAGCAAATCACTTTTGTGGTTTGCTCAATTTTCTACTATTCTAAAATATTTGTTGTTATAAAATCTACCCCAAAACTTATTAGCTTTTCAGCAACTGCAGGATTATCTACAGTCCAGACATTAATTTTTATTTTGTTGTTTTTAAGTTCATCTGCAATTTCTTTAGTAAGTGTATTATAGTTTATATCAATATCCAATTTATTGTCTATAAGTGTTTTTAAAACTTCAGAATCATATTTCGATGTTAGAAATTGAAGTTTAACTTTTTTGTTTACACTTCTAAGATATAATAGATTTTCAATTGCGAAAGAAATGAATATACATTTATGAAGATATTTCTTTTCTTCTACAATCCCTAATACTCTATTTAGGTCATCTTTTTCAAAAGTACCTTTAAATTCAATTACACATACTTTATCATATTTAATTGAAATATTAAGATATTCTTCTAATGTAGGAATAATTAAATGACTTTTAGGTATGCCATCTACTAAATCATATATATGAACTTTTCTTAATTCTTCTAATGTAGATTCTTGTACAGCCTTCTCTACACCAGCAACTCTTTTAGTATCATAGTCATGAATTACAACAAATTCTCCATCCTTAGTTTTATGAATATCACATTCCATACCATAAAATGATCTGTTTCCTCCTGCTATAAAAGCAGCTAATGTGTTCTCTCTTTCTAAACCACTCAAACCTCTGTGAGCTATCATTTTAACTCTACCTTTTTTAATTTTAATTGTATTCATAGTTCTCCCTTTTAATTTTCTAACACTTCTTCTTTTGTTTCAATTTTTTTATTTAAAAAGTTTGTTAGTAAATAGATACTAAAATATACTACAGCTCCTACAATTAATAATAAGAACATATAAACCAAATTAACTTCCATTCCAATTACAGTAATAACTTTACCTAGTTTATACATATCTACCAATGGTGTTCCCCCTTCAGGTTTCATTGAATAGAAATAGTTTGAAGTAAAACCTGGCATAAGATCATTAAATAAATTATTAATTGGTACTGATAATACAAATAGTGATAAGATAAATATTAAACCTATTGCTAAATCTCTTTTCTTAAATTTCATAAAGCCAACTAAAAATGCCCATATAGTAATCCCAACTATTAACATATGCCCAAAAATATAAGCAATTCCTCTAAGACTTAGGATTGTTGCATAATTTTCTAAACTATTTGCAAATACAATACTTAAGAAAGCACATGGTAAGTTAAAACAAAATGCGGTTGCAAACATAGCTTTGTTATCTTTTATAAATGCATATAAAAGAACAAAGTTTGCGAAATGACATATTTGAAAAGGAATTAATTCAGGTGTAATTGTATCTACCTTAAAATAAATTTCTAAATTCCTTAATAATAGAATAAAAACACAAATAATTGAAAGGATAATTCCAATTTTTTTGTTTTTCTCATAACTGTATTTTCTTGAAAAGAAATACATTAGTCCAGCAAAAATAAATGGACTTACAATAAAAAATATATGGAATACACTCCACATTGTAAACTTCATATATTACTCCTAGTACTATTGATAAAATATAGTTCCTATTATACTCCATTTAATTTACTTTTTCTAGGAAATTATATAAAAAGAACTTTATTTCACATAAAGTTCTTAGAATGATATTTATTATATAATTTTTTTTATTCATTTAAACAAAATTTTAAAAAATCGTCCATATTAGTACTACTATTATTGCATAATAGTTGATACAATTCTTCTACTTGAATAACATCGCTTTTACTATAGTCTGGGTATAGAGGGAATAATTTAATATAGTCTTTCATTTTATTTTTGGAAATATTAATTCCGGATTTCTTTAATACACTTTCAAGATCCGGATTATTAAATATAGGTACGATATAATTATATGCCCAGTGTTGTTTAAACATTTCCTTATTTATAAAACTTCTTTTTTGGTCCTCATTACAGTCGTCAGTATCCATAATAATAAATATTTTAAAATATTCTGGAATCATTTTTGTTTTAGAATCTATTTCCAAATCATCAAAATGCTTTTTAAAATTTTTT
>JBAYTA010000142.1:0-3147 GCA_041675865.1 Bacilli bacterium | reverse complement strand
GAAGTGTTATGTCTATTTTTTAATTATAAAACCATAAAACATTTTGATAGCGACCATAAAACTTGTGACCATAAAACTTTTTCTTATAAAACCATAAAACCATAAAACTTTTTATAGAGCCATTTTTTGAAAGATTGACTTTTTATGTCAATCTTTTTAAATACATATTTTGGTATTAGTCGATATGTCTTTGTAAATAATAAGAGTATGAAAAAGAAAATCATAATTCATTATCCCTTATTAGTCTTTTTTTTAGTAAATATCTTTAGTATTCTATTATTGTTTTATTTCTATAATAATGACTTTTCAAATTATATAGTTTTTAAAACAGTGATATTTATTATTCTTTTATGGGTACCATACTTAATTAGTAAAGTTATTCAAGTTAAGATACCAAGTCTAATTTATAAGATTTATTTTTTTATAGTCTTTATTGATTTAATGCTTGGAAAAATTTTAATGTTTGAGAGGTTTACTAATCTTTATACATATGTTGTATTATTTCTCCAAGGGATTATTTTTTATATAATTGGCTTATGGGTAATAAAGTTCTTAGATGATTATGGTTTTTTGAATTATAAAATAATAATGATATTTAGTGTTATTTTTGCCCTTTGTTTAGCTGTTTTAAAAGAGATGTTTCTCTTTTTAGTAAATAAGACATTTAAAATTGATAGTATAGATCAAATGTTGTATATAATTATAAGTTTTCTTGGTGGTTTATTTATAATGGTTATTTCCATTGTTGATAATATTTATTATAAACAAAAATACTATTTTATAATTGATAAGAACTTAAGTAATACTTGAGTTTTTTTCTTTGATAATTTGTGTTTTTGGTATATAATAGTTTATACAATTTTTATAGGATGTTGAAAAAGATTTTTCTAGTTAGGAATAAGTAAAAACAAGTTAGAGGTAATTATGGCTAAAAGAATAAATGTGGTATGTAGTGGTTTAAATGATGTTGGTAGTGGATTATTTAGAGTTGGTAAAAAAGTATATAGTGACCCTAATTTATTACCAGGAGAAGAAGCTATAGTAGAAGTTGAATTTGAAAAGAAATTTAATAATGCTAGAGTTGTTAAAATCT
Source organism: Bacilli bacterium (assembly GCA_041675865.1). Classification (GTDB taxonomy): domain Bacteria; phylum Bacillota_I; class Bacilli_A; order ML615J-28; family CAG-698; genus DUVT01. Next base: position 2,054 of record JBAYTA010000142.1, on the reverse strand, counting down.
TAAAACCCTCTAAAAATAGAATACAACCAAAATGCGATATCTTTGAGAAATGTGGTGGCTGTCAATTACTACACATGAATAATAATGCACAAAAAGATTTTAAGATTAACTCTGTAAAAGATGCCTTTAAAGAATATAATCTTAAAAAAGATATAGATGAATATATTAGTGCATCAAAGATTTATCAATATAGAAACAAAATGCAAGTTGCATATAGATATATTAACAATAAACTGGTTTATGGTTTTTATGAAGAAGGAAGTCATAGAATCATCCCTTTAAATAAATGCATAGTGCAAAGCGAAATCCAAAATAAAATTGCACGTTTCATTTTAGAATTAATGATAAAAATGAAAATTACTGCTTATAATGAGGATAAAAGAACTGGTTTATTAAGATTTGTTTTAATAAAAGAATCATTTAAAACAAAAGAAATCTTAGTAGTTTTAGTTACAAGTTCAAATGTCTTTGGTGGCAGAAATGAGTTTGTAAGAGAGATTAGAAATAAATTTCCTGAAGTAACTAGTATAGTCCAAAATATAAATACTAGAAAAACAAGCATAATTCTTGGAGATGAAGAAAGAGTTTTATATGGAAAAGGTTATATTGAAGATACAATTTTAGATTTAAAGTTTAAAATATCTTCAAAAACTTTCTATCAAATTAACCCAGAACAAACAATTAAACTCTACTCAAAAGCAATTGAATATGCAAATTTTAAAGATACAGATAAAGTAATTGATGCATATTGTGGTGTTGGAACTATTGGAATGATGCTTTCTAAGCATGTTAGAGAAATAATTGGAGTAGAATCAAACAAGCAATCTGTAAATAATGCTATAATAAATGCGAAAGAAAATAATATTAATAATATAAAGTTTGTTTGTGATGATGCTACGAATTATATCTTTAGTCTTGCGAAGGAACAAGTGAAAATTGATGGACTTATAATGGATCCACCAAGAAGTGGCTCTACTGAAGTGTTTTTAGAATCAGTTTTAAAACTTAAACCTAAAAAGATCGTTTATGTTTCTTGTAATCCTACAACTCTAGCTAGAGATTTAAAAGTATTAGTTAAAGATTATGAAATAAAGAAACTTGCATTAGTGGATATGTTTGTAAATACATTCCATATTGAATCAGTTGTATTATTAGAACAAAGATAATTAGAAAGTAGGATTAACTGTGAAAGATGTTGAACGCTTTGATTTTGATGAAAAGCCAAGAAAAGAAAAATTTTATTTAACACCATTAGCTTATTTATTAAGCTTTCCAGAAACATTAAAAAGAAGATTAAAGATAAAAAAAATTAATATGGAAGGTTTGAAACCACCATATATCCTTCTATGTACTCATCACGCTTTTATAGATTTTAAAGTTACTACAAGAGCAATATTTCCCTATAGAGCAAATTATATTGTTGCAATTGATGGGTTTATTGGTAGAGAAAAACTTTTGCGAAATGTTGGAGCAATTGGTAAGAGAAAATTTACTAATGATATTAAATTAGTAAGACAAATTAAATATGGTTTAGAAACCTTAAAAAATATTGTTGCTATTTATCCAGAAGCAAGATATTCCCTGATTGGAACAAATGCAATCTTACCTGAATCTTTAGGCAAGATGGTAAAACTATTTAAGAGACCTGTTGTTGTTCTTAATATGCATGGTAATTATTTATCACAACCTGTTTGGAATTTAAAGAAAAGAAAGAACAGAATAGAAGCAGATTTAACACAAATCATCTCCCAAACTGAAATTGCTAATTTATCGATTGAAGAAATAAATAATAGAATAAATGCTGCTTTTGTTTATGATGAATATAAATGGCAATATGAAAATAAAGTGAAAATTGATTTTAAAGATAGAGCTAAACATTTAAATAAAGTCTTATACCAATGTCCTAGCTGTTTAAAAGAGCATGAAATGTATTCAGAAGGTAATAAAATTTGGTGTAATAGTTGTAGTAAAACTTATTCTATGGATGAATATGGTAGATTAAAAGCAGATAAAGGTATTACTGAGTTTGAACATATTCCTGATTGGTATGAATT
>JBAYTA010000141.1:0-3178 GCA_041675865.1 Bacilli bacterium | reverse complement strand
CGTTTTCTTTTTGTAATTCATTAGAGGAGATAGTGATTCCAAGAAGCGTTGTTATAATAAATAAAGAGGCTTTCTACTATAATGATAAACTTAAAAAAGTGTATTGTGAAGTAGAAGAAAAACTGGAAGGATGGAATAAATTTTGGATTCATCCTGTACCTGAAGTTATTTGGTCTTATAAAGAGGCATAAAGTTTGTTTATAGTTTACAATTTAGATTAAACTTTCTAATTTATAATTTAGATTAAACTTTTAAATTAGCGTAGATTGTGAATAAAACTCTTGCTTTTTATAAAGAAAAGATGTATAATATTTAAGGTTAAGAAATTAACTGATCACGGTGTTCCGCTACTATTTTCAGGATAGGAATGAGCACTGGCAGAAGGAGCGTGAAAACAATGAGTCAAGAATTAATTGCTTCTATTACTAATGAATATATGAGAAAAGATGTTCCTGAGTTTCGTCCTGGTGATACTGTTAGAGTTCATGTAAAGATTAAGGAAGGAAACCGTGAGCGTATCCAAATTTTCGAAGGATTAGTAATTAAAAGACGTGGTGGAGGCATCAGCGAAACATTTACTGTTCGTAAAATGTCTTATGGAATCGGGGTTGAAAGAACATTCCCTGTTAACACACCTAATGTAGCTGTTATTGAAGTTGTTCGTTTAGGTAAAGTTCGTAGAGCTAAACTTAATTACATTCGTACATTATCAGCTAAAGCTGCTCGTATTAAAGAACGAAGAGCAAAAAAATAAATTATTAAATAAAAAAAGCAAGAGCTTAATCTTGCTTTTTTTGATTTAATAAAGTAAATATTTTTCTCTTATAAGACCAAATGTATTAGTATCTTCTTCAAGAATTGCAAATTGCTCTTCTAATGTATAGGTACGTTTACTAATATAGTCTGTTCCTGTTAGACGGTTCATACTGCTTAATAATTGGAAATCGTTTGGATATAAGTCTCTTATAACTTCAAGCATAGCCCAACCAGTTTTTACCGATTTAAATGTTTCACGATCTGTCACATGTACTTGAACTCCGGCATTTAATTTATTAGCATTTTTTGAAAATGTTGGAGTAAAGTAGGCTGGTCTAAATATAACACCATCTAAATTTAGGGCATTTAATGCTTCCGCAAGTTCATATGCATCTATATATGGAGCTCCAATTACTTCAAAGGGAATTGTGGTTCCTCTACCTTCTGAAAGATTTGTTCCTTCAAAAATACAAGTTCCTGTATAAACTATTGCTGTATTTATTGATGGAAAATTTGGTGATGGGATAACCCAAGGAAGATTTGTATCATCAAAGAACATTGTTCTATCATAATTATCCATTAAGATAACTTCAAGGTCACAGTTTATTTCATATTCTTCGTTGAATAATTGAGCTAATTCACCTATTGTCATACCATGGCGTTGAACTATAGGGTATCTTCCAACAAATGAAGCATACTCTAACTCTAGGATATTTCCTTCATATAAATGTGCACCAGCAGGGTTTGGTCTATCGAAGACAACAAACTCTTTATCAAATTCAGCACATGCTTCCATAGCGTAGGACATAGTATATACATATGTATAAAAACGTGCTCCAGCATCTTGAATATCAATACATAAAATGTCTATTTTGTCCATCATAGCTTTAGTTGGTTTTAAAGTGGCACCATACAAACTATAAACAGTTAAACCTGTTTTTTCATCAATATAAGTTGGAGCTGTTGCTCCAGCCTGGAGATCGCCTCTAATTCCATGTTCTGGTGCAAAAAGAGCGACTAAGTTTACTTTTTCAAATAATACATCTATAGTAGATTCGTAATTAGAATTAATCCCTGTTTGGTTTGTGATTAACCCCACCCTTTTACCAGCAAAAAGTTCTAAGTAATCATCTATTCTATCGATTCCTAGTAATACATCATTGCTTGCAGGGTCATCTATTTTATCTGATTTTATAATAGTGATATCTAATGATGCTGTTTTTTCATTATTACTTGCAAATATTGTAGCAGTTCCTATTTTTATTGCTGTAACTACACCGTTTGAATCAACTTGTGCAAAGGATTCATTTGATGAATACCAGGCCGGATTTTCTATATTTGTTTTTAAATTTAATTTTTCCCCGACTTTAACAACATCCACGCTACTTATTACATATTCTTCAACAACTATAGTTTCATTACAACCAATTAAGAAAAATATTAAAAGTAGAAATGTAAATAATTTTAAAGATCTTCTCATGTGTTTCCTCCGATATTTCATATAATTTTATCATAGTTTGGCCCTTTAAACAAGTTAAGAATTTATATACTTACCCGCAGTATAACCTGTTGATAGCGCTGATGTAATATTGAATCCTCCTGTAAAACTATTAATATCAATTATTTCACCACAAAATGATAAAGAATTATTTAATCTTGATTTCATAGTTTTTGGGTCAATTTCTTTTATATCTATTCCCCCGTTTGTTACAAAAGCTAAAGAAAAACCTTTTGTTGTATAAATATTTAGTTTAAAGTTTTTAATCAATTGAATGGACTCGTCTATAGTTCTAGTTTTAATTTTTATATAATTAAGTAATCTTTTAGGAAGGCCTTTATCCAATAAAGTTTTAGTTAGTTCAGATTCGTTCAAGTTTTCTAATTCCGTAGTTTTTGTATTAGGCAAAAAGTCTAGAGATACTTGCGCAAGACTTTCTTTCTTTAGAATGTTTTGAATATAAAAACTTGCTCTTAATGCAGCTGGACCAGATAAACCAAAATGGGTTATAATTAAATCATGAATAATACTCTTTTTAACTTTATTGTTTTGAATAATGTTTAGTTTAATGTCTTTAAAGGATAGTCCTTGTAATTCTTTATCTTGTATTACCTTATCATTAGATACTAACGGCACTTCGGCTGGTAAGAGTTCTGTAATTTTGTGACCAAACAATTCTGCGATTTTATAACCACTTCCATCAGAACCAGTATGAGGATAAGTTTTTCCTCCAGTTGCAATAATCAAGTAATCATAAGTAATATCTTGAGAATTTATTTTTAATATTTTTTTATCTACATCAACAATTTCTACTAATGTCTCAAATTTTATTTGTACATTTAATGATTTTAATTTATTTTCTAAGGTGTTTATTATACTTGTTGATTTATCGCTCTTTGGAAACACTCGGTCATGATCTTCTAT
>JBAYTA010000140.1:0-3192 GCA_041675865.1 Bacilli bacterium | reverse complement strand
CTCCTGTTGGTGAGTAATCACTTACTAATTTAAACACACTCATAATACTCTTTGTCCTTTCCTCTATTATTAATATATTATACCACTTTTTATGCATTTTGTGTAGTTCTAACATGTGAAAAAATGACTTAATAATAAGCCACTTCTTCTTTAATACTTATTTATTCTTATATAATTTCATTATCTTTTTATTTCTTTTTTTAGCTCTATCCATCATTGCACAACCACTACAATGGCTGCGATTTTTCTTAAAGAATAAATGATATGATAATAGTCCAACTACAATAACAACTATTCCTAAAATAACACCATCAGCTAAACTCATTAAAACCATATTAACCTTCCTATCCAGTAAACCAATACCCCTAAAATCCAAGCAAGACCTGTTTGGAATAAAATTGCTTTAAGAGCATGCTTACCACTACCATATTCTTTTTTCATTGCTCCAATAGTTCCAAGACATGGTGCACTAAATAGATTGAAAACAATAAAAGCATAAGCACTAGCTGGAGTAAAGAAGCCAAATATACCATCACTTGCAAATATCAAACTTGATCCACCATCAGTTAAACCGGCAATAATTGCCATCGATGAAACAACTTGTTCTTTTGCAACTATACCTTGAATAGCTGATACACTAGCACCCCAACTTAATTCACCAAGCATTGGATAAAATAACCAAGATATGCCTTTACCAATTGTTGCTAGCATTGAGTCTTCAACATCAACTCCATAAGTGAAATTAAATGAAAACGATGATAACACCCAAATAAATATCGAACTTAATAAAATAATACTTCCTGCTTTTTTAATATAAGAGATAACTCTATCATAGACATCTCTTAGAGTATATTTAATACTTGGTAATCTAAACTCAGGTAGTTCAGTAATATATGCAGTTGAATTTCCTTTATATACAAACTTTCTTAAGATTATTGCAGTTAAGATAATTGTTATTACACTTAAGAAATATACTGAAGCACTAACTATTCCAGCATAATCTCTAAAGAAGAAACCTGAAAACAATGCTATTACTGGTAGTTTAGCACTACATGGAATAAATGGAGTTAAAAGAATAGTCATTTTTCTTTCATTATCATCTTCAATAGTTCTAGTTGCCATAACACCAGGAACACTACATCCTGTTCCAACAATAAATGGAATTAAACTCTTCCCACTTAAACCAAATCTCTTAAAGAATTTATCTAGTAAAAACGAGATTCTTGCCATATATCCACTTGTTTCAAGTAGAGATATTAAAATAAATAAAATAATTAATTGGGGAATGAAAGTTAAAACGGCGCCAACACCTGCAATCATCCCATCAACTACTAAACTATTACTCCAGTCACTTGCACCTAAGTTTGTAAGTAGATTACCCATGGCACCACTTACCCACTCAACTAATCCTTCCACAAAATCAACAGTTGCTGATCCTACTAAACCTACAGATAAGAAATATACTAAAAACATTATTAAGATAAATATTGGAATACCAACATACTTATTTAATAAAACCTTATCTATCTTATCAGTAACAGTTTCGTTTATATTTTCTCTTACTACACAACTATCTCTTACTTCTTCTACAAAATCATAACGCTTGGAAGCAAATACTTCCACAACATCCATATTATATTTATTTTCAATTTCCTTAATATACTTATTAATAATATCTTCATGATTTGTTTCAAAATCATTTTCTAATGCCTTTATACTTGCAAAACGCTTATTGCTTCCATCTAAGAATTTTGAAACATCATTTATCTTTTCTTCTAAAAACTCATCAAAGATTTTTAATTTACTTCTATTCTTAAGATTAGATATAGCATCTATTAATTTATCAATACCTATATTTTTTAAAGCAGATACTTTAATCACAGGACAACCCAGCTTAGCTTCCAAGATATTCTCATCAATAGTTAGTTTTTTCTTAGCCAACATATCACTCATATTTAAAACAACAATAACATTTGTTTCTAAATCTAATAACTGTGTTGTTAGATATAAACTTCTTTCGATAGAAGTTGCATCAACAATATTAATTATACAATCTAAATCATTTTTAAGAATTTCTGCCCTTGAAATTTTTTCTTCATTGGAATAGGGACTTAAACTATAAACTCCAGGTAAATCAATTAATTCAAAATCAGTATTTTTAATATATCCTCTCTTTGATTCAATTGTTACCCCTGGCCAGTTCCCAACCTTTTGTCTAGAATCGGTAAGCAAATTAAAAAGGGTTGATTTACCGCTGTTTTGATTACCTATTAAGGCTATTTTCATAAAACAACTTCCACCCCTATCATTTTTAAATCGTCACGTCTAAGACAAAGTTCATATCCGCGAACTAATATATCTACAGGATCTCCTAGTGGAGAAACCTTCTTTATAACTACTTTTGCACCCTTGGTGATACCCATATCTAATAGTCTTCTTTTAAAAATATTATTTGGGGCACCAATATTAGTAACAATAGCTTTTTGACCAATAACTAAATCGTTTAAACAACCTAAGTCACCAATATCTAACTTCTTTTTAGCCATTATCTTTCTCCTATTAATAAATATTTTATCAAAAAAAATTACAATAGTCAACGAAAAGTTAACATATGTTAACATTTTCCTAAACCAATTTTTTATTAAATATAGTTCTATAAATAACTTTATGATATAATAAAATAAAGTGAGGTCGATTATGAACTTTCTAACTAAATCAAATGAAGACTATTTAGAAGCCATTTTAATCTTAGAAGAAAAATATGATAGGGTATTATCTGTTAATATAGCTAAATTCCTCAATGTATCAAAACCAGGAGTTAACAGAGCAATGAATATTTTAAAAGAGAATGGCTTAATAGAAAAAACAGACTATAGTGAAATAACACTAACAACAAAGGGAAGAGAACTTGCAAATCAAGTTTATGATAAGCATAAAACAATTAAATCTTTTCTTATCCAACTTGGTGTAAGCGAAGAAACAGCAGAAAATGACTGCTGTTTAATAGAACATGTTATAAGTAATGAAACATATGAGAAAATGAAATTATTTTTAAAAAAAGAGACTGCTAATTAATGTAGCAGTCATTTTTTTTATTTATATTTAATATTTGCTTCTTTAGTTTCAATTGTTAATTCTAAGAATCTAACATAATCATTAACTGTAAAATCATCATGATGTATTGTTACATCT
>JBAYTA010000139.1:0-3213 GCA_041675865.1 Bacilli bacterium | reverse complement strand
TAGAATAACCGAATCAAATTTAATCACTTATTCATCAAAAGTTATTTACTTTTATATTCTTTTATGATAAAATAATACGTATACGTATAACAAGGGAGGAATTATGGCGCTTAAAGATTATCCAAAGTGGGTTTTAGAACATAGGGCTAAAGGAAGGGAAATTAGATACATCAATGGCAAGTATTATCTATACTTATACCATAATGAAGTTGTTGAAGGAGTTAGGAAAAAGATTACTGATGAATATCTTGGTAGGATAACTATCGATGGACTTATTCCACCAGCTAAGAAGAATATCTCTTATACTGTTCTTCTATATGGCTTAACTGCTTTTATCTTTTCTAGTTGCAGTAGCATTATTTCTTCTATTACTAAAAGATATCCTTCAAGACACTCTAAACTTCTTAGTCTTGCTATCTTGAAGCATTTCTTTGATAATAATCTAAGTGAATATAGTTTGCACTATATCTCAATTATCTTTCCTAAACCTATTTTAAAAGATGAAAAAGATTCTATATCTTTAGAAATTAGCAGAATTATTAACATGATGGATCACTTTACTAAAAAAGCTTTAAAGGATCTTACTCTTTCAAAGTTCAAAGTTTTAATCTTACCTATTTATATAGTAGGTGAAAAGAACAAATGGACACTAGCAAATATTGATGATGAGACTAAGAAAATAATAAATAAATATAATATTAACCTGGAGATAAATTATGGCAAAGATAAATAACTTTATTGTAGAGTATGCTGAGGTCTTTAAAGGTTTAAAGTTTAATTTTGATGAGAGTAAACCTCCTAAATATTTAATTAAAAGATTTGTGAAGATTATTACAGCTGAAGTAGATGATCCAAGGTATGAAGATATGTGTACTTATCCTTTAGAGGTTATACTTTGTGTTGCTTTCTTAGCTGTTTTAGGTGATTGTAAAAGCTGGGGAGAAATTGCTGATTTTGGTAATGACTATAAGAGGTGGCTTGCTAAGTTCTTACCTCTTGGTGAGACAATGCCAATTGATGATACATACAGAAGAGTATTTAGTTTGATTAGTCCAAATGAACTATCTAAGGCTACTATAAAATATATAACCGAACTATTTGTGAAAATAAAAGCTACACTAAAAAAACACTTAAGAAATGGTTCTAACTATAAACTAATAAGTATCGATGGTAAAGAAGGAAGAGCAACTGGTAGACTCTATAATAGCCCAGATAAAGTAGCAAACTTAAGAACTCTAAATGTCTATGATGCATCTGATGGTATTTCTTTATTTTCAATTCCTATATCTGAAAAATCTAATGAAATACCAGAAGCACAAAACATCTTAAAAACTATGAATCTTAAAAATGTTATTGTTAGTATGGATTCTCTTCATGCACAACATAAAACCTTTGATATTATCATAGAAAATAAGGGGGATTACTGTATTGGTCTTAAAGGTAATCAAAAAGATGCGTTTGAAGAAATAAACTTAACTGTAACTGAGAAACTTTTAAATTCAATAAGAGAAAAACATTTTCAAACTAGATATAGGCTTACAAAGAATAATAAAGAATATTTCCAAATACCTTTTCATATATTTGCAATTGATAAAGGTGGTAAAACCCCTAAGTTTTCTGGTGCTAGAAATATTATATGTTATAGGAAAATAAACAAAAAAACTGGTGAAGTAGTAACTTTATACTTTATTACATCATTAAATGATATTGATTTAAGTATTGATGCTATTACTGGAAGATGGGATGTAGAAAACCTATTACATAGGTATTTGGATATGGATTTTGGTGAAGATGATAATAAGACTATGGATGTAAAAGCATATACTAATTTAAGTATAATCAATAAACTTTGCTTATCTATCTTAAAAATAGCAAAACCTATTTTAGAAAATAGAAGCATGAGAAGAATTAAAAAGTCTGTAGGAAGAAGCTTATCATCATATTTATCTATAATTCTATCTGCTATAGACCCTGTGGAAATAGAGAAAATATTAACACAGAAAAATAGTGAAATAAAAAAATAATATTTCTCCTATTTCTTTAGTTTTTGGTGATTTTAAATCACCAAGTTTTCTGATGCAGTATTATTGATAATAACTAAAAAGTAATCATTTGTAAATAAAAACAGAGTTAAATTAGTGAATTTAAATCTTAAGCTTACTAATTTAACTCTTTTGTTTTTTGTTTTATTTAATTTGATTCGGTTAATCTAGCTTAACAGCAACATTTTGTTTTTATTTTTGAGAAGAGAAGTATTTTACCATGGAACTAGCAAAATTAACTTGCTTTTTTATTGATTCTAATTTGTCATAAGTGGTTATTTTCAGGGCCTTTTTTACTACTCTTTCAAATTCATCAAAATACTTTGGATCTAAATCTAAGTAATAATACCACTTCGGATGATATCTAAGATAATTTAGATATTGTTCATTGGCATAAAGTTTATTTATAACTTCATCGTGCATGATTAATCCCACCAATCATTATATGGTGTAGTTATAAAAGGAGTACTGCTAGATCCTTTTGGTCCAATACTTTGAGCGATCTGAATTACCTTTTGAACAGAGTTTAAAGTGCGATTTAAACTGTCAGGATTTATTTTCTGAATATAACCCACTATGTTTTTTATGCTGTCAATATTAAAGGATATGTTATTTCCATCCTTTTGGATTGGCGCGTTATTAGCTTGCTTATTGCGATAATTTACCCATTGCTCATCCTGTTCTCCATAAACAACCCATTCTTCATAAATATTTTGCCACGTTCTCCGCCCTGACCGAACCTCCTCCCTAACTTTCTCGTGCCTTTTCACAAACTCTCTAAACTCATCCATTTTTGATTGCATAAAGCACCCCCTCATTATAATTTATTCTTTTAGGCAAATTATGTGAATTGTTTTTTAAATTCTTCAATTTCTTGATTTGTTAATAAACGATATTCCCCCAATTGTAAATTTGAATCCAAATTAATAGTACCTATCCTTTCTCTTCTTAAATATAATAAAGGTTTCCCTAATTGATTACACATTTGTTTTACTTGATGATATTTACCTTCATATATTGTTAGATATGCCTTGCTTTGCTTTATTATCTTAAGTTCTCCTGGCTTTGTCTTTAGAAACCTTCCTTTCCCATCTTTAATCATTAGCCCTTCTTGACAAAGCAAAATATCATTTTTTGTAAATTCACCATCTATTTCTAAATAATACATCTT
>JBAYTA010000138.1:0-3313 GCA_041675865.1 Bacilli bacterium | reverse complement strand
TTTATATAATAAGAAATTAGAAAAAGCTGTACTTATTGATGTGAAATCTATAACTGATTTTAATAGTGATAAGTTTGATATTTGGAGGATGTAAGATGATAGATGTAAAGTTTCCAAAAGATACGAAGTTTTTGGTTACTGGTTGTGCTGGATTTATAGGAACTAATACAGTAGAGTATTTATTAAAAGACGGTTATACTGTAGTTGGTCTTGATAATTATGCAACAGGTAAGAAGAGTAATGTAGAAGAATTAAAGTGTGAGAATTATCATTTTATTGAAGGAGATATTAGAGATTTAGATACTTGTATTAAGGCAGTAAAAGGTGTTGATTATGTTATTCATCTTGCTGCACTTGGTTCTGTTCCTAGATCAATTAAAGATCCAAAAACTACTAATGATGTAAATGTTAGCGGAACTCTTAATATGTTAATAGCTGCAAAAGAAGAAGATGTGAAAGCATTTGTTTATGCATCTAGTAGTTCTGTATATGGTGATGAACCTAATTTACCTAAAGTTGAAGAAAGAATTGGTAAAGTTTTATCCCCTTATGCAGTATCAAAATATGCTGATGAGTTATATGGACATGTCTTCCATAAATTATACGGACTAAAAACAATTGGTCTTAGATATTTTAATGTTTTTGGTAGACGTCAAGATCCAGATAGTGTATATGCTGCTGTTATTCCACAGTTTGTAAAGAAGTTATTAAATAATGAATCCCCTGTAATTAATGGTGATGGATTACAAAGTCGTGATTTTACTTACATCGATAATGTAATTGAAGCTAATTTAAAAGCATGTCTTGCAAAGGAAGAAGCTTTTGGAAAAGCATATAATATTGCTTATGGTGGAAGGGTTACAGTTAATGATTTATATAATACGATGACAAAATTATTAGGAAAGAATATTTTACCAATTTATGGAGTTGATAGACCTGGTGATGTTAAACATTCTAATGCTGATATAAGTAAAGCAAGAGAAATGTTTAATTATGATCCTGCATATGATTTTGATGCTGGGTTAAAAGAAACTATGGATTGGTATATTAAAGTTTTAAGTTAATATGATAATAAATATTGCATATATAATTCCTAGTTTAGATGTTGGTGGATCTGAAAGAAAAGTTATTGATATTGCTAGTGGATTAAATAAGGATAATTTTAAGCCGATTATTATAACAATTACAAAAAATGGTAGCCTTGCTAGTAATGCTATAGATGCTGGAATAGAAGTATTTTGTGCAAATAAAAAAGGTAAATTTGATTTTAAAGTAATTGATAGAATTGCAAAGATTTTAGTAGAAAATAATATTGATATAGTTCAAGTTTATACAAGTACAGGTAAGTTATGGGGACGACTTGCTGCTAAGAAAGCTAATGTAAAAGTTGTTATTTCTACTGAAGAGTCTTTATTTAGAAATAAATTTATAGATAGATATTTTGAAAGAAAATTAGTTAAAAACACTGATTTAATAATTACTAATTCTGAAGCTACGTTAAACAGTGCATGTAATACTACTGGAATTGATTATACAATGTATAAAAAAATCTATAATGGGATTGATTTAGAACCGTTTTTAAAAGCAGAAAGAAAAAATATAATTTCTAAAGATAAAGATGAAAAAATAATTATGTGTGTAGCTAGACTTGATCCACGTAAAAATATTGATATGCTTATTACTGCATTTTATTCTGTATCTCAAGATGTTAAATCAAAATTAGTAATAATTGGATCGGGTAGTGAAGAACAAAAACTAAAAAAACAAGTAACTGATTATAATTTAGATGAAAAAGTTATATTCTTAGGAAGTAGAAATGATGTACCATCATTACTAAAAGAAGCAGATTTATTTGTTTTATCTTCAACTGAAGAAGGTTTTGGAAATGTTATAATTGAAGCGATAGCATCTGGAGTATGTGTTGCTGCATCTAATGTAGGTGGTATTCCTGAAATTATTACAAATGAAGATAGTGGGTTTATCTTTGATCCGAAAGAACCTATGGATTTAATAAGAGTAATGCTATTATTGCTTAATGATGATAAATTAAGAGCAAAATTAGCTAATAATGCTTTTAAAACCATTATGTATTTTTCTAAAACTCGAATGATTAAAGAACATGAGGATGTTTACATCGATTTACTTGAAAGTAGGTAGAAATTATGATTTTTTTATACATAATTATAATTTTAGCTAGTCTTTTTTTACTATACCACCTAGTGTGGTATTTAATCTATAAAAGAAATTTTGTTGCTGTATTAATGTACCATAGAGTAACTGATGATGAAAAACCTAATGATTTAAGATACCAAATGCATAAGGGTTCTATGTTGGATTTAGATACTATGAAGGTAAAACCTGATGTTTTTGAAAAACAAATGGCTTATTTAAAAAAGAAGAAGTTTATTACAAAACATCTTGATGATTTAATCTTTTCTAATTGTAATAAAAATGTATATATTACATTTGATGATGGATATTATGATAATTATGAAAATGCATATCGAATCTTAAAAAAATATGATTTATGTGCTACTTTCTTTTTAACAGCTGGTTTAATTGAAAATAGAGATTATATGCCTATTGATAAAAATGATGATAGAGATATAAATAAATTAATGAACTGGAATGAAATTAAAACGATGGTAGATAATGGTATGCAAATGGGTTCCCATACTTTATATCATAATTTTCTAACAAATTCTGGTGTAAATTTAGAAGAAGAAATAGTAAATTCTAAAATATTTTTAGAAAATAGAATTGGTAGTCAAATTGATGTATTTGCATATCCTGCAGGAATGTATAATGATAAAGTATTAGAATTAGTTAAGGAGAATTATTCATGTGCAGTTATCACTTCACGTGGAGCTGATTTTTCTTCTAAATCAAAAGATGTTTATTTAATTGAAAGAGAAACCATTAGTAGTACTGATTCGATGTTTATGTTTAAACTTAAACTATATGGTATCCATAGATTTTTAAGAAAACTTCCCTGGGTTAATTTACTAAAGAAGGTGCTAAGATGGATATTAAAACATTAGTTAGTAATGAAGATTTATTAAAATATGATGAGTTAGTTAATATAAGCAAAAGCGCATTTATATTTCAAACTAGACCTTATTTAGAATCATTAAAAAAATTAGGATATGAATATGAAATATTAGGGTATTTTAATGGAGATGTTTTAGAATCTGCAATAGCTGTGCAAAAAAAGAAGTTTCCGTTATTTAAAAAATATTTCTATGCTATTCCTTATGGGATTGTAAGTAGGGTTGATGTTTTAGATGAGAATATAATTGCTGGTTTTATTTCT
>JBAYTA010000137.1:0-3351 GCA_041675865.1 Bacilli bacterium | reverse complement strand
CCCTCTGGGCCTGTTGCACCTGGAAAGCCTCTTGGCCCTTGTGGACCTGCTGGTCCCGTTGCTCCAGGTAGTCCTCTTGGTCCTTGTGGTCCTGTTGGTCCAGGTAATCCTCTTGGCCCTTGCGGTCCTGCTGGTCCAGGTGGACATAAATTGCATAAACTACAGCAAAAACAATTATGCATTCTGCAGAAATTATTGTTTCCAAAGAAGTCTATAGATATACCCCCTTTCTTTTACTTTATATTATGAAATATAACAAAAAAAGAATTTGCTTATACCTAAAAAAAACATCTAAACAATGTCTAGATGTTTTTTGTTTTTATTCTTGATTTTCTTTTACAACAGCTTGTGCTGCAGCTAATCTTGCAATTGGAACTCTAAATGGAGAACATGAAACATAATCTAGTCCTACCTTATGGAAGAATTCAACAGAAGAAGGTTCTCCTCCGTGTTCTCCACATACACCAAGTTTTAAATTAGGTTTAGTTGCTCTACCTTTTTCACATGCCATTTTAACTAAAACACCTACGCCATTTTGGTCTAATCTAGCAAATGGATCATTTGTATAAATTCTCTTATCATAATAATTATTTAAGAATGATCCAGCATCATCTCTACTAAATCCAAATGTCATTTGTGTTAAGTCATTTGTACCAAAGCTAAAGAAATCTGCTTCTTTTGCAATATGATCAGCTCTAATTGCTGCTCTAGGAATTTCAATCATTGTTCCTACTGTATATTCAACTTCAGTGTTATGTTCTTTTATAACTTCATTAGCTGTTTTTACAACTAAGTCTTTTACATATTTTAATTCAACTTCATCACCAATCAATGGAATCATTATTTCTGGATGAGCTTTATATTCAGGATTTCTCTTTTTAACATTAATATAAGCTTCTAATACTGCTCTAGTTTGCATTTCTGCTAATTCAGGATAACTTACTGATAATCTACATCCACGATGTCCCATCATAGGATTGAACTCATGTAATTCAGTTATCTTAGCTCTAACTCTTTCAGCACTAACGCCTAATTCTTTCGCAACTTCAGCTATATCATAACCAGATGGTAAGAATTCATGTAGAGGTGGATCTAAATAACGAATAGTAACAGGGAAGTCTCCCATTGCTTCAAATAATTCCTCAAAGTCTTTTCTTTGAACTGGTAATAGTTTGTCTAGTGCTTTCTTTCTTTGAATTGGAGTATCAGCTAAAATAAATTGTCTAACAACATTAATTCTTTCGCTATCGAAGAACATATGTTCAGTTCTACATAAACCAATTCCTTCTGCACCAAACTCACGTGCTTGAATTGCGTCTTTAGGAGTATCTGCATTAGCTCTTACTTGAAGAATTCTAACATCATCACACCATTTCATAAATGTTTCAAAGTTTCCACTAATTCTTGCTGGAACTGTAGGTATTTTGTCTGCATAGATTTTTCCTGTTGTTCCATCTAGCGAGATATAGTCGCCTTGATGTACTGTTTTTCCACCTAAAGTGAAGAAGCCTTTTTCTTCATTAATACTTAATGAAGTTACACCAGATACACAACATTTACCCATTCCTCTAGCTACAACAGCAGCATGAGATGTCATACCACCACGAGCAGTTAAGAAGCCTTCGGAAACATGCATACCTTCAATATCTTCAGGAGAAGTTTCTAATCTAACTAGAACTACTCTCTTGCCATCGTTAGTCATTTTAATAGCTTGCTCTACATTAAATACTACTTGTCCACTAGCAGCTCCAGGAGACGCTGGTAAACCTTCACCAATATGAGGTGTTTTCTTTAATTCTTTTTCATCAAATTGTGGATGTAGTAATGCATCTAATTGTTCTGGTTGCACTAACATAATAGCACGTTTTTTATCAATTAGACCTTCGTTAACCATCTCAACAGCAATTCTTAAAGCAGCTTCAGCTGTTCTTTTACCATTTCTTGTTTGCAGTAAATATAATTTGCCTTTTTCTATTGTAAACTCAATATCTTGCATATCTTTAAAATGAGTTTCTAGTTTTTTTGATAAAGTCTTAAATTCTTCATAGATTTTAGGCATTTCTTCTTTTAACTTAGAAAACGGAGATGGAGTTCTTGTTCCAGCAACTACGTCTTCCCCTTGAGCATTGATTAAATATTCACCAAAAATTTCATTTTCTCCAGTAGCAGGATTTCTAGTAAACGAAACACCTGTTCCAGAATCATTACCCATATTACCATATACCATTGATTGAACATTTACTGCTGTTCCCCATTCATATGGAATATTATTCATCTTTCTATAATAGTTTGCTCTAGGATTATCCCAAGAATTAAATACTGCGTTGATTGCTCCGAAAAGTTGCTCTTTTGGATCAACTGGGAAATCTTTCTTTACTTGCTTGTAATAATACTTTTTGAATTTTTCAATCATTTCAGTAAAATCTTCAGCAGTAAAATCCATATCACTTGCAACATTTTTTTCTTCTTTCATTTCATCAATAATTTCTTCAAATTTTGATTTTGATACACCCATTACAACATCTGAATACATTTGAATGAATCTACGATAAGAATCTCTTGCAAATTTTGGATTTCCAGTAATTTTTTCTAAGCCAGCAACAACTTCATCATTAAGCCCTAGATTTAGAATAGTATCCATCATTCCTGGCATTGACGCCCTTGCACCACTACGTACCGAAACTAATAAAGGATTAGTCGGATCTCCAAATTTCTTGCCTGTAATTTTTTCTAACTCAGCCATTGATTTTTCAACTTGATTTACAATATCATCAGAAAGTTTCTTATTATTTTCATAATAGAAAGTACATGCTTCCGTAGTAACAGTAAACCCTTGTGGTATAGGCAATCCTAGTTTGGTCATTTGACCAAGATTAGCTCCCTTTCCACCGACTAAATTGCGCATTGTTTGGTCGGTTTCAGTAAACATATAAACAAATTTTTTGTTTCCCATATATTTCCTCCTAATTTTTCCTTTTTATTATAACATACTTGATTTGAAAAATAAAAGGGTTTTCAAACATTTAAAAATAGGTAAAATAAAAACCTGTAAACTATACAGGTTTATTTATCAATATATTCGTCTAGAAATGATTTCTTTTCACCTTTTGCTACCCAACCAACAATGCATTCTAGATTAACGTTGTTTGTGCTTTGAAATATACTTTTTTCTACATCTTTAAAATTTAATTTCATTTTCGCAATCAAATTCTTGATTTCTCTACGTTTAGATGAAAATACTCCACTAGCAATCTTACAACCACAGTTCATTGCTTCAACTTCACAATAATTCATATAATTTATAATATTTCTTTCTTCTATATAATACATAGGCCTAATTAATTCCATATT
>JBAYTA010000136.1:0-3512 GCA_041675865.1 Bacilli bacterium | reverse complement strand
TATGATTTAGCAATCATAGATACTGCTGGTAGACTTCATATAAATGATGAGTTAATGCATGAATTAGAAGAAGTTCAAAAACTAGCAAAACCAGATGAAATATTGCTTACAATAGATGCAATGATGGGTCAAGATGCAATCAATGTTATCCAAACATTTAATGAAAGATTAAAGTTAACTGGTTGTATTTTAACTAAGTTAGATGGAGATACACGTGGAGGAGCAGCACTGTCTGTTCGTTATTTAACTGATGTACCTATTAAATTTATGGGTCTTGGTGAAAAGTTAGATCAAATAGAAGTGTTCCATCCTGAAAGAATGGCTGGAAGAATATTAGGAATGGGTGACGTAGTTACCTTAGTTGAAAAAGCATCTGAAAGTATTGATGAAGAAGAAGCTATGAAAATGGCTGAAAGAATGCAAAAGGGTATTTTTAACTATAACGACTTCCTAAAACAAATAAAGTGGATTAAGAGAATGGGTTCTCTAAAAGGTATTTTAGGTTTAATTCCTGGTCTTGGAAAAGCTTTAAAAAATATTGATATCGATGACAAACAATTTTCTTATTTAGAAGCAATTGTTAGATCAATGACAGAACAAGAAAAAAGGAATCCAGAGTTACTTGCAAAATCTATGTCAAGAAGACAAAGAATATCTACTGGATCAGGTAGACCATATACTGAAGTTAATGCTTTAATTAAGAGATTTGATGAGATGAAAACTCAAATGCGTGCATTAAGTTCAATGGGTGGTAATCTTGATCCAAGTGCTATGCAAAGGCAAATGCAAAGAACTCCACAAAAACAAAAAAAGGGCAAAGGGAAAGGCCGAGGGAATTTTAGAATATAAGAAATAGGGTGAGATTAATGGATTTAAAAACAGTAGAACTAGAATTATTGAAAATAAACGAAGAGTTTATTTCATATTTAGATAAAATTAATCATGAATCAGATGAAAAGGCTGACTATATGTTAAGTGATTTAAATTTAAAAGTAGATGAAAAATCTACTTTTATAAAGTCGTTAGAATCTGAGTTAATAAAGACTGATAATGAAATAAAGGAAAAAATAGATGAATTTATTTCTAGAATTGATAATCTTACTAAAAGTGAAAAAGGAAATAAGTACAATTTAGAAGATGTTATACTTGAACTTAAAAGGCAAAAAGAGGATGAATTAAAACCATTTTTAATTAATCAAAAGAAAAAGAAAACTGAATTAACCCATAAAATCACAGCTCAAAGAAAAGAATTAGGATTCTTGCATAAAGAAAATAACACAAAACTAATTGAGGAAGAAAAGAATTTTAAGAATCGTGAAATTGAATATACAAGAAGAATGGGAATTGATTTAGATAGATTAAATGAAGCTAATATAAAGCAATATAGCGATATTGAAAAAAGCATTCTTGAAATGGAAGATGTAAAATTAATTAGAGAAGCTCAAAGAAAAATTAATTCAATTCGTTTAGTTGGGATTAAAGAAAATTTAAATATAAAAAATAAGTATGCTCTACAAAATTATGAAAATGCACTTGATTTTAAAAGGTTTCAAGAAAAGATTATTTTAGACAATTCTGTTTTAACTGAAGAATTCAAGCAAAGAGTAAAAATTTTAGAGTATGAAAAAGAGTTATTAGAAGATGAAGAGGCTTTAAAAACTGCTCTAAAAGATTTTGAAAATCAATTAAAGCTTAAGGATTTTGAAAGAGACAATATCCTTGATCAATTAGAATTTGAAAAAGAAACTGCAGATGGGGTTAATCTAGTTAATAATGATGTTTTATATACCCAAAAAGAAAAAAATAAGTTAAACTATGAATCCGTTGAAAAAATAAATTCTGAAATTTATAGTTTTGATAAAACACAATTAACTGAATTTTTTATGACTGACAAATATTTAATTTCAATTGATAAAAAAGCTGTAGAAAGTTTAATAACATCACTGAGAAATTATATATTATCATTTAAAGAAATTCTTATTATTAATACAGATGCTTATATTAGTAGAAGAGTTAACATCTATGAAAATTTGGTTGAAGCATTAGTTGGAAGTAAATTTGAAAAAATTTATGGTAGTAATTTAAACTATGATGATTTTAAAGATAAATTTAATGTCATTGTTGATGAATACATTAAAGCATTAAATGTAAGTTTTTCAAAGTTTACTGGTATTATTATAGCGTTAACAAGAACATTTGAGGATCAGTTAAATCTCACATTCTCTTTGATTAAGGGTTACTGGCAAGAAAATGAAAATGTTCATAATTTATATTTTAAAAAATTCTCTAAGTTTTTAGATGATGGTTTTAATAACGATACTAAAAAGTTAAAGATTTTGTATGAGAATAATGAAAATAATGCTATTAATATAAACAATAAACAAAAAGATAATTACAATAAACAATTAAAGGATATCAAGGATAAAACGAAGAAAATTATTAATGATTATAATATAAAGAAAAGAGATATTTTA
Source organism: Bacilli bacterium (assembly GCA_041675865.1). Lineage (GTDB taxonomy): Bacteria > Bacillota_I > Bacilli_A > ML615J-28 > CAG-698 > DUVT01. Next base: position 1,038 of record JBAYTA010000136.1, on the reverse strand, counting down.
TCAAAGATAGATACATATAAAAATGAGCTAAAGTTAAAACAAGATAAATCTAAAAAAGATTTGAACAAATTTATTAAACAAAGTAAATATAAAATTACTCACTTTAAAAAAGTTTATGCTGAAAATATTGCAAATCATGAGAGAGTTGAACATACTATCTACAAAGATACAATGAAGCAAAACAAGATTGAATATAAGAACAGATTAGAATCAATTGGAAAATAAAAAAATAATCTAGTTTTACTAGATTAGATTTTTTAATACAAGTTTTAATATTTCATTATTGTCTTTTTCTAGATTATCTAGAATAACTTTATTAACTCTTTTGATTTCGCTAGTATTATAACCCATAGACTTAAGTGCATCTTGGATTATAGATACTTTTGGATCGTTTGATTCTTGGTTATCGTTAAAGTTAACTTTGCCATAAAGATCTAGGACAATTTGTTGTGAAGCTTTAGGACCAATACCTGGGAATCTTTGTAAGTATTTTGCATTTTTTGATTCAATTGCATTAATTACTTTATCAATTGAATCACTAGCAATAATTGCAATTGCTCCTTTTGGTCCAATTCCCTTCACGGAAATAAGTTTTAAAAATAGGTCACGTTCTTGGATTGTTATAAATCCGTATAAATCACGGATATCATCTCTAATGTGGAGATAAGTGTAGATTTTATAATCTTCGTTTAATTTTAGACTAAATGGATTTGGGACTCTAATTTGATAACCAATTCCAGAGTTTTCTAAAACAATATAATCTCCTCTAATAACTGTGACATTTCCTTTAATGTAATTAAACAAGTTATTCACCACCAAAAGTATTATATCATAAAATAAGAATAAATGTAAATTGGAGAAGTAAAATATGGATTATAATGATGAAATTTTATTAGATTATGATAAGAGTCTAAGACCAAAAAGATTACAAGATTATGTTGGTCAAGATTCTATTAAAGAATTATTAAATGTTTTTATAACATCAGCTTTAAAAAGAGAAGAAACTTTAGACCATGTTTTACTATATGGTCCTCCTGG
>JBAYTA010000135.1:0-3624 GCA_041675865.1 Bacilli bacterium | reverse complement strand
AGATGAAAATACTCCACTAGCAATCTTACAACCACAGTTCATTGCTTCAACTTCACAATAATTCATATAATTTATAATATTTCTTTCTTCTATATAATACATAGGCCTAATTAATTCCATATTGCCGAAGTTTTCAGCCTTAAGTTTTGGTAACATAGTTTTAAAAGTCCCACCATAAAAAACATTTAACAGTGTCGTTTCAATAACATCATTAAAATGATGTCCTAGAGCAATTTTATTACATCCTTGTTCTTTCGCAAATTGATATAAGAATCCTCTTCGCATCCTTGCACATAAGTAGCAAGGACTTTCTTTGCCGTGTTTTTCTGCTACCTTAAAAATATCTGATTCTTTTGTAGTAATTGGAATACCTAATTTTTTGGCATTAAGTTTTAAATTATCAATATTTTCTTTATTAAATCCAGGATCCATTACTAAATATCTAGCATCAATTTTTATTGCTCCATGCTTAACATATTCTTGAAACATTTTTGCTAATACAAAACTATCTTTACCACCTGATATACAAACTCCTACAACATCACCATTTTGAAGTAGTTCATAGTCTAAAATTGCTTTCACAAACTTATTATATAGTTTATTCTTATACCTTTTAATTAAAGCTCTTTCAATTTCTATTATATCCATAATCCTCACTCAAAAAGAAGACTGCTTAATGCAATCTACTTTCTTCTTTTCTTATTTCCTTTTTTGCTTTCTTCAAGCATTCTTTTTTCTTCAGATACATACACTAGATAAAATGATCCTGTTATTAAACCAATAGCTGCAAAAGCAATTAAGCCAATCCACCATAAGTAATTTTGAAATACCCAACCAAAATACCCTGCAGAATTTAAGTCTTGCATATGACTCTTTTCGTAATCACTATAGTCTATCTTTTCTGGATCAACTTCTAGATCAATATCGAAACTAGTTACTTCAGTTTTAATGCTATTACCTTCATCATCTAAAATGCTTCCAACCATAGAATTAATTTTTATATTATATTTTGTTGGAGCATCAACTTCACGCATTGGAACAAATCCCATATATACTTTGACTAAAGAATCATTACTGTTTATTTCTTCATTTTCATCAGCATTCTTTCCTGATTTAAAATCTATATCTGCTTCATAATCAGGAAACGATAATTGTTCTTCCGGTATTTGAGTAATTCCTCTTTCTGTTACATCTTCCTCATCATCAGTGATTGTGGAAATCCTTGGAACAAATGTTGGTAAAAATGCATTATTAATTTCTTGTCTTAAATTCTCATCTGCTACAAATAAATCTCTAATATTTTGATATTGCACATTGTAGAAGAAGAACAAGTATTGGAATCTATCATTCCCTTGTGCATCTAAATCATAAACTACTCTATAAATAAGAATATCTAGTAATTTTTTATCATCATCCGATTTAATTTCTTCTTCATGTATTGGAGTTGGATCAAATGAATAGTATTGATTATTTATACCGTATTTTATATACCTTTCAATCTTGTCTTTCGTTGTATATTCATCTTCGAAAGTTAGGTATTCTATTGCAAATTCATCTTTCCATAGTTTTTGCCCAAACTTTTCAGAATTGTATCCATACACTCCTACCCCGAAAGCAGCTAAAAGCGGGATTAAAATTGATATAAATAATATAATATATCTTCTAACTGTTCTATTCATGTTAGCCTCCTTATAAACCTAGAAAATATTATAACATAGTTAAATATGTTTTTCAATTGTTTTTTGATAAGAAAAACTCTTTCTCATTTATATTGTCTAATTAAAAATTATTTTTATCACAAATATTTAAACAATTATATGGTGACTTTTTTTAACTATTTATTTTATTCTTATGTGAAAACTTGCTTTTTTAAAAAATATATAATATAATTACATAAATGATATCTTTAGAGTGTAAAAATTAATAAAATTTTTACATTTTTCTACATAATCTATCTTTTTTAATATAATATAATATGGACTATATGAACCTTTTTTAAAAAAATAAAAATTTATGCAGTTAGGCAGGTAATAAAATGGACTATGAATACGAATATCTAAATACATTTTTTATGATTTTTTGGGTAGTTCTTTTCTTTTTTACAATCATAATAGAGAGAAAACACAAAAACCTAGAGTTACTTAATTATTCTTTTGCTGCTTTGGTTTCTTTTATTTGTGGTATTGCTTTCGCAAATGCCTTATATCAAGTTATCATTTTTTCATTCTGCATTATATTTTTTAAAATATTATTAAATCCATATTATAAAAAAGTCCAAAAAGAGCGTATATTTGAAAACCAAATAACAACTTTTATTGGTCGAGAAGCAGTAGTCTTAAAACCAATTAATCCAGATACTATTGGAGTAATTAAATTCTATAGCATTACCTGGGAAGCTATCTGCGGAGGTAACTATACTTTAGAAGAAGGAGAACTTGTACTAATTACAGGTCGTTCTGGAACAAACTTAATCGCATCAAAAATAACACATTAATATGCCATCTCAAAAATGAGATGGTTTTACTTTACTTTTTTTGATTAAAATAATACAATTAGAGGTATCTATATATAAGGAGCTAGTTATGACAAATTTTGAAATAGAAATACTAAATAAAATTAGAGAGAATATATCTTCTTTTTTTGATTCTTTGTTTAAATTTATAACAAATTTTGGAGGTCAAGAGATATTAATATTAACCATTCTTGTTGTCTACTTTGTTTTCTCAAAAAAACAAGGACAAAGAATTGCTTTTTCTATCTTTACTTCACTTTTAGTTAACAACTCACTCAAAGTAGTAGTAGATAGAATTAGACCATTTAATCATCCTAATGCTACTTATCCTGTAGAAGAAGCAGTAAGAGAACATGCTTCTGGAATGTCTTTCCCAAGTGGACATGCGCAAAACGCTGCAGTAACTTATTCATCCATTGCTTTTTCTTATAAGAAAAACTACCTTTGGATTATAAGTAGTATATTAATTTTACTTGTTGGACTATCAAGAGTAATCTTAGGAGTTCATTATCCTACTGATGTAATTATAGGAATAATTCTAGGCGTTGTACTTGCTTACTTCGGTTTAAAACTTCATGAAAAATATGAGAATGATTTTAAAAATCAAATCCGCTTATATTTAATTGTTGCAATAATATTCTTGCCATTTTTATTTATTTATCTAAATAAATTAAAAACAAATTATTTTGAATATAAAGATTTATTTACAATTTATAGTTTCTATATTGGTTATATATTAGCCGTTTTATTAGAGAAGAAGTATTTAGACTTTGATGAATCAGTTCATTTAAAATTTAGGATTATTAGAGCAATAATTGCAATCATCATTGTTCTAGGTTTATTAATTGGATTGAAAGCAGTATTTCCAAAAGACAATATCATCTTTGATATGATTAGATATTTTATGTTATCATTTGTAGCTATTGGGGTTTATCCAATTATACTGAAAAATAGTTTATTCAAAAAAAATTAGTGGTGAAAAATTCACCACTCAGAGTGTTGACAAACAGGTTTTGTAGGCACTCTTATTTTTGTTTTAAACAAATATTTTAAATAAAATAAAAAAAACAACATTTAGATAACATTATCCTTATGTTGATAGTTTTTTGTTT
>JBAYTA010000134.1:0-3736 GCA_041675865.1 Bacilli bacterium | reverse complement strand
AGAAGAAGTTAAAGAAGATGTTGATTCTGTTTCAACAAACACAAATAACAATACTTTTGAAAAAATTGAAAAGACAGAAGAAGTAAGAGAAAAAGTTGATTTTAAATCATTTACTGAAAAGAATAAGAGTTTTGATGATTTCAAAAAGACAGAATTTGTAAAAACAGAAGAAATTAAATTCACATCTAAAGTTTCTAATGATCAAGAAGAATGTCCTAGATGTGGTAAACTTAATGATAATTCACCGTACTGTAGATATTGTGGAAGCCCGATGAAGCTAAGATGCCCATTATGTAATAATGAAGTAAAAAAAGAAGATGAGAACTGTTCTAAGTGTGGAACAAAATTGAATAGGTAGGTGAAGACGGATGAATAGATCATATGAATGTAGTAATTGTGGGAATATAATTGCTGTAAGTGATGATAAATGTCCGTATTGTGGTAATATTAGAAGTTACTCTAGCAAGAGTAATAATTCAAATAAATATTCAAATTCAAGTAATAGTAGTTTCTTTAATAAGGAAACAAAAGAGACATTTGCAAAAGTCAACTGGGTTATATTTATCGTTTTATTAATTTTGTTTCCACCTGCTGCACTTGTATATTTATTAATAAAATCGATTGACAATAAATAGGTTTAAGGCTAGATATATCCTCTAAACCTTCTTTTTTTCTCTTGGAAACCATATGCAATAAAAAAATTTCACTAATTACATGAAAACGCTTGAATTTTTACGGTATTATGATATAATATCTATGAAATATGAGGGTTTTTATGGATATAATTGACGTTAAGATAATTAATGCTTTGATTAACAATTCAAGATGCAATGCATCAGAAATTAGTGATATGGTGGGATTATCAGTATCTGCAGTTATCGAGCGGATTAAAAAATTAGAGATAGCAGGAATTATAAAAAAATATACTGTTGTTTTAGACCACGCTATTCTTGGTAAAGATGTATCTGCACTTATAATGGTTACATTAGATCATCCAAAATACAATGAAGGATTTGTGAAAGCGATGATTGAACATGACTCAATAAGTGAATGCCATTATTTAGCTGGTGATTTTGATTATCAGTTAAAGATATCAACTTATAGTACTAAGAGATTAGAGCGTGTACTTAATGACATAAAAGGTATTCCTGGTGTCTCAAAAACTAAAACTATGGTAATTCTATCCACCTTAAAAAACGAGTATTCTAATTTAATAAAAAAACATAACAAATAATTTGGAGGAAATTATGGTAATTGGTGTTGTTAAAGAAATCATGCATGGGGAAAGACGCGTGTCTGCTATTCCAGATACTGTCAAGAAGATGGTTAATGATGGTTTAACTGTATTGTTTGAAAAAGGAGCTGGATTAGGTTCTTTTTATCTTGATGAGGATTATGCTGCTGCTGGAGCTACTTTATTGGAAGATCCTGAAGAAATATATAAACGTGCTGATGTTATATTAAAGGTTAAGGAACCTCAATTTAATAAAGAAAAAAATAAACATGAAATTGATATGATGCATGAAGGACAATATATTATTACATTCCTTCATCCAGCTGCTCCACTTAATCATAAGATGATTAAAGATATGGCAGCAAAAGGTGTTATTGGTCTTACATTAGATGGAGTTCCACGAATTAGTCGTGCTCAAAGCATGGATGCACTATCATCTATGAGTACATGTGCAGGATACAAGGGAATGATAATGGCAATTGATGAATTATCTAAATTTGTACCAATGATTGGTACTGCAGTAGGTATGATTAAACCTGCTAATGTATTTGTAATTGGAACAGGTGTTGCAGGCTTAAGAGCTATTGCTACAGCTAGAGGATTAGGTGCAGTTGTTTATTCTTGTGATATTAGACCTGAAGCAAACGAACAAGCAAAATCTTTAGGTGCAAAAATTGTTGATACAGGAATTCCAGTTGAAATTGCAATTAGTAAAGATGGAAAACATGCCAACTCTTTACCTGAAAAGTATCTTGAACAAGAAAGAGAAAATATTAAAGATGTTATTGCGAAATCTGATATAGTGTTCTTAAGTGCATTAGTACCAGGTAAATTAGCTCCTATTCTAGTAACTGATGAAATGGTTAAATTAATGAAACCAGGATCTGCTATTGTAGATATATCTATTGACCAAGGTGGTAACTGTAGTATAACTGAACCTGGCGAAAGAGTTGTTAAGAACAATGTTATTATTGAAGGTATTAAAAATATTCCTGGAATGCTTCCAACATCATCAACTTGGATGTTTGCAAATAATGTATATAATTTATTAAATTATCTACAAAAAGACGGGAAAATTGAATTAGATTTATCAGATGAAATTGTTTCTTCTATTTTAGTAACAAAAGATCATCAAGTTGTTCATGAAGGTGCCCTAGAAGCAATGGGCTTAAAATAAAAACTTAAATAGGGAGGCAATCTATTTTGCCTCCCAAAATAATATATAAAGGAGAGAATATGGATACTGTTCAATATATTTTAGTAGCTGTTTTTATCGTTGCTACAATTGTTGGTTATTTAGTTATTAATAAGGTTCCTAGTTTATTGCATACTCCATTAATGTCAGGAATGAATGCATTATCTGGGGTAACAGTAATTGGGGCAATTGCAGCTACTGCATTTGTTATAGAAAATTTAAGTTCTGGTAATACTTTTTTAGGAATTATCTTTGGGATGATAGCAATTATTCTAGCAATGATTAATGTAGTTGGTGGATTTGCAGTTACTAATAGAATGCTTAAAATGTTTAATAGAAAGAAGGAGAAGGTAAATGAGTAATATTATTCTTGCTTTAAATACATCAAACTTAATTTCTCCTACATTGTATTATATTATTTGTGCTGTTTTAGCTTTGGTAATTCTATTAGGTATTTATTTAATGAGTAAAGTGAAGACATCTGTCTTTGGAAATGGTTTAAGTGCATTTGCATTATTACTTGGTATTATAGTAACTTTTGTAAGGTATAATGTTTTACCTATGCCACTAATTTATGTTGCACTTGCTATAGGAACAATATTAGGTTTAATATTAGCATATAAAGTTAAAATGATCGAAATGCCGCAAATGGTTGCGTTATTAAATGGATTAGGTGGTGGCGCATCACTATTAGTTGGTATATTTGCTGCATTTGGAATTGGTGCAAATTTAGATGCTTTTAGTAAATCAACATCACTTTTAGCAATCAGTGTTGGCGTTATAACTTTACTAGGTAGTTTAATAGCAGCAGGTAAACTGCACAAAATATTTACTCAAAAACCGATTGTATTTAAGGGACACCAAATTTATACAACAATCTCCTTAATATTAGCAGTAGGTATGATTATTATAGGGTCAATCCCAAATCTAATTGATCCAACAATTGCTGTTGTAGGAACTATGCTATTATCAAGCATCTTTGGTATAATGTTTACCATTAGAGTTGGTGGAGCAGACATGCCTATTACTATCTCATTACTAAATAGTTTTAGCGGTGTAGCAGGGGCAATTGCTGGGCTTGCAATATCTGATACATTATTAGTAGCTGTTGGTGGAATTGTTGGTTCGAGTGGACTATTATTAACACAAATAATGTGTAAAGCAATGAATAGAAGCTTAATGGATATTCTTCTTGGTAAAACAACAGTTATTGGTAAAAAAGAAGATTCGAAAGTTGAAGTTAAGCAAAAAGTAACAAAGGAAAAAGAAAGTTCTCATTTAGAATTACTTAAATCTGCAAAGAATGT
>JBAYTA010000133.1:0-3744 GCA_041675865.1 Bacilli bacterium | reverse complement strand
GTGGGTAAAAGGATTCCTTCTTAATGATAGTAAAATTGGTGAGATTGTAAAAATAAAGACTAAGACAGGTAGAATTGAAGAAGGCATATTAAAAGAAGCTAACCCTTCCTTCAAACATAATTTTGGAAATTTCTGTGAAGAATTGAATAAGATAGATGAAATGGTTTTAAAGGAACTATATGGTGATCTTAATGCATAATATCTTACAAAGAAAAAATGAAATTATGAAAAAAGCTGTCGGCATTGATTTTAGTAAATATGAAAAGGACAATATTGGTTTTGACTATGAGGCCTTAATGAATGATGTAGAATATTCAATTGATGAGATTAAAAAAATCCAATTTGAAAATGGTGTAGGAAATACCCCATTAAAGGAATTAAAAAATTTAACTAATTTGGTTAGAAAAATATCAAAACCAGGTTTTGGAGCAAGAATATTCATTAAAGATGAAGCCTTAAATGATAGTGGAAGTTTTAAAGCTAGAAGGGCAAGTATATCTTGTTATCACGCAAAGCGCTTAGGTTATAAAGGTGTAATAGCAGCAACCAGTGGAAACTATGGTGCTGCAGTAGCTTCTCAAGCAGCAAAACTAGGTTTAAAATGTATTGTTGTACAAGAATGTTTCGATTCAAGACAAATCGGTCAACCAGAAATTATTGAAAAAGCAAGAGCATGTGAAGCGCTTGGGGCTGAGGTTGTACAATTAACAGTTGGTCCTGAACTATTTAATGTTTCACTAAAACTTTTAGAAGAAACAAATTACTTCAATGCTTCTCTTTATACCTCTTACGGGATTAAAGGTGTTGAGACTTTAGGTATTGAACTAATGGAAGATTGTTTTAAACTAACTAATAAATACCCAGATATGGTAGTGATTACTAATGCTGGTGGTGGTAACCTAACAGGAACTGCTAGAGGTATAAAACAAGTAACAAGTCAGCCAGTAGAAATTGTTGGTGCTAGTGTGAACTTAAGGGGGCTACACATGGCAAGTGATACAGATTTTAATCGAAAGTCATTTACAACAGGTCATACAGGTTTCTCATATCCTTTTATGACTTATCCAGATAGAAGCGATGTTCCAAGATCTGCTGCTAGACCACTCAGATATATTGATCGTTTTGTGACAATAAATCAAGGGGAAGTTTTCTTTATAACCGAAGCACTTACTGCCTTAGAAGGAATTGAAAGAGGTCCTGCTGGTAACACTTCACTTGCTGCTGCATTTAGTTTAGCAAAAGATTTAGAAGAAGATAAAATTATTATTGTACAAGAAACAGAATATACTGGTGCTGGTAAACACCATCAAGCTCAACTTGATTTCGCAAAACAAAATAATATCGAAGTTAAGTTTGGTAATCCAAAAGATGAAATTCCTGGCAAAAACATTATTTTGCCTGAAGATATAAGGTTGATTAAAGCTGTAGAACAAGATTTAGATAAAATGAGAAAATCACTTATTAATAATTTAATCAAAAATCATAAACATTTAACTAAGAATGACATTGAATTCTTAGCTAAAGAAGTAAATAAAGAAAAAGAATTTGTATTAAATTACTTAAAACAAATTAATGTAAGCTCGGAGGTTTTAACATGATAAGAAAAGATGATTTTGAAAAAAGAAGACAACATTTAAAATCATTAAGTGATGAAGAGCTAAAAAACTATTTTTGGGAATTAGCAGAAAAAACTGTTAATCCATTAATAGATATGGCAAAAAAATATACTTCTCCTTCAATTGAAAGAAGTGTCCTACTTAGAATGGGATTTTCTTCTATGGAAGCTAAAGTAATTGTAGATAAAACACTTGATAATAACCTTATAGGAAAAGGTGCAGGTCATGTAGTTTATAGATATTCAAAATTAGCAAATCTAACAATTAGAGAAGCTGGTCTATTGTTAATGGAAGATAAAGGTTGGGATGAAGTTATAAAAAGTTTTGAGGTGAGGAAATGATTGATAATAAATTAGTTATTAGAAATATCCTTAAAGATTTAGATAAATATAAACCAAGAAGGAATGGTTGGACTTGGAGAGAGCATATCCCAAATCAAAAACTGAATAATTTTACTTATCAAGAAACTTCTAAAAATTTGAAAAACTCTGTTCCGCTTCCTGCAGCAAAATATTTTAATAATATTGATCCGCAACCACAAGAAGTTATTACAACAGAAATTGCAAGTGGAAGATTTGAAGATGATATTAGAAGGATGAGAATGGCTGCATGGCATGGCGCAGACCATATTATGGTAATTAGAACAGCTGGTCAATCCCATTTTGACGGTTTAATTGAAGGAACCCCTGCTGGCGTTGGTGGTGTACCAATTACTAGAAAACAAGTAAGGGCTCAAAGAAAAGCACTTGATATGTTTGAAGATGAAGTAGGGAGACCAATAAATTATCATTCCTATGTGTCTGGCGTTGCTGGACCTGAAATTGCAGTTATGTTTGTGGAAGAAGGCGTAAATGGAGCACATCAAGATCCACAGTACAATGTCCTATATCGTAATATCAATATGGTTCGTTCATTTGTAGATGCAGCTGAATCTAAAAAAATAATGGCATATGCAAAAATGCTCCAAATTGATGGAGCACATAATGCAAATGCTACAGCTATGCAAGCAGAAAAAGTAATGCCAGAACTTATGGTCCAACATGCAATAAATTCCATCTTCTCTGTAAAAGCAGGAATGGATAAAAATTTAATTGCACTATCCAGTGTTCCACCAATTGCTTCCCCTGCTCCTGATTTAAAAATTAATCTTCCGTATGCAGTAGCTCTAAGAGATTTCTTCAGTGAATATAAAATAAGAGCACAAATGAATACTAAATATATGGAGTCTTCTACAAGAGAAGCAACTGTAACACATGTAATGAATCTAATGATTTCTAGACTTACATCTGCTGATATTCAATCAACTATTACACCAGATGAAGGAAGAAATGTCCCATGGCATATGTATAATATTGAAGCATGTGATACAGCAAAACAAGCGCTTAATGCAATGGATGGTCTAAAAGACTTAGTAAGTATAAGAAATGATGGCTATATGAAAGAAATGGTTAGAGAACTTAAAGAACGCTCAATTCTTTTCTTTGAAGAACTTTTAGAAGTTGGTGGCTATTTTGAAGCAGTTGAAAAAGGGTTCTTCATAGATTCAGGTCTTTATCCAGAAAGAAATAGTGATGGAATTATCAGAAAAATAAATGGTGGAATTGGTGCTAATTCAATCTATGAAAGAGATAAAGATTATTTTGCTCCAGTAACTGCACATTTTGGATATAACAATGTTGAACAATACGATAAAGCTGCAGTAAGGAATCCTGCTTCATTAATCAATGGTTCTACTTTTGAAGACAGAAGTAAAATCCAATATATTGATGAACTAGACCCAAATGATAATGTAGATACTCGTTTAAGGGAAAAAGATGAATATCGTAACTCTTCAAAAATAAAACCGGAAGTTGAATGGTTAGCTGATGGCTTTGTTGTGGTTGATATAACTCTACCTACATCTATAAGAAAAGCTGAATTTGCAGCAATAGAAATAGGGAAAAAGATGAATTTAGAAGATGTGGAAGTAATCCATAAAGAAGTACTTCACCCATCAGAAGCAAGCAGAATTCAAATTAAAGGAAAAGTAAGTTTTGATATAGATTTAAATAATTTAGTTATTCCAGAAGAATTACATTCAATATCCGATGAAGAAATTAGAGATTTTGTAAAGAAAAATCCATTTAAG
>JBAYTA010000132.1:0-3785 GCA_041675865.1 Bacilli bacterium | reverse complement strand
TGTTTTAGAAGAAGCTGCAAAAAGATTAGAGAAATCTAAAAACCCTAAAGAAACTACTGTTGAATTAATTAAAGAGTTCTACTCTGAGCACAAAAGAGTTGTCTTTAACGGCAATGGCTATTCACAAGAGTGGTTAGATGAAGCTAAAGATAGGGGTTTAAGCAATATTGAGTCCACAGTAGATGCCTTACAACAATTAATTGAACCATTTAATGTAAAGATGATGGAAAAACACAATGTCTTCTCATTAGAAGAGTTACAAGGGCGCTTAGAAGTTTATTTAGGAATTTACAGCAAACAAATAAATATCGAAGCAGGTGTAATGGTAGAAATGGCTCGCCGCTCAATAGTTCCTTCTGTAACTAGATACCTCTCTGAACTTTGTGTAGATATAAAAAGTCAAAAAGATTTAAATTTCAAAACTGATGAACTAGATAAGATTGCATCTCTGCTTTCAAGACAATTAAATGAGACTATTAAAACAACTGAAGATCTTCATATCTATTTAGCTCAAGCATTGGTAATTGACTCAAGCGCTTTAGATCAAGCTCTGTTTTACCAAAACGAGATAATACCAAGAATGGAGTTACTAAGAAGTCATGTAGATATCTTAGAGATTTACACTGATAAAGAAGCTTGGCCATTTCCTAGTTATGAAGAACTCTTATTTAGGTTATAAATTATTTTTATATCTTTAAACTTATTTTCGCTATGATTATTATATAGTTTTAAACTAATTATATTATATAATTAATTCATTTTATATATTTACAGCTATGATCACAATTAATATATACTTATCTTCAATTATTAGTATATATTTTTATATATTTTTTATAGTGTTTATAATATTTTTCTATTTGCTATCATATTTTTTTATATTTATAAGATATTTGTTATTAATAATAAAAGGCTAATATAGTATTTAACTATATTAGCCTAATTGTATTTAAATATATGTCTTATGTATTAAGCACTATTATATTATATTATTTATATATTTATTCTGTATACTTCTTAATAAATTCTTTAAGTGCAAATCTAATTCCTGCAGCCCACCCCAATCCCATATCTGCAAACATATCTTCCAATTCAGCTTTAAACGAAGGTTCAATTGAGAAGGTGGTTAAGTTTTTTTTCTCTTTAACCCTTTTTCTTTTTTGTGTAAAAAGTTCTTTTGCTTTTTGTGCGCTCAATGATTCTTCATTGACATTTTCATTTTTCTTTAGTGCCATATCTTAACTCCATATCTCACTATCTAATTTCTGTATCGCTTCAACCGTTTTAGGTTTAAGCCCCCTTCCCCTTTGTTTAAAAACTTGAGGTGCTATATGTCTTTCTTGAGATTTTCTAAAAACTGGATCAACCGGAATTTTATAAACATTGAAAGAGCCTTTTTGGGCAGCCTTATATATATCTTTATGTTGTTTTATTCTTTCATCGAAAGAGTTTATAATAATTTTATCATGTTTGACTTTACTTCGAAGGTTTTTCTTAATCTTATTTAATTCTTCAATAAAAATCTCAAGTCCATCTAAGCTAAAGACTTCGGGAGTCATAGGGGTTATAATTTCATCACTAGCAATTAGAGCTGATCTTTCCATTTTGCCTAATCCAGGAGAAAGATCTAACAAGATACGGTCATAACTTTTAGCAAGTTCTTGCACTAAATCCTGTAAAATGTATGGTTCATCGGCAATTTTTGTCTCAGCATACAATTTAAGATTCCCACCGATACCAAAGGTACAAATCATGTCTAAGTTATCAATATTGGGTATACTTACTATTGCATCTTTAACAAAACATTTGCCTTGAAGCACATCTGCAAGTTCATGTAAAACTTCTCCCTTGTAAAACCACGATGATGCATTACCTTGCGGATCAACATCTACAAGTAGCGTTTTGTAGCCTTGCATTGCTGATTGGCAAGCTAAAGTACCAGAGATAGTAGTTTTACCAACTCCACCTTTTTGAAGGTGAAACGAGATTGTTTTACTCATACCAAATTACCTTGAAAGATAATTATATTATGAACCTTATTATAGTACAAGTACAATAAACAACTATTTGCAAATGATACTTATTTTAATAAAAACAGATAAATAAATAAATTATTCTATATTTATTTAATTAGTTTTTTAGTCTCTCATATATGATTTTTATATTTGTTTTATATCTTTATAATTTGGTATAATTTCTATATTTACTATTTTAATAGGTTTTTCTTCTTTTATGGTAGTTTTTCTATATTTCTTTTATATTTATATTCTTTTATTTAATTTTACTATTATATATTTTTATATATTTTTTATACATTTTTGTAGAAGTGGCTATTTTTCATTAATGCTTTACATATATACAATTTTTATTAAATAATCGATTCTACGAGTTTATAAGATTTCTTTTCGATTTTAAGTTTTCCCCTACTTACAACTTTTGCTACTATCAATAACACCACACATGCTGGTGGTTTTTTAATGCGCAATTGTATTTTCTTTTTACATGAAGCATTTCTGAAACTGAGCAGCTTTCTTCATAATAATTTATTATTTAATTTTATGAATTTATCGAAACCCTTTTTATTAATTAGTCATTTAAACAGTCATAATACAACGAAGGATTTTCTAATCGGTCTTTCTCTTCCTCTTAATAGCTTCAGAGAAATTTTATGTTAGTTTCTTTTTATTAGATCTTTTAAAATAGCAGATTTGAATACGATTTGATTAAGAATTATAAATTATTTGTATTAGTAACATTTACCCCTTATTTCAGTTTAATTATTATTTATTTATTATACTTGTTTTAATTCATATTAACATGATTTAATATTAATTTTATTATGTTTAATATCATTATTAATTTTTTAAATATATATTTTGTTATTTAATAAATAAACTTTATAGGTAGATTTAATATAATCTCTATCATAAATAAAGAAGACAATATTGAAGTTACTTCATATGTAGAAATTTAAAATAATTTTATTTTGTTATTATATTATTATATATTATATTTATTGTTGAATAATATGATTATTAGCTGTTTATTATATTGTATTAATAATTTTTAATGTATTATTTAGTAGTGTTCTATTAAAGTTTTACTCTTCTATTTATGCAAAAACTCAGTTATTTATTAATATTCATTATTTGGTATCATATAGAATCTTTTAGTTTGGAGGGTTAAGTGAGTTCTAAATTAACTTTTATGAAAAATGGGATTGCTCAAATAGCTTTTGTTGTTAAAGATTTAGATAAAACAGTTGAGAACTTTTACCATATATTTGGGATTGGTCCTTGGTCTTTTTATACTTATAAAAAACCTTTACTCAAAGAGATGAATAGAAATGGAGAACCAACTGAATATTCAATGAGAATTGCTTTAGCAAATATTGGGCCAATGAGAATAGAGCTCATAGAGCAACAAGAGGGTGATACCGTTTATCAAGAGTTTATAGATAAACACAATTACGGTATTCAACATCTTGGTATTGTTGTTGATGATATTGAGCAAGCTTTAGAGTCTGCTAAAGAGGCAGGCTTGGGAGTAACAATGGATGGTAGTGGTTTTGGTTTGGATGGGGATGGCAAATATGCTTATTTAGATACTGAAGAGCTTATTGGAACTACATTAGAACTTATTAGTCGTCCCAAAAGAAGGGTTGAACCAGAAAAGGTTTATCCCTGTTAACTATTGACCAAAGTTCAATTTAATTTTATGCATCTAGGTGGAGGGTATGTGATGGAACAATCCCAATTTCCTAAAGATTATAAACCTTTTATGTC
>JBAYTA010000131.1:0-4104 GCA_041675865.1 Bacilli bacterium | reverse complement strand
ATCTTTTTCCAAATCACTATAAACTTTATCCAAGTTAAAAAGTTGGCTTTCAAGATTTGCAATTTGATCTTTCATAGCTTCAAATTCTGGATCAACCTCTTCACCATTACAACCAATAAAAACGAATCCCATTATTAACAATAATAGAATAAATGATAATTTTTTCATTAATTTACCTCCACTGAGTTATTTTAACATATTAAGAATTTATAAACAATACCCTAGAATATATAAGATATAAAATACATTTTTCGACATGTTTTTTTATTTTTAATTAAAACAAAAAACAGCAAAATTATTAAATAACTTTGCTGTTTTTTAAATATAAAACCTAAAAGTAAAACTTCTCATAATAATTGAAAATACAATCATTCCAAGAATCCTTAATCCTACACCTGCAAGTGCACCAATACCAGAAGATTTTGAATTTTTAGGTTTATCATCCTTCCAAACAATAAAAAGAACTAAACCAAGAATCGGAACTACTACACCAATCAAAAACCAAATAATTCCCCCAACATCTTCAATAACGGGATCATTTTGCATTTTCTTTTCTTCCTCCACCTTTAAATTATCGCCACAATTTGGACAGGTAAGTAAATTATTGTCCACTTCACTACCACATGATCTACATATCATTTATACAGCACCTCATAATTTATATTTTATTTTAGTCAACTGGAAAAAATAAATATAATTGCATGTTTTCTTCTACACAATAATATTCTTGAATCGCTCCTACTAAATTTAGCTTATTATTAGGAAGATATTCACCAATCATATATCTAAAAACTTCTGAATAATTATCTTCAACTTTCACATACGCATAATTAAACGTTGGTATTTTCCATCTAGTCCAACCAAGTGGTGCAACAGCACTATCTTCTACTTCTACACCTGCAAGGTAAAGACCTTTTCCATAGTTATCTTCCCAAGGACTAAAACTACTATCCATTGAACTCATAGCTCCCCAAATTCCTAAAACCCTACCTTTATTATCTTTTTTTGCATATTTTAAAACTTTTTGGAATTCTTGATTAAATGATGCCCAAAGTTTTTCTATAAAGTTTCCACCTTCATTTGTAGAACCTAATTTACCAATTACACTAAACGATTCTTTTTTCGCAAATTTAACTTCCATAAAAATTGTCTCCTTATCATTATTATAAGATTTATTAGTCTAAAAATCAACAAAAAAGATTAGAACATCACTTATTCTAATCTTTGATTAAAACCTATTTTACTTCGATAATTCTCATATTATTAGTGCTTCCATGTTGTTGACCCCAACCTGAAGTAATAATAATTGTTTGTCCTGGTTTAATTCCAAATTCTTTTGCAACTTCATTTGCAATTGGATTAAATTGAGAAATATCAGTAACAGTGTCTCTAATTACACTAGTTACTCCCCAGTAATAAGATAATTTTCTACATGTAGCAATATTGTCTGTAATTGCAATAATTGGAACATTTGGACGGAATTTACATATTCTTTTTGCAGTTCCACCAGTTTCAGTAAATGCAATAACAGCTTCTACATTTTTTAAAGTTAAAGCACTTTGTGATGTAGCAATACCAATTGCATCATTAATTGTAGCTTGAGATGATTGAATTGACTTTTGAAGACGATCTGCATAAGGGAAAATTTCTTCAATAGTTTCAGCAATTCTATTCATTGTTTGTACAGATTCAACTGGATATTCACCTGCAGCTGATTCACCACTTAACATAATAGCATCTGTACCATCTAAAATGGCATTAGCAACGTCGCTTGCTTCTGCGCGTGTAGGACGAGGATTTGTCATCATAGTTTCTAACATATGAGTAGCAGTAATAACTGGCTTACCTAGTTCATTAGCTTTTGCAATAATTTTCTTTTGGTAAATAGGTACATATTCAGTATTAACTTCTACTCCTAAATCACCTCTAGCAACCATTACACCATCAGCTACTTTTAAGATTTCTTCTAGATTATTAAATCCCTCTTGGTTTTCAATTTTCGCAATAATTTCAACATTCTTCCCATTATGACTGTCTAAGATTTCTCTTAATTCCATGATATCTTCTGGACGGCGTACAAATGATGCCGCTACTAAGTCAACTCCCATTTCGCATGAGAAGATTAAATCTGCTCTATCTTTTTCAGATACAAAAGGCATTGATAATTTCACATTTGGAACATTAACACCTTTTCTACTCTTGATAGGTCCACTATTTTTTACAACTGCTTTAATTTCTCCTTCACTTACACCAACAACATCAAGTCTCATTTTACCATCATCAATTAATAAATAATGGCCAACTTCGATATCATCGAATAGTTCAGGACAAGCAATATGGAATCTTTCTTTATTTCCAACAACTTCTTCTTTTACTAAACTTACTTCATCGCCTTTATTGAAGAATACTTTTCCATCTTCAAATACTCCAGTACGAATTTCAGGACCTTTAGTATCAGTCATAATCCCGATGAATTTATTAGTTCTTTTCGCAACTTCTCTAATCATTTTGATTCTTGCACCATGCTCTTCATAATTTGCATGTGAGAAGTTTAATCTTGCAACATTCATTCCAGCTTCAAACATTTTTTCTAACATTACTTCGTTATCTATAGCTGGACCAACTGTACAAACAATTTTTGTCTTTCTTTTCATTTGGTATTTCCTCCGGATGTTTATATCTTAATATATTTTACCATAATTCAATAAAAATATCTATTTAAAAACGTTATCTATTTTTATTCTTCCAAAAAAAAAATAATAAATGCTTCAGTAAGTAACATTTATTATTTTATTTTATTCCTCAATTTCGATTTTTTGTATAAAATAATCATTTACTAAATCTATAAATGAAGTCAAATTGTCAAAACAACCATAAAAATCAACAACTTCTCCAGCACTACTATATCTACCAATATAGCCAGCATAAGATGAATTTTTATAATTTGCAGTAATAATGTCTAACTTTCCATTTGTATAAATAATACGAATACATTTATCCTTAGGCGAATCATAGGCATAATACCTATACAAAATATCTAAACTTCCTAAATCATTTATAAATCTTGGATAAAAATTACTATCCAAGATTTCTAAAACAGTAATATTATCTAAATCTAAACCAACTAGTTTTCCATAGTGATCAGGTACCCAAGACAAAAATTGTTTTTGGTTTGGATTATTATAATTAATAAGTTCAATTCTTTCAACGCTTTGATAATCTTCAATAGTATGATAATAATGACTTGGGTCACATGCTGATAATAGAAAAATCATTACTAATATTACAAACAAACAAAGATGTTTTTTCATAATTTATGCCCCTTACATTATAGTGATAATTAAAGTTTATATTAAAGCTATATTAAACTTTTAATATAATTGTTTATACCTTGTATAACAACATCCATTTCATCATTTTCTAATTTAGGAATATGGATAAATCCACATTTTATCTTAGACTCGTTTTGTTTTAAGTAAAGTAAAGTTTGATATAACAAAGCATTACATACATATGTACCAGCACTAAATGATCTAAAATGTTTCGCATTTGCTTTCTCAAAAGCTTCTTTAAACAAATCATAATCTAAAGTTGAAAAGATTCCATCAACTTCTCCATCAATTATATATCTTTTATTTGGAACAAGTTTTGCATTATCAGGTTTTTTACTTAACTCATTTATTCCAATGACTTCAAAACCAACTGCATTATAACTTCTTGCTTCTCCAAGTAAAATAATTATATCAGGTTTATAGTTTACTATGTTCTCCTTAAGTTTTTTGAATGAATTATAATATTCAACAGGTAAGATTAGTTTAGTAACTCCATCAAAATCAGTAATGTTTTTTAAAATTTCATTAGAATAATTTATATCATTATTATCAAAGGCTTCAAAAGCTGTAATTAGAATCTTCATAATTTTTCCTTTCAATTCTGCAAACTTAAATAAATTGTATCATATAATAAACTTCGTAACAATACTAAGTCTATTCTTCTAATATTTCAAGAGTAACAATATAATAAAATTTATACTCTATTTCATCGATTTCAATACTAACATTAATTACGTCAAAAGTTGATTTCTCGATTTTAGGGATTACAACT
>JBAYTA010000130.1:0-4198 GCA_041675865.1 Bacilli bacterium | reverse complement strand
CAACTCATCATCAATTTTAACACTCATATTTCCAATATATGGGATTGCTGAGATTAGTGAATCCACAAAATTGTATTCAGTTACTATGTAATTTTTTCCTATTAATTCTGCACTTTTCTTATCAAAACAATCTATATTTCAGCATGCTAAAATTAAAAAATATATAAATATTATAAGTTTTAAATTCCTTTCCATAACACAACCTCTTTAATATACTTTTCTTATTTGATTATACTCTTTATATTATTATAAAACAACCTCTGAAATTAGAATAATAAATCAAGAAAAACATATTATAATAATAGATAGATTATAAGGTAAAATTATGAATAATGATAAAAATAGTTTAATAAATAAATATACAACTTGCGGTATTCCATTTATTGTTCTGCTAGGAAGTTTCTTTCACTTCTTATATGGTCTAAGTGGTAAGTTCTTTTTAGTTGGATTCATTACCCCTATAAGTGAAAGTGTCTTTGAACATTTAAAACTACCTTTAGTTCCAACTATTCTTTGGTGGTTAATAACATATATAATACTTAAAAGTAAACAAATAAATTTAAGAAAATGGCTAGCTTCAGCATTATTTTCATACCTAATAAATATTAGTTTTATTATAATATTTTATTATACTTATACTGGAGCACTTGGAATAGAATCAGTGTTTTTAGATATTTTATCTTATATATTAGGAACATCCCTTGGTCAAATAATAGGTTTCAATTTTTATACTTCACAAAAAACTAAGAATCTACACTACTTATTTATTTTTATTATAGCATTAATTGTATTTATTATATTCATAGTATTTACATATAACCCTCCTAATTTACCAATATTTAATAGTTAAAAAACACACTTTATCCTCTGGTATGATACTCTTAAAGTGTGTTTTTATTAATTAACTATTATAAGTAGTTATATGTTTATTTATTTTTGTAATTGCCCAGTTATAGTGATTAGATGTTGTTTCAATACAAAACTCACCAACAGACGAATCTTCTGTCCAATTAAAATGTTTCTTTTCAAACAACTCTTCATTCGTTAAAATATTTATTAAATCCATAGCTTCAAGATGTGATTTAGTAAAATCATCATATGCATCTTGGAATAGTGTATCTTTATGTTTTTGTACAAAGATTAGATTTAAATCTGGATAATTACTCCAATTATATGGTTGTGGTAAAAAGGAAATTGATGCTCCACTAGTGTTACTTCTTATCCAATTTATTAATAACTCGTTCCACTCATATAAGTGAATTAAAACATCCTTAATATTTCTATCACGGTCTTCAAATGAAAATGTTGCAAGTTTAACTTCTTCATCAAGATTGTTTATTATATCCATTAATTTATTAAAGTTAGCTGTTGCTTGCTTTAATAACTCTTGTTTCGTTGTTGGTCGATTCATATAAATAACCTCCAATATTGATTTATTATACCATGAGGCATTTAAACTAAGCAATAATAAAATATTTATTTTACCTTAAGATACTTTTGGAATTTATTATTGAACGCTTTCTTGCACCTTCATGCATTACTCTTAAGGCATCATTATCAAGTACACCTTCTACCACAGCAGCTTCAATCAGTGCTAAATCTATCCATTTACATGCAGGAATAAATTCTTCAAGAAAATGATAATCTACCTTACCTTCCAATATTTTCGCAAATACTGCCCATTTTGAATCATCATCCATATAAGGCAAAAGAAATTTTAGTATATCATTACTCGGAGCTGCAAAATCAGTATTAGCAAGTAAATGATAAATACTCTTATCATTCAAATAATTCACTAATTTCACAATACTTTCAATATTAATACCTTCTCCTTTAAATCCTTTCACAGCATTTTCTAAAACACTTGGTTTTAAAATGGGTGCTAGATTCACTAGATCATTTAAAGAAGCTTCGTCAGTAATTTCTACATCCTTTCCTTCAATAATCTGATTAATAATTTGCTTTTCACCGTTTGTTTTAATACCAATTAATTCATCAATTGATACTTCAAATATTTCACATATGCGAAGTAAAATAGAGATGTCAGGAAAACTATCACCATTTTCATATCTAGAAATTGCTTGTCTAGTAAGGTTTAACATATCCGCTAATTCTGATTGGGTATAGTCGTGTTGTTTTCTTAATCTTGATAAAGACAGTCTAAATTTGTTAATATCAAAAATATATTCTTTACCATCAACATTTAAATTTTTCATTTTCTCACCTCATAGTCTAATTTTACTAAACCATATTAAAGATGTAAAGCAATTATTCCGTGCTTTTTAAAATTATATTTCTAAAATAAAACAAGTGGATTAATTCCACTTGCTTTTTAATTTAAATCTAATTTAATAATAGATTGAATACCATCAAAAATTATTAAATAATTATCTACATATTGTGCATTCACAGCCTTTAAGTTGAGTGAATATATTTCTTGATTAGTAGTTAAGTCATAAACAACTGTCTTGTACTCATCATTTAATACACCACAATATACAGAAATATTGTTATTATCATAGATAGTTTTTGGATTTATCATTAATCTAAATCCATCATAATCTCTTGCAATATCACTTTTAGAGACCATTATTCCTTGTTTGTCATATGTGCTTTTATTATAATGAATAAAGTTTCCATCAAAAGCTACATTTGAACTACTATAGCTTACCGATGTCTTAAAAATAATTTTTCTTTCTTTAAGATCATAATAAGTTAAATCAGAACCTGAGCTTCTTGTATCTCCAAAATATATTACACCATCTTTTCTATTTATAGCCATTCCTATATAATACCCGGAATAGCCTAATATTTCATGTTTCTTTGTTGTCATATTATAGTATCTAACATCACAATGTTGATCTATCTCTGCATAATATATTATATCTTCATATATAACTGTTGAAAATACGGGTTCAAATGTAGATACGAGTTCATGAGTCCAATCACTTGTATTAATAATCCAAAACTGTCTTGCATCACCAAAGCCTAAAACTACTTTTCCATTGTCTGCATCTATAGATAAAGGTTTTAATAAAAATCTTTTTGAATGTACTAGTTCAAGACCATCTATACTATATACATTTAATTCTTGCCTATTTTCATCTAGTATGTAGATATACTTTTCATCTGTAAGTGATTTTGTATATGATGAGCTATGTAATGTTTTATATTTACCATCACTAGATTCTACAATAGTATTAATTGGTTTTTCTTCTTCCTCTTCTACAATTAAATTAGAATCAAGTTTATTTATATTTATAATAGCTATATATGATTTTCCTTTTGTGGTTGCATAAAGATACCCATCTTTCATGCTCTTAATAAGATCATAATCTAATGAGAAATTATATATAAAACCATCTTTATTATTATCATAGATGGCAACTTTATTTTGTACATCTACACTTCCTACAAATGATACTTTATCTGTTTCGTGTAACGTTTCTTTAGGTGTAAAATTACTATAAGATTTATAGAGTCGATTTAAGTAACTAGTTGATACACTTATTCCTGTTAGACGGTTATGTGTCTTTCCTTCATGATGTATATATTTCCCATCAAAGCGAATTCTATTCTTTGTATACCAATATTCAGAAAAACTACTTCTATATATTTCTTCACCAGTCTTTGAGCTTAAATAAACTAAATCAGACGAAGAAAGATCGGTTTCGGTAATATATAAAATATTATCTTCACGGTTCAGGGTAAATAAAGGTCTATATAGTGAGCCATACTTTTTAATAGTTTTATTTGAAACTAAATCATAAAAAATCGCATAACAAGATTGATCCCTATCAGCATAAATTACAGTATCTCCATCAATAACTATTTCATATGCTTGAGCATAATCTCCCCAATAATCATAATCAGTTTGTTTTACTTCATATGAATAAGTTGTTAAATCATAGACTCTGAATTGATTAGTTCCATAACTCACAACCATTTTGCCATTATCTGCATCAATTGCATATGGAGCTAATAAAGATGTAATTTGCTTTTCTTTTTCTAAAGTTGTTCCATTATAAATATCTATAGTTTCATTTCTTAGAACTAATAATTTATTTGTTTTACTGTCAAACTTAATATCTTTATAATTATCAATATTATAGTATTTTACAACTCCATCATTAGTATCTATATATTTAACCGGCTCTGGATCTGGGTCTGGGTCTGGGTCTGGATCTGGGTCTGGATT
>JBAYTA010000129.1:0-4199 GCA_041675865.1 Bacilli bacterium | reverse complement strand
ATATTTTTATATTTGTGTCATTTAATAATTATTTTTTAAAATATAAGCAAAAAAATTATGAAAAAACAACACAAGAAAGTATTATATAATAAGTGTTTGTAGAAAAATGTAGAAAAATATATGAATAATTAAATAGTTATAATTTTATGATAAAAATGTTATAATATGAATAGTTTAGGTGTATAAATATGGAACAAGAAAAAATAAAAAATGTAAACAAGAAAAGACTAGCAATTGTCATTATAATCCTGATAGTATTCATAGCTTTAATAGTTGGTTTATACTTTGGCTTTGGTCTTAATAAATATTTCAACGATATAGAAGCCCTAAGAGAAAAGATTGATTCTTTTGGTGGCTTTGCGAAATCAATCTATGTTTTAATAAATTTCTTGCAAACAACATTGATACCAATTACAAATATTCCAACTATCTGGGCTGGAGAAAAACTATTTGGCCCATTCACTGCTGCTAATCTTGCAAATATTGGTGTCTTATTAGGTAGTATTGTTAGCTTTTATTTAGGAAGAGTTTTAGGTAGAAAAAGTATTGAATGGATTGTAGGCGAAGATAATTTAAACAAATACCTTGGAATGGCTAAAGGTAGAGAAAATTTAGTAATTTTTCTAATTTTACTACTACCAGGATTTCCAGATGATATTATTTGTATGATTGCTGGTATTACTAAAATGAGCTGGAAGTTCTTTCTTATTTCTATATTAATTACAAGAACTATTCCAACTTACCTAACAGCTTATACATTTACTGCAATCCCAATGAATACATGGTGGGGAATATTAATCTGGGTATCTATTTACCTAATTGTTTTTCTAGCAGGAAGATATGTCTTAAAGTACTGGGATAATATAGTAAATTGGTTCGATAAATTAAGAAACAAACAAAAAGAAGATCATAATTAATTAGGATCTTCTTTTTATTTATAGAATAGGCTTTATTTTTGATAAAGGTTTTGGTAAAATATAGTATGAAAGGATGTGGAGAAATGAAAAAGACAAAGTTTTTCTTACTATTTATATTTGCTTTTATGTTCTTAAGTGCTTGTACATCAAGTTATACTATAAGTTTTCCAGAAGAAGACTTAGAGCAAATAGTTGTTGATAAGGGTGAAAAGTTAGAATTAGACCCACCTACAAAGGAGGGGTATGATTTTAAAGGATGGTTTACAGATAGTAATCTTACTACTGAGTTTGATGATACTAAAGGAATAACAGAAGATTTATCTCTTTATGCGAAATGGGAGATTAAAAAATATGAAGTTAGATTCCTTGATGGTAGTGTTGAATTAGCGAAGGTTACTGTAGAACATGGTAAAAATGCAACAGCACCTGCTGATCCAGAAAAAGAAGGATTTACTTTTAAATCTTGGGATAAAGAATTTAATAATGTAAC
The DNA here is from genome assembly GCA_041675865.1 of Bacilli bacterium. GTDB lineage: Bacteria > Bacillota_I > Bacilli_A > ML615J-28 > CAG-698 > DUVT01. The sequence continues at coordinate 2,792 of JBAYTA010000129.1, read as the reverse complement.
AAAAAACTTAGTAGTTTATGCACAATTTGAGACTATTACTTTTGAAGTTAAATTTGTAATTGGTGATGAAGAAGAAATAGTTACTGTTGACTATGGTATGGATGCAACAGCTCCTAGCGTAGAAGCTCCTACAGGCTATACATTTAAGGGCTGGGATAAAGAGTTTACTAATGTGAAAGAAGATTTAGTTGTAACTGCAGAATTTGAAAAAATTACTTTTACAGTTAAATTTGTTGATAAAGACGGAACAGAATTAAAATCAGAAGTTGTAAATTACGGTGAAGCAGCTACTGCTCCAGCTAATCCAACTCAAGTAGGATATACATTCAAAGAATGGAGTACTAGTTTTGATGAAGTTAAAAGTAATTTAGTTGTAATGGCAACTTATGATGCTATTGAGTATGAAATTGAATATTATGATGGAGATACAAAATTAACATTAACTCCTAATAAATATACAATTGAAGATGAAATTACATTCCCAGAATATGAAAAATCAGGTTTTCTATTTGTTGGTTGGTATTTAAATAATGATTTTAGTGGTGAAATCATGACTAACTTAGCAAAGGGTGAAACTGGAAAAGTTATACTTTATGCGAAAGTTTTAGATGAATCAGATACACTAAGTGTTAGCTATGAACTTAATGGTGGTAAATGGGGCTGGGACGTTGTAACAGTTACAAATGGAGCTGCAGGAATTGATGCAGTTAGTGAATTACCAGAAATGTTTATGTTAGACTTCTATAAATATTTAGTAGATAATGACTTACTAACATCTTCTGTAGTTGATAGTGGTCTTCATAAAACTACTTGGGCAGATTTCTCAAAGAGCTATGATGATCCTGTTGCTATCTATAACTGGGGTGCTAATAAAGCATATGGTGGATTAAGTGGTGATACTAAAGGGTATAACCAATTCTTCTACGATAGTGGAACTGGTAATTCTGAAACAGGTGAAGCAGAAAGCTTCATAGGTGGATTCTTTGGAAGCGATGAATATGGTATGAAATATATGCCATTAGTTAAACATGTTGGTTTAATACAATATTCAAGAGATGATTATGGTACTGGTGGTGGAAGACTAGTATGGAGTGGACCATCAAGTAAAACTTTATTTGGATTTGTATTAGATGGATACTTCTATGGAACTCAAGGATTTACTGGCAGAAGTGATGAATTCAAACAACTAAGAGGAATTATCCCAACTCCAGATGAAAATTATCCTAAAGAAGAATATATTAATGGTCTAACATTCAGATTACCTGTTCCATCCAAATCAGGAATGATTTTTGAAGGTTGGTATGATAATGAAGGATTAACTGGAGAAAAAATAGTAGAAATACCTGCAGGTGAAACTCCAGCAACTAAATATTATGCGAAATGGGTTGACCCAGCAGATTATAATTAAAAATTAAAATTAAAACCTCGAAACGAAAGTTCGAGGTTTTCTCTATAATATTCTTTGTTCTACAGAATCTTCTTTTATTACCTTGATTTTATCTGCAAAGTAATTTACAACTAACCAGTTTGGTCTAAAGTATGACATAACAGTCCAGTAAGATAGACCACCAAGTTCAAACTCTATTGCAAGATTAACTTTTTCTTCTATACTTCTTGCATCATCAAAATGAACTTGTTTTTTATTTCCATTTTCAAAATAATCAAAATATGGTGTTCTTGCATTCTCATCAAATTTTATCTCTGCACCATGATCTCTAGCAATATCTATTGCTTCTAAATTAGTTATTAATCTTGCAGGTACTCCTTCTTTTTTAGGAACATCAAAGACATACCCATAATTAGGAACTCCCATTAATATCTTTTCACTTGGTATTTCTGTTACTGCATAGCTTATAACTTTTTCTACCATATTAATTGGAGCTACACTCATTGCTTCACTATGGATATAACCCCACTCATATGTCATAATAACAATATGATCTAATATTTCACCTTGGAATCCATAATCATGTGCTTCATATAATAATCCTTTTTGGTCTTCACTTAATTTTGGTGCTATTGCAGTTGATACAATAAATCCATTTTCATGGAAAAAGTTTACTGCTTTTTCTAAAAAGTTATTATAAGCTTCTCTATCGCTTGGGAATAAATACTCAAAGTCGAAATCTACTCCATAATATCCTTTTGTTTTCATAACACTTAAGATATTATTAAATAATACATTGGTTAACTCATCGCTATTTAATATAGTACTAGCAAGTTCACTACTAAATTGTCCTGGTTGATCTATATTTGTAACTACCATTAATGGAGCAACTTGATGTAAATATGCTTCTTTAATTAATTCTTCTTCATTTAGATTTGTTAGAGAACCATCTTTTTTTGCTTGATAAGAAAATATTGCAAGATAAGTTAAATTAGGTAAAACCTTTCTAAGTTCTTCTAAATCAACATTTGCATAAACATACCCATTTATCTCTAGTGGTATTTTATTAGGATTATCATAATTAATTTCTAATTTATCACCAACATTTAATACGGAACTTTCAGTCAGATTATTATCTTCCATAATGTCTTCCATTTGTAAAAAAACTTTATTAGCTATACTATATAAAGAATCTCCTTCTTCTACTATATAAGTAAAATTATCCTTCCTTATTACTAAAGCTTGGCCGACAACTAAACTTTTATTCGGGTCGATTTGATTATCATTTGCGATTTTTGCTAGATCTACTCCAAACCTCTTAGCAATCTCATATAATGTATCACCAGGCTTTACAACATATATAAACATATAAAACTCACCTCTTATAATATATATGCAAAACGTT
>JBAYTA010000128.1:0-4229 GCA_041675865.1 Bacilli bacterium | reverse complement strand
TACATAGTAAGTTCATTTTCTTTAATAGGTTTAAAATCTTCTATTTTTTTAGTTAGTGAATTGTAAATTTTTATCATAATACCACCATTTCAAATTAATACTTCACAATAATATTATACGCAAAATAAGAATTAATGTAAAGATTATTAATAATTATTAAATAGTTCAAAATTTATATATTCGTACATTGATTTAAAAACAAATTTTATAAACTATCTTTTATTTTTTTATATTTCATTTTAAGTATATCTTTATTAAATCCATCATCAATTTCAGGCTCATCCCAATCTGAAGCAAAAATAAGGTAATCTTCAACTAGATTCATCAAATAGACCCATTCTTCTTGCAGTAATAATTTAAAAATATAAGCAAGTCTGTTAACCATAAATTTATTTAGAATTTTCATATCACTCTGAGATAACTGATTTTTCGCATGCATATTTTCAACTGGTCCATTTCTAAAAGCAAAGACCGTTGATGCTTTTGCTAAGTCAGAGTAGTTAATATTTTCTAAAAATACATCCTTAAACATTTTGGTGATATTTTTATCTCCCATTAACTTTTCAAAAATTGTTATATTATGTTTTCTTCTTCTATAACTTACTTTATCTTTTGAGGTATTAAATAATATAGCAATATTTTTATCAGATATATTTTCATCTAAGAACATAGTTTTTAATTCTTCAATAGGCAAATTATCAAATGAGATTTCATTTCCATCTTGTTTTAATTTTAAGTAATAATCATATAAAGACATATAAGACTCCTTAAGATAATAGTATTTAGTTCGTATATTATACCATAAAAGCTAAATATTATTAAGTCTTAATTCTATTAAATTTAAAAACAAGTCAACATTTCGACTTGCTTAAAGTTTATTCTTGCAAAAAAGAGCATTTGAAATTCTCAATTTTGCAATAGAAAAATATCCTTTATCTATTTCAATCCCAATATAATTTCGTTTCATTTTTTTTGCAACTACACCACTTGTACCACTACCCATAAATGGGTCTAATACTAAATCACTTTCTTTTGTTGAAGACATAATAATTCTCTCTAAAAGGCATTCTGGTTTTTGAGTAGGATGTTTACCATATTTCTTTTCATTTAAAGATACTGCAGGTAATTTCCATACATCTTGCATCTCTTGATTGTTTACTTTAAACATATTTTCATAATCAAAGGAGTGAGTATGTCCTTTTCTCCCCCAAATAATAAACTCATATGAGAATCTAAACTTATTCTTATAGATCAAAGGAGGAGGATCCGATTTATGCCAAATTATGATATTTATAATTTTATACCCTAATTCATCCATTACCTTTTTTATATCAAAAATATTATGACTAGTTCCGCTTACCCAAATCGTCCCTCCATTTTTTAAAACTTGATAACAACCTTTTAACCATTGTTTAGTAAAGACATTTATATCATCATAATTTTCCTTCTTATCCCATTCTCCTTTATTAACCGATACTATTTTCCCACTGTTAATACTTTTCCCTCCATTAGATAAAAAGTATGGTGGGTCAGCAAATATCATATCCACTGAATTTGGTGTTAATTCACCTAATATTTTTATACAATCATCATTATAAATAATAATAACCACCTCCACTATAATATTATTGTGAAGGTAGTTATTTTACTGTTTTTTATTTATCTAAGATGAACATTAAAATATGTGATAAACTCCGATAATGTCATTAATTGAATTTCCTTGTTTGGTTGATCTTCTAATAACCATCTTTCATTTATTTTATTTCTCAACCATGCTCGAGCAGACGGTTTATATCCATCTCCATCTACAATTAATATGATATCATTTTCACGAAATGCATAAATACAATTCAAAAGCATATATGGAAATTTTTCATCTACACTTCCTGCAGATTGTTGCCATTTACACTCTACTCTAATCTCACGATTCAAATGTCTATTTGTAATTAAGAATTCTGTTTTACCCGTATGACCATATATAGATACAAACGGTGCTGATAACAGTACTTTTTTATCTAACATTTCATATTGCTCTAACCCTTGTCTTTTCTTTAAATCTCTATTTTTAAATACTGTATATCCATGATTTTCAAATATAGGAATTAGGGTCTCTTCAAAAATTCTTCCATTTAAATTTGCAGTTGATCCGCCTTGTACAATTCTATTCATTATAATTACTTATCAAAAGTTCAGGAATTTCCCCTCTCTTTTCTCCTTTACTATTAATACTTCTTCTTGCAAATACTACATCAATATTATAATCACTATATAGTTCTCTAATAAATTTTGTGTCTGAATTTGAAAGTAAAAACTTTACCCCTTTTTCATTTAATTCATTACAAATATTCCTAAGTCGAATTTGATCTGGTTTTCCAAATCCTCCAGCATTATACCCAGTAAAAGCTGCTGTATCAGTTAAAGGATCGTATGGTGGATCTAGATAAACAAAATCTCCTTCACTTGCATTGTTTAATGATTTTTCAAAATCAAGATCTAATATTTCAATATCATTATTATTTAAAAATGAGGAAATATCTAATATATTTTCTTCATCACAAATTTTAGGATTAACGTACCTACCAAATGGCGCATTTAATTGTCCTTGCGAATTCACTCTATACAAACCATTGTAACACGTCTTGTTTAGATATAGAATTCTAGAAGCTTTTTTTACACTAGTTAGTTTATTATAAAAAATTGGATCTCTATCATATGATCTTATTTTATAAAAGTAATCTGCCTCATTAACATGAGTTTTTAAATCATCAATTAACTCTTGTGGATTTGCTTTAATAACTTTATATAAGTTAATAAGTTCAGAATTAAAGTCGTTAATTACTGCTTTTTTAGGCTTGATATGAAAAAATACAGCGCCTCCACCAAAAAATACTTCATAATACGTTTTAAAATTATTCGGAAGTTTTTTTTGGATATGTGGCAAAAGTTGCTTTTTTCCTCCAACCCATTTCAGTATAGGTTTCATCCTTAATCACCTTGGTCCCTTTTATTAATTATATCAAATACTAGTAAGTATTTCAATTAGAATTATTTATAAGTTTTAATGCTTACAAATGAAAAAGCAAGCCATAAAGACTTGCATAAATTCATAAGCAAATACTCTACACAATTAACGTTTAGAGAATTGTGGAGATTTACGAGCTTTCTTAAGACCGTATTTCTTACGTTCTTTAGCACGTGGGTCACGTGTAACTAAACCAGCTTTTTTAAGAATTGGTCTAAAATCTGGATTAACTTCCATTAATGCTCTTGTAATACCATGACGAATTGCACCAGCTTGACCAGTGATTCCACCACCATTTACATTTACTAAAACATCGTAAGATGTTCCTGTATTTGTAAGATTTAATGGTTGAAGAACGTCTAATCTTGTAGCAGCAGATGGAATATAATCTACAAACGGACGATCATTAATAACGATCTTACCACTTCCTGGAACTAAACGAACTCTTGCAACAGAGCTTTTACGTCTTCCAGTACCATAATATTGAACTTTTGCCATTTACTATTCCTCCTTAACCTTTCAGATTTAACGTTTCCGGTTTTTGAGCTTGATGTGGATGTTCAGCACCAGTATACACGAAAAGTTTCCTATACATATCTTCACCTAAACTATTTTTAGGTAACATACCTCTAATTGATTTTTCTAAAACTTTAGTAGGTTGTTTTTCTAGCATTGTTTTTGCATTTCTTTGTTTTAATCCACCTGGATAACCTGAATGACGATAATAGATTTTATCTTCTAATTTATTACCAGTTAAAGCAATTTTATCAGCATTAACAATAATAACATAATCGCCACAATCAACATTAGGTGTAAATGTTGGTTTATGTTTACCTCTTAATATAGAAGCAACTTCAGTTGATAAACGGCCTAGAACAGCATCTGTAGCATCAACTACATACCATTTGCGCTCAATGTTTTGCGCATTAGCCATAAAACTTTTACTCATATTTTTCCTCCTGCGTAAAATAAATCAATTTGTGGGAATTGATTAAAAGAGGGCTTTTCTGTGGGCAGAAAAATGTACCTTATATATAATACAATATTTCACTATAATTGTCAAGTTAATTTACTTGAATATTAGATGGATTCTTAGATAGAACGAGTGATGGAAGAGAATATTGGAAGAAAATGTAATATAATAAAAAACCTCTAGAAGAAATATAATACTTCAAGAGGTTTTTTCTATCTATAATTCATTGTATTT
>JBAYTA010000127.1:0-4267 GCA_041675865.1 Bacilli bacterium | reverse complement strand
TAATTTATTTACTGGTCTTAGTTGGTATAGCAATTATCCAGAACATTATGTAGGCAATGCTAATTATGCTAGTTTTGAAAAAGGGAAGAAATTATTTGAGTTTGAAACAAAACAACTTGCAGAGTTTATTAAAGCAGTTAAAGAAGATAAGGTTTTAGAGAAACTTAGCAAAGAGTTTCATAAGAAAACAGAGTTTTAGAGGTGTGAAATGAATCAATTTGAGAAAGAATATAAATATACATGTAGTATTGAACTTTTTGGTAATATTGAAGAAGCTTTAAGAACATATTTAGATAAAGATCAATTTAAATATTGGCATGAAGGTTTAGCTGAGATAGAAGAAGTAAGTGATAATAATTATAATATGATTTATGAATTTGATAATAGAAGAATGGCTATGGGAGTGGAAATGGTTGAATTCGATCCACCACAATATGCAAAAACTATTTATACAATGCCTAAAGTTTGGAATTTATGCATTGATAAATTTGAAGAAAAAGATGGAAAAATTTTATGGACAATGGATGTTGTTTTTAGATTTGAAGAAGAACAACATTTATTAATTGATGCTTTCATTAGAAAAACACAAGCAGGAATGAATATTTTTAAATATTATTTTGAAAACAGATAATAAAAAACTTGAGAATCAATTGTATTGGTTCTCTTTTTTTGGGGAAAATATACTTACTAATATAGGAAAATTTTAAAATGATTGAACAGATTGAACAAAAAGATGCAGTAAAGAATTTTAGTATTAATAATTTGCGAATAGAAAAAAATAAATTAACAGCTGATGAATTTATATACTTAAGAAAATTTGGTCCATTTATAGAATATAGAAAAGAAGATGTGGAAGCGGCTTTAAAAACAAGTTTATTTACTGTTGCACTATATGATGAAGATATATTAGTTGGAATAGCAAGAATAGTTGGTGATGGAAAAATAGTTTTTTTTATAAAGGATGTAGCTGTAAATCCTTTATATAAAGGAAAAAAGATAGGTGTTCTTATAATGAAAGAGTTATTTAAATTTATAGAAAGCCATGCTTGCATTAATGCTTATATTGCTTTAATGGCAACACCAAATACTGAAGGGTTTTATGAAAAGTTTGGTTTTATTAGAAGACCTAATGAACTACATGGAGCAGGAATGGTAATGTATTATAAGGGAGGAAAAATATATGAAGAAAATAGTAGTGTTCGGTAGTATCAACACCGATTTAACAATTTCAAGTCCATATATTCCAACTACAGGAGAAACTTTAAAAGGTGATGATTTTACAATTACTCATGGAGGTAAGGGTGCAAATCAAGCGGTAGCTGCTAGTAGACTTGGTGCTGATGTGCAAATGATTGGATGTATTGGCAATGACAGCTTTGGTAGAGATGCCCTTATATCATTAAAGAATGAAAAAATAGGAACAACTTATGTAAGAGTAATTGATGATGTACCTACAGGTATTGCAATAATTATTAGGGTTCAAGGAGATAATAGAATTATTCTAAATAGTGGAGCAAATGAACATTTAAATTGTGAAGATTTAAGAACATACATGCTTAAACATATTTCGAAGAGTTCTGTTTTTGTAACCCAATTAGAAAACAAACCAGAAGAAGTATTTAAAGCAATAAAACAAGCTAGCAGATCAAAAATGATGACAATATTTAATCCAGCTCCTGCAAGTATTATCCCTGATGATGTATATGAATTTGTGGATTGTTTAGTAGTTAACCAAACAGAGTCAAAGATTCTTACAAATATCTACCCCCTAACAGATGATGATTGTTTGAATGTTTATAAAATATTAAAAAATAAAGGCTTAAAGAAACTTATTATTACTTTAGGTATATTAGGTTCGGTTGTATTAACGGAAGATAGAACTGTAAAAATTGATAGCATTCAAGTGGATACTGTTGACTCAACTGGTGCAGGTGATGCTTATGTTGGAGCCTTGAGTTACTGTTTAAGTAAGGATATGGATTTAATTGAAGCTTGCAGATTTGCTTCTAATGTATCAGCATTAAGTGTTATGAAGAAGGGAGCACAAGATTCCCTTCCGACATTTGATGAAGTAAATTGTTTCATAAGGAGAAAAGAAAATGAAAAATAAAAGACCAATAATAATAGATACAGATCCAGGAATTGATGATGCAGTTGCAATAGCGATAGCATTATTTAGTGAAGAGTTGGATGTGAAATTAATTACTAGTGTACTTGGGAATGTTGATATAACAAAAACTACAAATAATGTATTAAAACTATTAAAGTTTTTTAAAAAGAAGATCCCCGTTGCCCAAGGTGCAGCTCTACCACTAATTAGAGAAACCTCTGAAGCCAAAAATGTTCATGGTGAGAGTGGTATGGATGGATATAATTTTGGAGAAATTGATGATTCTTTATTATTAAAAGAAAATGCAGTTAATGCCATCTATAATACATTAATGAAGTCAAAAGAGAAAGTTACAATTCTTGCAATTGGACCTCTTACAAATATTGCTTTATTAATAAAGGTTTACCCTGAAGTGAAAGAAAGAATTTCGGAAATTGCATTAATGGGTGGGTCTATTACTAGAGGAAACAAAGGTGTAATGAGTGAGTTTAATATTCATGTTGATCCTGAAGCTGCTAAGATTGTCTTTAATAGTGGAATTAAAATAGCAGTTGCTCCATTAGATGTTGGATTGAAAGCTTTGGTCTATCCAGAAGATAGTATTAAAATAAAAGGTTTTAATGAATGTGGTGAAATGATTTACTCCCTCTTTCAACATTACCGAAGTTTCGGTTTAAAAAATGGCTTAAAAATGTATGATAGTTGTGCAGTGGCATATCTCTTAAAACCAGAAATGTTTACAATTGAACATACATTTATTGATGTTGAAATAGCATCTGTTTATGCTTCTGGTATGACTGTAGTTGATTTAAAAAACTATTTAGGAAAACCTGCTAATGCATTTATATGTACTGATATTATTCAAGATATGTTTAAAGACTGGTTATTAGAATCTTTACAAAAGTGTAATATATAAATAATATTTTATGGAGGAAATATGGACATTTTAATGTATATTGTTGCGATACTGGCCATTGGTTTAGTAATCTTTATGTTAATAAGAAAAGCAGACATAAAAATTACATTATTTGGAACGGGTATACTTTTACTATTTATCGCGATTCTTATGGGTCGGGGTTTTGAAAATCCAAATATCTTAACTCCCTTCCAAGTAGTAATTGATGATTTTAAATCGATATTACCAAGAGCCGGATTTATCATTTTAATTTTAGGTGGCTACACATCTTACATGAGTTCTATTGGAGCTAATGATGTAACTGTGTATGCAATTACAAAACCACTAAAGGGAATTAAATCAGCTTATTTTTTAGTTCCTATTGTATTCTTACTTGGAAACTTACTTTCATTGGTTGTTCCAAGTGCTTCAAACCTTGCAATAATATTGCTTGCAACTCTCTATCCTGTTTTAAAAAGATCAGGTATGTCGACCCTTACAGCTGCAGCAGTTATTGCAACGACAGCAACAGTTATGCCGACTCCGCTTGGAGGAGATAATGTTGCTATAGCAGAAGAACTTGCTAGACATCCTGAGTTTTTAGGACTTACTACAGCTGAGTATGTATTTAGATATCATGCTATTATATCAATTCCAACCTTAATCTTGATGGCTATCGTTCATTATTTTTGGCAAAAATTCTCTGATAAAAGAGACCAAGCAAAAGGTAAGAAAGCAGCAGAAGTTGAAGTTGACACTTCTAAAGCAGTAGAAGTAGAAGGAGGAGGTTTATATAAATTTGTTTATGCCCTTCTTCCAGTCTTTCCAATTATATTACTTCTATTCTTTTATTTCTTAGGCTCACTTGGTGGACCACAAGTAAATTTATCTGTAGAGATGTCAGTTATTATTTCATTTATTCTAGCTTTAATTTGTGAGTTAATTAGAAATGGTAATGCTAGAAAAGTAATGAGAGAAACAGAAGGTTTCTTTAATGGAATGGGTAAAGCATTTGGAATAGTTGCACTACTAGTTGCAGCAACAGTGTTTGTTGATGGATTAAAAGCAATTGGTATTATTGCGGCCTTACAAAGTGCAATGCAAAACATGTCATCAACCGGATTTATCTTACCATTAATATTAGTGTTATTGACTGCTTTAATTGTTATTTTAAGTGGAAGTGGAACAGCTTTATTCTATGCAATGGTTCCGCTTATGTATGGTCTTGCAACAGCGGCAGGAATAAGTGCCTTAGCCGTTAC
>JBAYTA010000126.1:0-4278 GCA_041675865.1 Bacilli bacterium | reverse complement strand
TGTCGCATAGAAAAAACTTATAAATAAAAGCATTATTATAATTGTGCCCATATCAAGATTAAATTTAAACATTTACTTCCCCTTTATTTAAATATTATATTTAATAGTATACCAAATATTGCAGTAGCTGTAAATATAATCCAATATTTTAATTTTAACTTAAACGTTCTTTGGTAGATAATATATAACACTAATATGCCTCCCATAATTACTGCAAAAATAACAAAATAGGATATATATTCAAACGGATTAATATTGGTTGCATAAATCAATGTAACTGTTATTAATGGAATTAATATTCTGTATCCAAAATAGGAGTTGGAAATTTGTTCAGCTCTTTCTGCTTTATCGACTTTTGTACTATATAGTAAACCAAAAACACTTGCTATCGCAATTAAAAACCAAATGATAAATAGATAGTATTTACCTGTTAGTGATGCTCTTAAAGGCACAAAGCTTACTGAACCATAATAAATAAGTTCCTCAAAGAAATCTCTAATTAGCATAAATGGTTGAAAGAATGTTAGATCTGCTACATTTACTATAAAATCAATTGTGAATAAATCATACATTAATTTATCAATAGATAGGACTAACAATAAGACAGCAACATTTATCAAAATAGTGAAAAGTATACCATCTATTATAGTATTTGCTCTAACAAATATAAATGATATAAATGAATATAAAAACATAGCCACAAATATACTAACTAAATAATAAACAAAGAAATACAAAATATAATAACTATTTTCTTTTAAAACAATTATTAATAAACCTAAGAAAAACACAACAGTATATGAGATTAGAATTTTAATAAAACCTGCAATTAATTTAAATAAAACGATCGAACTTCTCTTTACTGGTAGACTATAATAATAATCGACGCTTCTTTTTTTCGTTAGAAAAGAAAATTCATAAATAGGAACTATTAAACACGCGTTGATTAAAAATAATGTGATATTTATTAAACTTGGCCTTGTATCAAGTCTATATGCAATTAGCTGAGGAATATATAACAATGAACCCATAATGGTAAGAATAATCATCGGCCATATTGACTTTTTTAATTCATATTTAAAATATTTCAATGTCATTTCAAATAACCTCTACTTTCTATTTCATAAATAAATAGTTCTTCAAAATCAACAGATATCTTATCTACAAAAGCAGGGTTTAGTTTATTAATCTCTTCTTCAATAATTCTTTGATTACCTTTTAAGACTATATGGATAACTCTACCCAATTTAGAAAAGTGAATATATTCAAAATTACTAAATAATGATTCATCAACTTCATCATCAAATATTATTTGGTATTTATGAACATTTTCTATTTCATCACTTAGGGACCCTGAATTTGTAATTTGTCCATGATCTAAAATTCCAAATGAATCACAAAAATCTTCTAATTCTCTTAAAGAGTGGCTTGATATAATAATAGTGCAATTAAATTCTTCACCAAGATTTATTATTGCTCTTTTAAATGTTAGTCTAGCTAGGGGGTCAAGTCCATCAAAAGCTTCATCCAACAATAAATATTTTGGTTTAATAGAAATTGCTAAGGCAATAAACAGTTGTCTTTTCATTCCCTTGGAAAAATTATTTATTTTTGCTACCGGATTCAATTTAAATATTTGCATATATTTAATAAATAATTCTTCATCAGCATCATAGATAAGCTTATACAATTCGAATAAATCAGCACCAGTTGTATTTGTAGAATAAAACGGTTCATCAGGTAAAAAGAAAATTTCTTTTTTTACTTCAGGATTATCAAAGACATCTATACCATTATAAGTAATAGTTCCACTATCAGCCTTATAAACACCTGATAAAAGTCTAAGCAAAGTTGATTTACCAGCACCATTAATTCCAACCAAACCAAAAATACTTCCAGTTTCAATTTTAAGTGATAGATTTTTTAAAACTTCATTAGTTTCAAAACTTTTAGATAAATTTTTAATTTCTATCATTTGTCTCCTCCATATACTCTTATAATTATTTGCTCTAACTTTTCTTTAGATACTCCGCTATTCTTTAGAGCAAGAATTTGATTATTTAAATACTGATCCATATTATCATTTTTATCTTCATAAATAACAAATGCACCTTTTTTAGGATATATTTTTATGTACCCTTCTTCTTCCAAAACTTGAAATGATTTATTTACAGTATTTGGATTTATACCAAACTCAGTTGCTATTTGCCTAACCGATGGCAATTTATCACCATAATTAAATACTTTGAGTTTAATGTATTTTTTATACTCTAAAGCAATCTCTTGATATAACATATTTTTTTTATTGGAATTTAAATTCATTATCTTTCCTCCAAATCTGTATTATCTGTATTAATTGTATCACTATATTATATGTAATGCAAGCATAAAATATTAAAACATCTCAAATTTGAGATGTTTCTTTTAAAAATTTATTAATTTCTAGTTTTAGATTATTTAAAGTGTTATCTAAATTATCATAATCCATTTCAATAGGGGTTGTGTTCATCTTATTTTTAAACCAAGTAATTTGTCTCTTTGCATAATTTCTTGTTTTTTTCTTAATCAATTCACTAACTTCATAAAAGTCTAGTACCCCATCTAAATAGTTTGCTAATTCAGTATAGCCGATATCTTTTATCTTTTCTAAATCATATCCTTTATTTTTTAAATCCCTAACTTCTTCTAACCAACCATCTTCAATCATTTGCGAAAATCTTTTATTTATTCTTGAATACAAGACTTCCCTAGATGTTGTAAGTTCAAATATTAAACAATCATAAATTAATTCTTGACCTTTTTTTAAAGTAGAAATTTTAGTTCCTGATTTAGCTTTTGATATTGCTCTTAATACTCTTCTTCTGTTATTAGGATGTATATTTAAACTTGAATCAAAATCAAGCAATGCAAGTTCCTTATGTAAGTCCTCATTACTATAGGATTCATAGAATTTTTCTTCAAAATCGTAATCTCTTTTAGAATCATCTAATTCATATTTTCCAATTACAGAATTAATATATAATCCACTTCCACCAACTATAAGAGGAATTTTATTCTCATTATGTAAGGATGTAATAATATCTCTTGCTCTATCTTGAAAATCTTTAATTGAAAAATCTTCCTCAATATCGATAATATCTATTAAATGATGGACTACATCAAGATTTTTATAATCAATTTTTGCAGTTCCTACATTTAATCCTTTTCTAAATTGAGAAGCATCAGCATTAATAATTTCAGTGTTATATAGCCTTGCAATCTGCAAAGACATTTCTGTCTTGCCTATAGCAGTTGGACCAGTAATAACTATTACTTTCTTCATTAGACTATTCTCTTAAACCATCTTTCTATTTCAGTAGAAGAAAACTTAACAATTGTTGGTCTACCATGAGGGCAAGAATATGGTTTTTCGCATCTGCCTAAATCTTCCATTAAATATTCAATATGTGTTTTATCTAAATATTGATTAGCTTTAATTGATCTCTTACAAGCAAGTAAAATTGCTAAATTATCGAAGAATTGATATTTGTTAACTTTTTTATTATTTATGAATTCGAATACTATTTCTTCCACAAACTCTTTTTCTTTTCCTTTTGTAAACCAAATAGGAACTTCACGAACCATAAAAGTGCCAGAACCAAAGTCTTCTAAAACTATACCAATACTTTTTAGTTCTTCAACTTTTTCTTTTACTAAAATAGCTTCTGATGTTGGAAAGTTTAGTTTAATTGGAATTAATAATTCATAATGAATTGTTTTTTCATTACTTAAGGCATTTTTTATTTTCTCATAATTAATTCTTTCATATGCTGCATGTTGATCTACAATATACATATTATTTTCATCTTGGAATAATAAATATGTTCCATGTAATTGGCCAACATAATACATTACAGGAAGTTTATTTACCCTTATATCATCCTTATAATCTTGATGTAGTTTATATTCTTCTTGTACATACTCTTCAACTTTTTCTTCTACTACTTGTT
This sequence comes from Bacilli bacterium, assembly GCA_041675865.1. Taxonomy (GTDB): domain Bacteria; phylum Bacillota_I; class Bacilli_A; order ML615J-28; family CAG-698; genus DUVT01. The sequence continues at coordinate 289 of JBAYTA010000126.1, read as the reverse complement.
TAAAATCATCTTTTTTGAAACTGAATATTTCTTCTTCATCTTCTTCTTTAAACACGGCTTCTTGATAATGATATTGAACAGTTGGTTCTTGAACTAATTTTTCTTCTTCAATTTCGTATTCATCATCTATATCTCCATCAATTTCATCTTCAATTTCTTCGTCGTTTTCATCTAAATCTTCTTCTTCAAAATCAATGTTTTCTTCATCTAAAATTGAATATGTTTCATCTTTAGATTTGCTATCAACTTCAACCATTAGATCAGAGTTTTGAAGAGTATAACTTATAGC
>JBAYTA010000125.1:0-4316 GCA_041675865.1 Bacilli bacterium | reverse complement strand
CCTAAACGTTACATATTTAAAAAGACTTGAAATAGGCCCTTTAGTTTTGGATGATAACTTAAAAGAAGGAGAATATCGAAAATTAGAAAACTCTGAAATAGATTTATTAAAATCATTCACAAAAACTAGGCAATGATAATAAATTATATTGAGGAGGGAAATAGATGGAATCAAGAATGGATGAGTTTAGGGAGTTTATAAGTAGATTTCCAAAAATTCGCGATGATGTTAGAAGTGGAAAGAGAACATGGCAGAATATATATGAAGAATGGGTTTTATATGGTGAAAATGACCAACAGTGGTTAAAATATGTAGATGGTGAGCAAAATTATACAAGCAGTTCTAATCCAAGACAACAACAAATGCAACAACAATCACTAGGTGATAGTGTAAAAAATATAGTTTCATATATTCAAAAAATAAATCCTGACTCTTTGAATAGAACTTTAAACACTGTCCAAAAAGTCGTCCAAATTGCTCAGTCATTTGGCTCTAAATCGACTATTCCTACAAACTATATTAATAGTGCATATAATGATTGGTGGGATTAGAAGTGAAAGATGAGGTTCTAAGTAAGTTATATAGTAATCCTGTTTATTTAGACTATTTAAGGCAAAATCCAAAATGGTATTATTACTTAGATTTAGATCCGAAAAACTACTCTGAATTTGAAAAGATGGTTAAGAAGGCTTTAAAACTTACAACATATGATAAATTAGAAGCATTAAAAAACCAAATTAATTTTGCTAGTTCAATGCTTAAATATTTTTCAAATAAATAACAACTGTTAAGTAAAAATGCTTGACAGTTGTTTTTAACTATGATATAATACTACAGTATAAAATTTATAGTATAAATAAATGGAGGAAAAAATGGCTGTAAAAATTAGATTACAAAGATATGGTGCAAAGAAACGCCCTTACTACCGTGTGGTAGCTGCTGATTCAAGAAGCCCACGTGATGGTCGTTTTATTGAAATTATTGGAACATATCATCCAATTGAAAAAGAGGATACATTAAAAATTGATTCTGAAAAAGCAATGAAATGGTTAAATAATGGAGCACAACCAACTGAAACTGTAAAATCATTATTTACACAATTAGGAATAATTGAAAAGTTTGCAAAGCAATCTAAATAGGTGTTTTAAATGCAAAATATAAACTATGAAAAATTCTTAAGTGATTTGGTTGTACCACTTATTCTTCACCCAGAGGATTTAGTAGTAAAAACTTTTGATGATGAAGGGGACACTATTACTATCCAAATTATGGTTCATCCTGATGATGTAGGACGCATCATTGGTAGAAAGGGAAGAGTAATTAATTCTATTAGAACCATAGCTTATGCTTGTGCTGCAAGATATGGTAAGAGAATTGATATTTCTGTAGATTCATTCTAGTTAGCTTTATTAGCTAACTTTTTTTGATTGACAAAAATAAATATTGGCAGTATAATTATGAATAATTGAGCATATATTCATAGTAGAGTGAGGGATAATATGAATAAAATTGAAAAGAGTGTAAATATCTTTAAAGCACTTGGCGATCTAACAAGACTTAGAATTGTGGAGGCTATTTTTGAGGATGGGATGTCCGTGGGGGAAATTGCGAAAAGTCTAAATATGACACAATCGGCAATATCACATCAATTAAAAACTCTAAAAGATAATGATATTGTAAGGAGTGTTAGAAAGGGAAAAGAAGTGCATTATTATCTTAGTGATGAACATGTGAAAGAAGTTGTCACGCAAGTATTTAATCATACTTCTCATTGTTGAAATGAATTCGATTAAGAAAAAGTATTTCCTAGATAACATTGACAATAATAGTGTTTATAGAAAAATTGAATCAGAACTTGAATTAAAGTATGGTAATTCTAAATTTAAAATCAATTGTGAAAAAAGTACATTAGTAATTGAGTTTAATCAAGAAGAAAATTTACTAGATCAAGAAAATAGTTTAATAAAGATTATTAAGAGTATTAGTAAAGAAATTGATATTGTTGAAAGAGAAATGAAACCTACATTTAAGAAGGTTTTGGTGTTAGAAAACTTAGACTGTGCTAATTGTGCAGCTAAAATTGAAAGAATAGCAAAAAGAACTTTTGATTATGAATTTATTGTTGTAGATTTTGCTTCCACAAGATTTATAATAGAGACAAGTTCAGAAGAATTAATAACTAATTTAGTTGATGAAGTTCAAGAAATAGCATCCCAAGTTGATGCTGATATCAAAGTTATTGATAATGCAAAAGCAAATAAAGAATTTAATGGTGTAAAAATAGAAAAGTCTAGAAAAATATATTTTTTAATTGGAATTATATTTTTTGCCATTGGCTTTATTTTAAAGTCATTTATTAATAAGTATGGTTTTTGGGATGGCTTACCAAAATATTTAATAATATATTTGACTTATGTACCTGGGTATTTCTTTATAGGTGGAGATGTATTATATGGAGCTCTTAAAAATATTAAGAGTGGTAGAGTTTTTGATGAAAAGTTTTTAATGAGTCTTGCAACCATTACTGCACTAGGGGTTGGTTATTATGATGAAGCAATCTTTGTTATGGTTTTTTATAAGGTAGGAGAATTGCTTCAACAATATGCTGTTAACTATTCAAGAAAATCAATTGCATCTTTAATTGATATTAAACCACAAGTTGCTAATATTTTAGTTAATGAATTACTAACAGAAGTTGATCCATCTGAAGTAATGATAGGTGATACTTTAGTTGTTAGACCAGGAGAGAAGATACCACTGGACGGTGTTGTAATTAAAGGAGAAGCATCATTAGATATTTCTGCTTTAACTGGAGAAAGTATATTGCAAGATGTTAAAGAAGGTTCAACTGTACTATCTGGGTCAATCAATGTTGATGGGAATCTCTATATTGAAGCAACAAAACTTTATGAAGATTCAATGGTTGCGAAAATATTGGATATGGTAGAAAATGCAAGTAGTTTGAAATCAAAATCTGAAAATTTCATATCTAAATTTGCGAAATATTATACTCCTACAGTTGTAATTGTCGCTGTACTTCTTGCGGTTATTTTACCGTTTATTCTTCCAAACTATGATTTGACATGGAATAATGGTTTTAAAAATTCGATAGGAACTGCATTAATATTCTTGGTTGTTTCTTGTCCTTGTGCACTTGTGATTTCTATTCCACTAGGTTTCTTTGGTGGAATTGGCGGAGCAAGCAGAAGAGGGATTTTAGTTAAAGGCAGTAATTATTTAGAAGCTCTTAATTTTGTTGATACATTTGTATTTGATAAAACAGGTACTCTTACTACTGGTGAATTCGTTGTAAGTGAAATTATTAGTTTTGAAAAATATAGTTCTAATGAAATATTAAAAATTGCAGCTCATGCAGAAGTTAATTCAAGCCATTTGATCGCGAAATCTATTTTAGAAGCATATGGAGTAAATAATATCGATTATTCTATAATTTCTAACGAAAGACAACAATCGAATCTTGGAATTAGTGCAGTAGTTGCAAATATGGATGTAAAAGTTGGAAGAAGTGATTATTTAAGAGCTTATAACATTTCTGCTGAAGAAGTTGATAAATCTGGAATAATCGTTTATGTTGCAATTGATAATATATGTGAAGGATATTTAGTTATATTTGACCGTCCTAAATCTGATTCTAAACAAGCTATAAAAAAATTAAAAGAAGCAGGAATCAGAAGAACAGTTATGTTAACTGGGGACAAGGAAAGTATTGCGAGAAAGGTTGCTGAAGAAATAGGAATAGATGAATATTTCTATGAGATGAATCCAATTGATAAAGTAGAAAAATTTAGTCAGTTAAAATCTAGATTAGATAATGATAAAAAGATTGCTTATGTTGGTGATGGAATTAACGATGCACCAGTTTTAAGTAGAGCAGATATTGGTGTTGCTATGGGTAGTCTGGGTAGCGATGCTGCTATTGAAGTTGCAGATATAGTTTTAATGACTGATGATTTAAATAAATTAAGTGAAGCTATAAAAATTGCAAAAAAAACAAGAAAAATAGTAATCCAAAATGTTGTTTTAGCATTAGCTGTAAAGTTTTCGGTTTTAGCATTAGCTTTAATTGAACCATTTATTGCAAGGACATCGTTTTCGTTTTTATTAGATTTCTTAATCTATGAAGCAATATTTGCTGATGTTGGAGTTTCTCTAATTGCAATACTAAATTCTTTAAGAGCAATGAAGGTGGAAAAATGAAATTAAATTTAGTTGGAGTTATTACATCAACACATGGAATTAAAGGTGAAGTAAAAGTTAAAAGCGATACTAGCTTTGATAGATTTAATGTTGGGAAT
>JBAYTA010000124.1:0-4371 GCA_041675865.1 Bacilli bacterium | reverse complement strand
GATCTTGATATATTTACAAATGAAGATCAAATTGGTCAATCTGGAAGCACAATAAGTCCAAAGCTATTAATTGCACTAGGTGCATCAGGTGCAGTCCAGTTTACAGCAGGAGTATTAAATAGTAAAATCTTGGTTGCAGTAAATAGTGATAAAAAAGCCCCAATCTTTGATTATGCAGATTATAGTTTTGTTGGGGATGCAAACAAATTTATTGAAGAATTATTAAAAGTAATTAAATAAGCAAAGAGTACCACTTAATTAGGTGGTATTTTGTTTGTTATATCTAGTTATTTTGTTATAATTACATTATTGTATAAGAATAAGAGGATTAAAATGATTATATTATTTGCACCAGCTAAGGCAATGAACAAACAAAAAACTTACAAATATCAAGATTTAGAATTTAATTCAAAAACTAAAAATCTTGTTTGTAAACTTCTCACTTTAGAGAAAAACGAATTTATTAATTCATTTAATATTAGTGAAAACTTATATGATGAAGTATTTGGATATTATAATGATTTCCATGAAAATGAAGGGTATAAGGCGTTTGAATTATTTAATGGGGAAGCTTATAAAGCTTTTGATTACAACTCTTTATCAAGTGAAGGAAAAAAGCAATTGAACGATAAGGTTATTATAATTGATGCTTTGTATGGAATTATCTACCCTAATAGTATTATAAAACCATATAGACTAGATTTCCATACCAAGGGCTTAAAATTAGTAACCTATTGGAAAGAAGATATTAATAATTACTTTTCCAATTTAGATGATAAAGATATTCTTAGTTTAGCATCAAAAGAGTTTAATTCCCTACTTACAAAAGATAAAAATGTAGTTAGTGTAAAATTTATAGATGAAATAAATGGAGTACAAAAGCTCATATCTGTTTTTAATAAGCAAATGCGAGGAAAACTACTAAGATATATAGTTGATACTAGAATAAATAGGATACAAGATTTACCTATAGAAATTGATGGATATTATGTATTCGAGAAAACAAATAATGAGATTATTTATCTAAGAAAGCAGGAAAATTAAGTTAATACCATAAAAGCAAATAGTAAGAAATTTACTTAATAAAAAGTTATAATAAATATATTAAGGATTCTTTTTACTATTGGAGGTGATTGCTTGATTAAAGTCAAATCTCTGTCAAAAGAGTTTATAGGTAGTAGTGGTAAAAAGGAAGTATTTAAAGATATTAATCTAGATATTGATAAATATAAAATATATGGAATCATAGGTCCAAGTGGAGCTGGAAAGTCAACTATTTTAAATATAGTTGCTGGTCTAGTAAAACCAGATAGCGGACAAGTGTTGATAAATGAGATTGATATTACAAGTTTAAATTCTAAAGATTTAAGGCAATACCAAAAAGATATTGGTGTTGTTTTTCAAGATTATAATCTTTTAAGCAATCTAACTGTTTTAGATAATGTTGCTCTTCCTTTAAAACTATCAAAGATAGATAAAGGTGTAAGAGAAAATGAAGCAAGAAAAGTATTAGCATATGTAGGATTAGAAAATGAAGTTAAAAGTTATCCGAGTGAATTATCTGGAGGTATGAAACAAAGGGTTGCTATTGCAAGAGCAATAATTAAAAAACCTAAGATTTTGCTTTTAGATGAAGTAACTAGTGCTTTAGATCAAGAAACTGCAAATATTATTATAAGACTTCTTAAAAGAATAAATAAAGAATTAGGAATAACTATTCTAATTGTAAGTCATGACATATTAACTATAAGAAAATTATGTACTAATGTATCTGTGTTAAAAGATGGAAAGATAGTTGATTTCTTAGAATTAGAGGATATTAATGATGACTCAGATTTTAATTATAAGCAAGAACTAGGTGTTTTATATGATTAAAATGTTAGTGGATTATTTTCCAAGAATTGTTAATGCAATGGGGCAGACCATTTTAATGTTAATTATCTCAGTAATTCTTGGAATAACTATCGGGCTTGTTTTAGGGATTTTAATTACAATAAGTAGTGATGGAGGTCTATCTCCAAATAAATATTTGAATAAAATTCTTGGCACTATTGTAAATATTACAAGAAGTATACCATTTATTTTATTAGCTATAATTTTAATTCCTTTTACTAGAATAGTTGTTGGGCGTGCTTTTGGTACTTTTGCTGCTAGTGTTCCACTAACAGTTATAGCTAGTGCTTTATTTGCAAGATTTACAGAGCAAGCTTTAAAAGAAGTTAGTCCTAATATAATTAAAAGCGGTCAAGCTATGGGAGCTAGTAAACTCCAAATCGTAGTTCATTTTATGCTTAAGGAAGCTTCATCATCATTAGTGCTTGGTTATACTTCCGCAATCATAAGTATAATTTCATACTCTACTGCTATGGGTGTATTAGGTGGTGGAGGTATTGGGGATTTTGCTATATATAATGGATATACTGCAAACAATACAAAATTAATGGTTATAGTTATAATTATAATGATTATTTTTGTACAAATAATCCAGTTTATAGGAAATATGGTTTCTAAAAAATTAGATAAATCTAGAAAGTGAGAAGAAGATGAAAAGAATATATTTATTAGTTTTTAGTATGTTATTACTTTTTGTTTTAGCAAGCTGTAAGGCAAAAGATGATAATACATTAGTAGTTGGTGTAGTAGCACCACCAATGAGTACAGTTATAGAAATAAACAAAGAGGAATTTGAAAAGTTAGGTTATAAGTTAGAGATTAGAACATTTACTGATTATGATATAGTTAATAGAGCTCTAAATGATGGAGAAATTGATCTTAACTTTTCTCAACATAAATTATTCATGGATGCATTTAATACTAACTTTGATGGTAATTTAGTTAAGTTACAAGGTATCTATACTACGCCAATCTTTTTATATAGTAGAACAATTACAAAATTAGAAGATATAAATGAAAATACGATTATAGGTGTTCCAAGAGAACCGATTAATCTTGCTAGGTCTTTAAGATTATTAAAACAATTAGAATTAATAAGTTATACAAAGACAGATGAAGAAAATGTAACTTTAGAAGATATAACTAAATTAAAAGAATTTAAGATTGAACAATTTGAATTAACAGGCTTACCTCTAGCTTATCCAGATATCGATATGGCTGTAATGTATCCTTCCTTTGGGCAAAGAATTAATTTAACAGTTGAAAAAGATACAATAGCTGCAGAAGAAGATATTCTACCTATCTATGATATTTCAATAGTAGGTAGAGAAGATAATAAGGATTTAAAGATTGTACAAGACTTTATTGGGGTTGTTGCAAGTGATAGAACCAAAGATTACTTGTTTGAAACATTTGGTGAAACATATAGAGTTGTTTATAAATAATAAATATAAAAATGCTGTTCTAAGTTATAGGACAGCATTTTTATTCACATCAAGTGAAATTTCATTTTCATCGCAGCGTTTTTTGCATTCAATTTTGCTTTTTCTTTTGAGGTGCCAGTTGCTATTATATAAGCATATCTATTTCCTAAGGAAACAGGTGTTGTTAGATAGGTACCTTTTTTTGGTTTTACATAGACATATTTAACTCCTTCACTATCTAAAACACTTGATCTTCCTGTTATTCTTTCTAGGATTCCATTTTTAGATAAAATAATATATTCCGCAAATGCATTTATCTCTAATCTTGGTTTAAAATTAGTTTTCATATTTAGAGCAAGTTTTAAATGTTCTTCTACTAAACTATATCCTAAACCTATTTGAATAAACTGATTCATTCCAGCTCCAGAAATTCTAGGATTGATTTCTATTAGTTTCCATTCATCATTTATACAGCGTATTTCAAGGTGGCAAGGCCCATTTTCTAATTTATGAATTTCTAAAATTTCATCAACTGCAGTTTTCAAATTAGTATAAAACTTTTTAGGATAATCAAGTACTAAACTATAGCCTGTTATAATAAAATGATCATTCATAAATCTTATTTCTTGTTCAATGATAGCTTCAATTATTATTTTCTTATTAATAGCTACAGCTTCTACGATGTACTGAGGACCATCTATAAATTCTTCAACTAATAGAATTCCTTTAGGGAATTGACTAAATAAATGATGTAAGTACTTTTTATATGTATAAAGATCCTTACAGAAGTAAACATCTCTTGAACCATTTGATTCGATATATTTAATAACAACAGGCAACATCTTAGAAATCTCATCGTAGTTATTATAATTTGACTTATCGACTATTTTATAATTTGGATTGTATTTTGTATTATCTAAAACTTGTCTACATAATAATTTATTTTGCATTTTCTCGTAAGCTAAATAAGAAAAGTTTGAAAGGTTACGCATCTGTGCTATTTTTGTTGCTAAAGCGCAATATGGATCAACAAAACTAACTACAGCTTTTATAT
>JBAYTA010000123.1:0-4436 GCA_041675865.1 Bacilli bacterium | reverse complement strand
TTTAGAGGTTCGTATAGTTTTACTTCAATATTTGGGTGGTGAAACAACGTTGCATAAGTTTTAATTTGTTTCCCTTTTAAATTGTGAAATATTCCATCAAATAAAAGTGATACTTTTACTCCCCGATCTGCAGCCTCTAATATTGAACCATAAAAGATATCAGCAGAAAGTCCATCGTGAACAGCGTAGTATGCCAACTTTATTGAAGTAGTAGCATTCTCTATTAAGTTAATTCTACTCATAGCAGCAAAGCTACGTTGCTCTATTACCACTACCTTATCATTATAATGATTCACTCTTTCAGAACTATAAGGTGTTGCCCCTTTAGTGAAAGTAAAGATAAATATAGAGGTGATTAAAAAATAGAGGATAAATAGTAGTACAAGGTAGATAAATATTATGTGAAACTTTTTAAGTAAGCCAGTCATCTTCTTTAAAAGTATCTTAAAAGCAAAGTTGTGGCTACTAAGTTGTCACTAGTCACCTTTATTTATTAATATAGAGAGTATGAAAAACAAGTATCAAGCTAAAGTAATTAAAGTTGAAAACAGTGAAACAACAATATTGTTAGAAAATGGTCAAACAGAAGTTGTAGAGAACTCTACTTTTAAAGTGGGAGATGATGTTTATGCCTACTACGATAAAGATGATAAGATAGTCTTTGTAGAAAGAGAAAAGCCCAAAGTGTATGCAACTCACTCAACAGAAAAAGTAGTTTATGAAGGATCTTTTTTGGGAGGCTTTTTATTAACATTCTTTTTCCCAGTAGTTGGACTTATCATAGCTTTACTCATCGATAAAGAAGAGACCAGAAGGGGAGCAGTTAGTGCAATAGTTACTCAAGTAGTAGCAATAATAATTCTCTTTCTTATTGTCCTATTTTTAGGGTTTATGGGACTTTGAGATAAACTTAAACACAATCAGTTTCACTAAATAAAGTTCTTTCACTTTCATAGTGAAACCCAAACATTTAGTGAAACTGATAAATAAACACAAAAAAATCTTAAATAAAAATAAATTAAAAGCTCTATTTTCAAAGGCTAAAACTATGCTATTGCAATTATTTTACTTTTCACATGCTACATAAGCTGTGTTTTCAAATTGCTTAATATGAGATATGTCACAAGAGCTATTTATACTCATTTCAAATCTTATTTTTTATATTTACTAGTTTGTTATGACAAAAAGAAATAAAAACCACAAATAATATAAAAACAATCTAACATAAAGCACTCTTAATCAAATAATTTTTACAACTTATAACGTAGGTCATAAGTGCTTATAAGATAATAAGTAATATAAAAAATGTCACGAAAAATGTTGTTTTCTTACATAAATATCGTACAATTAAATTACCAATATTTAGGAGGCATTCAAATGCAAAAGATGTCAAAAACGATACTAGTATTAGGTATGATATCAATACTACTTTTGGGGGCTATTTATTAGTTGTGATGATAAATTGCCTGATGACCCTACTAGCTCGGAAGTTGGAGTAACTATAACAACAGATCCTGTTGATGTTAGTTCTCTTAGTAATGACAAAGAGGTTACGGTTACCTTATCTACTGAAACAAGCGGAGCTGATATCTATTATACCCTTGATGGTACAACTCCCACAAAGTTTTCGAATAAATACTCTTCACCATTGAAAGTTGAAACTGAAAATCCTTTTGGAGAAACCATTGTTGTAAAATATTTAGGAGTTAAAGAAGGACTTACGTCTACTTCTGGCTCTAAAGATTTGGTATTTAAAGGTATAAAAAACACCCCTGTAATATTAATGTCTAAATCTGAGATAGAAGGTTTTGATAACATCCAAGAAGCAATTGATAAAGCAAGTGATGATGCTGTAATTTATGTAAATAAAGGGAGCTATGCTGAAAAGTTAGCTATTAATAAAAATATTGAACTAATTAGTTACGGTGCGACTTTAACGGAAGGTGTTTCTATAACCAAAGGAGAGGTATTAATAGATAATTTCGAATTGACAGGTAAGGGTATTTTAGCATCCAATGTTGATAAGTTGATTTTAATTAATAATACTTTTAGAGAAATTAGAGAATCTATGACAGGCTCTCCAGCTAATTCAATTGTTGCTGTAGATATACACGAAGCTGCGAATGGCCCTGTGCTTATTTCAGATAACGTTTTTAGAGGTGTTGGTGAAGAAAATGGAACAGGTACAGCTATAAGAATGGTCAAAGCACATCATAACATAACAATTACTAAAAATATAATAGAAGATGTAACTAAAAATAGCATAAACCTTTATTCAGGTTGTCTTTCAGTCAACAACTCAAAATTACTTATTACAGACAATAAAATAAGTAATTGGGAATCTGATATGGATCCACCAGGTGAAGAAAATAAAGAGGTTGGTGGTAGGGCTATTAGAGTGGACTTTACTGGGTCTCCTGAAAGTACAAATGTCCAAATAACAGGAAACACATTTGTACCTCCTAATTATCCATCAGGACAAGATCCAGTAGATCCTGACTTTGTTAAATTAACTACTATGGGCAGTATTGAGTATGATCTTACAAATAACTATTGGGGTAGTGAAGAGCCCGACTTTGATACAATCTTAAAAGTTGATGAAAAAACTCCTGATGAAATAAAGTATTCTCCATTTTATACAACTGAATCAATGTCAGACTAGTAGCAAGTTTTAACTTGGCTACCTCTCTAATAGTAGGGAGGTGGCCTGATTTTAAAATCATTAATCTATTCCATTTATAATAAGTTCCTTCTTTAACAATTAATTTTTATAACACACCAATCTCTAAGTTAAGTTTCTAATAAAGCATAAGCAGCCTTCTTATTTCAACTTGTCTTTACAACTTGAAATAAGGATGGTATTTTATAGATAGTTATTTCAATTTAAGTAGGAAAGGTATGGAAAAGGGGAATAGGGCAGGAGTATTTAAGTCTCAATTAGATGGAGAAGCTAAGTATTTATCTTTTCTACCATCTAATTTGCCTCCACAACCTCCTATCGTAGTTAATGAAGAAATTTCTAATTTAATTGTTGCGTCAACTAAATCAATTACAAAACTGGAAAGTGCCTCATCCTTAATTCCTCACGTAGCATTATTTATTTCAATGTATGTTCGTAAAGAGGCTTTATTATCATCTCAGATTGAAGGAACTCAATGCACCTTAGAAGATGTCCTTGATCCCAATATTGATAATAATCTTAATAGAGATGTCGAAGAAGTCATCAATTATGTAAAAGCTATCAACTACGCAATTGATAGACTAAATGAATTACCACTTTCTAACAGACTTATTAAAGAAATCCATTCAATTTTGATGGATGGAGTAAGAGGGGAAAATAAAAGTCCAGGAGAGTTTCGCATTTCACAAAATTGGATAGGGGGAGAGGGGCTCTCTTTAAAGCATGCACGATTTATTCCTCCTAGCCCTAAAGATATGATTGAAGCGATGTCAGAGTTAGAGAAGTATATGAATACTCCAGATAGTTTTAATGTCTTACTAAAAGCAGCTCTAATTCATTACCAGTTTGAAACTATTCACCCCTTTTTAGATGGAAATGGCCGTATAGGAAGATTATTAGTCACCTTGTTTCTTATAAATGAGAAAGTAATTACTACGCCATCTTTATACATCTCTTATTTTCTAAAAAGAAATAGGAGTGAATATTACGATAGGTTAACTTTAGTGAGAAATAGTGGGAACTACGAACAGTGGATTAAGTTCTTTTTAGAAGCAATTAATGAAGCAGCTACAGATGGTTATAAAAACATAATGATCTTGGCAAAACTTCATGATGAAAATATTGCTAAAATTAATACTCTAGGAAGAGCAAGAACAACAGCTTTGCAACTTTTCTCATACCTAGAAAAAAATCCAATTATTGAAATAGGAAGGAGTGCTAAAGACTTAAATCTCTCTTATAACACAGTGGGCTCTTCAGTAAAAAGATTGGTGGACCTAAACATTCTTGTCCAATCTGCTGGAAATCTTAGAGATCGAAGATTTACCTATAAAGAATATTTAGATGTTTTAAAAGAGGGAACTTAGAATTATTGCATAAAAAAGTTGGTGTGAGAGGCATATTTTAATTGTTATTCTTCCAACTTGAAATAAGAACTAAATAAATGGCCCCTTATTTCAACTTAGGTGTCTAAAGTGAAATAAGGGGTTTTGTTTATTATTCTAATAAATAATCTATGAATTTTACAAAGCCTGATTCTTTTGCTGATGGGAATAGGTAATCTGCAAACTCAACAACTGAAGGATGGGCATCCTCAGGAGCTGCAAAGTAGTTTACATAGTGGCGCATTGGAGCATCAGATTGAGCATCTCCTGCAGCCCAAAGCTTCCCATTTTTAAGATGGGGGTAAAGGTCTTTTAGAATCTCAATAGCCTTTCCTTTATCAACAGTGTGATCAGTTATTTCAAAGAAGTGG
>JBAYTA010000122.1:0-4662 GCA_041675865.1 Bacilli bacterium | reverse complement strand
TTTTCGTATGTTGATGATGAATATGTTTTAAAAGGTGTCAACTTAAAAATTAAGAGTGGAGAAGTTATAGGTATTGTAGGCCATACTGGAAGTGGTAAAAGTTCGTTAATGAACTTATTAATGAGGTTTTATGACTTAAAGGAAAATTCAGGAAAAATTTTTGTTGATGGACTAGATATATCAAAAATACCAAAACGCATCTACCGTAATCACTTAGGAATAGTTCTTCAAGAACCAACTCTTTTTAAAGGAACAATTGCTTCTAATATAAGATTTGGGAAAGACAATATTAGTGATAAAGAAATTGAAGAAATTATCATTTCAATTGGGGGAGAGAAACTTCTAAAGAAGTTTGAAAAAGGTATCCATCAACCCATTACTAGAGCTGGTGTAAATATGAGTAGTGGTGAAAAACAAATTATTACTCTTGCAAGAGTAATAGTTCACAATCCTTCAATATTAATAATGGATGAAGCGACTAGTCATATCGATACTGAAACAGAAGAAATGATTAAGAAGGCTTTAGAAGTTGTATCAGTTGGAAGAACTGTTATTATAATTGCTCATAGATTAAGTACAGTCTATAGAGCTAATAAGATTATCGTAATGGACCATGGGTTAAAAGTAGAAGAAGGAACCCACGAAGAACTTATAAAACTAAATGGTGTTTATACAAATATTTATAAATCACAAATCACAAATAACAAATAAGCTTAAGAAATTTAAGCTTATTTGTTAGAAAATATATCATTTACATTTTCAGTAAATTTATGTATAATATACAAAAGGTAGGTGAAGTGTATGATTAAGTTAGTGAATGTATCAAAATACTATTCAACTAAAACAACCATCACTCAAGCCCTTAGAAATATTAATATAGAATTCAAACCAGGAGAGTTTGTTGCGATAACTGGCGAGAGTGGAAGTGGAAAAACTACACTTCTTAATATTATAAGCGGAATTGATACTTATGAAGATGGAGATATCTATGTTGACGGTATTGCTATATCTAACTTTGATGAAGAAAATTTAGAAAAATATAGGAAAGAAAATATTGCTTTCATTTTTCAAAATAACAATTTAATAGACTCTTATACTGTTATCAAAAATGTAGAAACTGCATTAGTGATTCAAGGTATTGATAAGGAAGAGAGAATTAGAAGATCAAAAGAAATTATTGATAAAGTTGGACTTACTTCTAGAATAAACAGTCGTGCATCAAAATTATCAGGTGGTGAAAAACAACGTCTTGCAATTGCAAGAGCACTAGCAATGGATACTAAGATTATTATTGCAGATGAACCAACAGGTAGCCTAGATAGCAAAACTGGTGATCAAATTGTGAAATTATTAAGCGATCTTTCAAAAGATAGATTAGTATTAGTTGTAACTCATAATTATTTACAAATAGCTCCATTTGTGACTAGAAAGGTTAGAATCTATAATGGGGAAGTTGTAGAAGATGAAAAACTAAAACAAGTTTTAGATGTAAAACCAAAAGAGGTATTAGTAAAAGAAGAAAACAACATAAAAAAATCAGTTACATTATCATTATTTAATCTTTTTGGTCAACCGAAAAAGTCTGTTTTCTTTATATTAATTAGTTTTGTTTTAGTGTTTTTTGTATTCTTTATTTATTCGTATTTACTTGATTATGTCGATCCAACAATCAATGAGCTTACTTATGTTAATGCTTTTCCAGAAAGATTAGTTGTAAGAAGAGTTGATGGCAAGGAAATGACTATAGCTGATTATGAATATTTAGGAAATGATAGAAGAGTTGAAAAAATTATTAAAGAAGACTTGATTATCGATATGCAATTTAATTCTCATAGAATTGTTGGTGGTTCTTCATTTAATGGGAAATACGATCCATTACTAGGATATAGTTATGGAGAAAGTTTATTTGGAAGATTACCTGAAGCTGAGAATGAAATAGTAGTATCTACATTTATTAGTCCTGATACAGATATTAATATAGTTGATTTACTTAACAAAGAAATAATATTCCAAATTAATGATAGTAAAAAAAGTGTTGCTCTACCACTAATCATTACTGGTGTGAAACTATCAAATGAAATGGTTGATAGAGTTTATTTAACTGATGAAGGTTTATCTTATATTTATGATAAAGTTCATTCAGAAAATATAGCCTTAAAAATTGATATCGGAAACTCTGAGTATATTTCAAGATTTAATAAAGAAGTCTTTGAAGTTCATGATGCTTTAGAAGGGTTCGATGTATTCTCATTATATTTAGAGTATTTAGTTGGTGAGGATGTTGAATTTGATGCTTATCTCGAAGGAAACAAATTAGATATTATTAGGATTCCAGGAGAAACAGATAGAACAAAAATATTTATAAGTCAAGAATTATATGATATGTTATTTCCTGTAAATAAGTTTATAAAGAATTATCAACATAGTGTTATTCTAAAAAACAAATTTGATTATTCCGCTTTAACAGATAAATATATGGAGAATGGCTATTATGTATATTCGCCATTTTATGATAATGCACTTGGAGTAGAGAGTGATGAAGCAATTAATGCATTCCTAAGGATTTTATTAGTTCAAGTAATTGTTTATACTGTTATTTTTATTGCATATTTATTTGCATATTTAATATATAAGATAGTTTTAAGAACAAAAGTAAAGGATTATGTGATCTTTAAAGTTCTTGGAGCAAATAACAAGGTTATAAGAAAAACTATAACTTATGAGTTTTTATTCTCATTTCTCTTTGCATATTTATTGTTTTTTACTAGTTATATTTTTATTAATAAAAAGATTCCTATGCTTTCAAACTATAGGTTTAAAGATTATATAATTATTTTATTAATCAATTTAGTATTAACTCTAATGATTTCAAGACTATATCTTAAGTCTTTAAGAAAGAAGACTATTTTTAAAAACTTAAAGGATATGGGGTGATGTAAATGATTAAATTAAATAATTTAAATAAGTTTTATAATAAGCATTCAAGGAATGAAATTCATGTTGTAAATAATATTAGTTTAGAATTTCCTAAAACAGGGCTTGTTTGTTTACTAGGGCCAAGTGGAAGTGGAAAAACAACTTTATTAAATGTTATTGGTGGCCTAGATAGTGTTGATAATGGTGTAATTGAAATAGATGGAAAAACAATAACTAGATATAATGATAGGGTTTGGAATTACTATCGTAATAAAAAATTTGGTTATATATTTCAAAATTATTTATTATTACAAGATTTAACTGTTTACCAAAATTTAGAACTTTGTATTAAGGCTTTTAATCTTTCAAAATTAGAAATGGAAGAAAGAATAAGTTATGCATTAAAAGCTGTTGGAATGGAGAGGTTTAAAAACCGCAAACCAACAGAACTTAGTGGTGGTCAACAACAAAGGGTCTCAATTGCTAGAGCGTTAATTAAGAGCCCAGAGGTATATATTGCAGATGAGCCTACTGGTAATATTGATGAGAGCAATACAACCCAAATAATGAATATTTTAAAGAAAATATCGCAAAATAGTTTGATTATTTTAGTTACTCATGAAAGAAGACTTGCAGAGTTTTATGGAGATAGAATAATCGAATTAAAAGATGGTACTATAGTATTAGATTATTTAAATAAAAGTAGTAGTTCACTTGATAGATACGATGATAATAATATTTACTTACAAGATTATAATAATGAGCAAAGTTTAATTAAGGATGTAGATGTTAATTATTTCTATAAGGATCAAGATAATAACAATAAATTAAAGTTAGATATAATTTTTAGAAATAATACATTTTATATTCACAATGCATCGGAATCTATCAATATTAAATTTTTAGATAGTAAGAGTGAAATTAAAGTTATTGATTCCAAAACACCAGTATTTAAAGTTGAAGATGCAATAAAGACTGAATTTGATTTACCTAAATTAGATGATGAGGGAAAAAGAAATTTAAATTTAAAACTCAACCATATATTTAAACTAGCTTATGATAATATTAGGAATTTAAAAGTAATCCAAAAGATTTTGATATTTATGTTCTTTATGGCTTCTATCTTAATTACTTATGGTATTACTTCATACAATTCTTCAAATTATGTACCAGAAGAATCATTCTTGAATTATGATCGAGATTTGGTTAAAATAAACGATCCTGAGTTTAAAACATTTGCTGATATTGAGCTTTTAAAAACTGAACTTGGTGTTGATTATTTTCTAAATAATTATAATTACATTAATATTGAACGTGTCTATGTTGATAGTTTCTACCAAAGGAATTCTTATTTGTATTTTAATGGTGCATCAATTTTTCCAATTAAGGAAAATGCAAAACCTGTAATGGGTAGGCTTCCTGAAACACTATATGAAGTCGTTGTTGATAAGAGTTTACTTGATAAGATTATTCAGGGTAAAGATGCCAAAAGTTTTGGTTTAAAAACATATGAACAATTTTTGGACTTAGTCTATAGTACACGTTTTGGTGATTATACAATTGTAGGAATTGTAGATAATGATAATCCTGTATTTTATATAACTGAAGAAGGTTATAAATTCATTGCAATTAATAAAACTATATCTTTATCTAATTTTTGGTTGGGTAGATATTTCTTCCTATATGAAGATAATGATATTACTAATTTTGAGTTATTTGATGAAGAAAGAGAAAAGCCAGAAGAAC
>JBAYTA010000121.1:0-4684 GCA_041675865.1 Bacilli bacterium | reverse complement strand
GTATCCTTACCAATCAAATCCGTACATGAATCACAGTAATTTTCAAGTACTCCTATATTTATAATCTCTTCTATTGGAACACCATTAAAAAGAATAATATTGGACAGTTGTACTTGAGTCGCATCTAATTTAGTATCAATAAATTCCACTTGAATATCTTTTGATTTTAAAGATCTGTTTAATCTTTTTATCTCATTAGTTAGATTTTCTCCAGTATCATAACAGCGATTGCATGTATCTCCATCTATATCAAGATGTTTCCATTCAATAATTAATTTTTTCGTAATTTCCACTCCTTTCAAATAAATTCAATTGTATTCATTTATTATATATCAAATTGTTAATTTTATAAAAAACATTTTAACAATTACTATTGCCTTAAAATAGAATTAATTCTTTCTTTAAGGTTTAATACTTTCTCTTCAATTATCTTTGCAGTCTTAATAAACTCTTCTTTTGAAAGTCCGCTAGGGTCATCCAAACCCCAATCCTCCCTATGACGGCTTGGTAACCAGGGGCAATCAACATTACACCCCATTGTAATAACGATATCTATCGTAGGTAATGTATCAATTAATTTAGAAGATTGGCTTTCCTCCATATCCACATTGTAGAGTTCTTTCATTATTTTGACCGCATCTTGGTTTATTTTATCTTTTGTTTCGGTTCCTGCAGAGTACGCCTCATAAACATCTCCAGCAAAAATCTTTGATATAGCTTCTGCCATTTGTGAACGACAAGAATTGTGAACACAAATAAAAGCGACTTTTGGTTTTTTCATATTATTTACTCCTTGATAGATTTATTCTTATATTTTCTAAATTGTTGTTTCTACAGGAAACCAATGTTTAGTTCTATTTGATATTTTCACCAATATTAACATAACCGGTACTTCAGTTAGTACACCAACTACAGTCGCAAGAACCGCAGGAGAATTAAGACCAAATAAAGCAATTGCAACAGCAACAGATAATTCAAAGAAGTTAGAAGCTCCTATCATCCCAGCGGGTGCTGATATATCATGAGGCAATTTTAACCACTTGCTTGCACCATATGCAAGAAAGAATATTAAAAATGTTTGAATTATTAACGGTACAGCAATCAATAAAATATGTGTAGGATTATTAACTATTACTTCGCCTTGAAACATAAATAATAGGATTAATGTTAAAAGAAGGCCTATAACTGTTGCATTATCAAATTTCTTAATAAATTTATTTTCAAAATGTTCAACACCCTTTTTCTTTACAACAAAGAACCTAGTTAGAAAACCACCTAAAAGCGGAACCACAACAAATATAAAAACCGATAATATTAATGTATCCCAAGGAACGGAAACATTACTTACCCCAAGTAATAGTTTCACAATTGGAATAAAAGCTACTAAAATTATAAGATCATTAGTGGCAACTTGAACTACGGTATAAGCAGGATTTCCTTTTGTAAGATGACTCCAGACAAATACCATAGCTGTACAAGGGGCTGCACCTAACAAAATTGCACCAGCTAGATACTCTGTAGCCAAATCAGGTGTAATAAATGTTTTAAAAATAACAAAGAAGAAAAAATAAGAAATAGCAAACATTGAAAATGGTTTTATCAACCAATTAGTAATCCATGTTACATATAAACCTTTTGGATTTTTTCTTACGTCTCTAATACTTTGGAAATCGACTTTCATCATCATTGGATAAATCATTATCCATATTAATATAGCTACTGGTATTGAAACTTTCGCATATTCAAATTTGTTTAAAAATTCAGGTATTACAGGAATAAGGTTTCCGATTAAAACACCTACAGCCATACAGATAATTACCCAAACTGTAAGATATTTTTGAAAAAAACTTATACCTTTGTTAGAATTTACTTGTTCCATATTTCACTCCTTAATTATGCCATGGAATAACTACAAAGTTCCCATTTGATATATTTTCTACTTTTTCTATCCATTCTTTTTCAGATTCAGCTTTTGCCATAAGAATTTTATTACTAACATTGGTTGCAAGCAAACTCTGATTTACTACCCACCATTTACTATGAATTTCTGCTCTTTGCAAATCTTCATATAGTCTCATGGCTTCAAATACGGGAGTTGCTTCAGCTAATGTAATAATAACTACTTCAGTTTCTTTTTCGTTTCTTAAGCGTGGAAGTAATTTATATACTGATTTAGGGATTTCCCCATTTGAACGATCAATCTCTTTACTATAACTTTGTGTAGAATCAAGTAGTAATAATGTATGACCTGTTGGAGCAGTGTCTATGACAACTACTTCATTATCAGCTTTTTCCACAATTTCAGCAAACGCTCTAAATACAGCAATTTCTTGTGTACATGGACTTCTCAAATCTTCTTCTATATATTTGACATCTTCTTCACTCATAGTTTCTCTAGCTTTTTCTAAAACCTCTTCTTGATATTCTTTTAATTCCTTCTTTTCATCAATATGAGACAATGTTAGGTTTGGCATTTCATAAGCAAAAAACTCAAGATGATTAGCAGGATCAGTTGTTGTAAGATGCACTTTTAACCCTTTTGCAACAAGTCCTTTTGCAATTTCAGATGCAACTGTTGTTTTACCTACTCCGCCTTTTCCCATCGTAAAGATAACTTTCTTTTCACTCTGATACAAGTCATCAATTAATACTTGTAAATTATTAAAAGTCTCTTTTTCTAAATTTTCTACATTAATTATGTCATCATTATAATTTAAGAACTCTCTTACTTTTTCTATTCCAGTAACATTATAGGATTTTAATGGAATATAGAAAGATTTATACTTTAATAAATTTTTTGGTATTTGAGATAATGATTCGTTTTGTAATCTTACCATCTTTTCAGAAATTTCATCATTTGATTCTTGAAGTAATCCATTTATAATTAAAACCTGATTTTTAATGCCTAAATCTGATAATTCTAAACTAGAACGATTTGCTTCTATAATTGGGGAAACTTGTGGTCTAGTAACAAGAACCATTGTTGTTAGTGCTTCATCTGAAAGGGTATCTACAGCTATTTTATACTGTTCTCTTTGGTCTGTTAGCCCTGATAACTGCCCTAAGCATGATGCACCTGTTGTATTTTCATCTAAGAAATTAGTCCATGCTGATGGCAATTCAAGCATCCTTAAAGTATGTCCTGTTGGAGCAGTATCAAATATAATATAATCGTATTTATTTTTTATTTCAATATCAGTAATCAATTTTGCAAATTCATTAAAAGATGCAATTTCAACAGTACAAGATCCTGATAATTGTTCTTCCATATTTTTTATAATATCTTCTGGTAACGTACCCCTAAATGGGCCAACTACTGACTCACGATATTCCTCTGCAGCTTTCATAGGGTCAACATTAATCACATTTAAATTAGGACTCTGTTCAATTTCAGTTACCTTGTTATTAAGTGAGGTTTCAAATACATCTTGTAAATTAGATGCTGGATCCGTACTTACTAATAATACTCTTTTCCCGTTATCAGCTAATGAAACTGCGATAGCACAAGATACTGAAGTTTTACCAACTCCATCTTTACCAGTAAAAAACAAATATTTTGTAAGATTGATATCTATTAAGTTAAACTTTTTATATTCTTTCATAATTAACAACACCCAGTATTTCCATTACAACAACTATCTGGTTTTTTAATTTTTCTAGCTGATAGTTCAATACTACTAATACCAAGCCATTCAGAAAGTTCTTTGTTGGATGGATAGCTACCTGATTTTACAATTTCACCATTAAGAACCGTTATTGGTAATGCATTAACACCTGCACTTCTTAACAAATTATTTACTACTTTATTATTCACGTATTCTTTAGGCTCTTGCGATAAATTATATCGTTTCACGAAAACTCCCTTTTTATTTAAAACATTGATGGCAGTTGAAATACGTAATAATTCAGGGTCAATACTAGGTCCACAAACCCCTGTCGAACAGCATAAAGCTGGATCAAAAATTTCTAAATTAACCATTATTTCTCCTCCTTATATTAACAATGATCTCTTATATTAAGATTTATACTCTTACAAATACACTCTAACTTGCTTTCCGTTACCTTACCTAAAAAAGATAATAACGCTTCTGACTTTTCCTTATTAATCGAATATCTCATCCATGAGCCATCTTTAACTCCATTAATTAATCCACTTTCAGTTAATATTTTCATATGATAACTTAATGTTGACTGTGTAATGTGTAGAAATTCAAGAATATCACATGCACACATTTCACCACAAGATAAAATATCAATAATTTTCAGTCTAGTTTCATCAGAAATTGCTTTAATAATTGGTACAAACTCTAAATATGTATTAGCCATAAATTCACCTCCTTACATTATATGCATAAAGATATTCAATGTTATCAATATGCGATTATAATATCAAACATATCGATAGTTGTCAATGTGTATTGTCTTTAAGTTTCCCCATTTTGATTTTAAACTTCAAAAATCAACACTTTTGTGCTGATTTTTGTTAGTCTATACCAATAGAAAAAAAGACCAAAATATGGTATAATATATATAGATTGCAATACCACTTGTTTCTATAAATATATTATATCGAGGTCTTTCTATGATTAATTATAACACATTAAGTAAAAAAGTAAAAGCGAATTTATTAAGTTATTCAAATAAACTTACCCTAGGTTTATTTAGAACTGATATGAAGTTTGTT
>JBAYTA010000120.1:0-4770 GCA_041675865.1 Bacilli bacterium | reverse complement strand
TATAATCAAATGTAATACTTACATATTTTGTTTTATCATCAATGTCAGGATAAATTTTATATAATTTATTATCGGTGTTATAGATCTTTTCTACATTACCCTTAGTTATTAATCTATAGTTTCAATTTGTACCATAAATTTTATCACCTGAACGATCATTGGAATAGATTTCCATAATCTCTTGAAAAGCAGGTCCATTAAATAATTATAGTAATAGCGTAAATAACTAAAAATAGTTTTCATTTATTATCTCCTTCTAACATAAAAAATTTTCCCTTTCCAATATAAATTTTTCATTCTACAACCATATTGGCGATTTCTAATAATACGTAATAACTTTACTTAAAAATATCCCTACATAACATACCTCCATTAAAAAAAACCACAATTTGAATAAACAAATTATGGGAATAATTAAAAATAATATTAATAACATACAAGCAAATTATCCCCATAATTTCCCATCCGATTTAATTATACTAAACTACAGTTTAACAGTAAAGAACTTTATTAGTTATTCACTTTAACTGGATTTAAAAAATAAAATAAATCATATATTTAAGTAAATTTCTCTAATTATTGCTTGAATCATTTTATGGTTCAGCATTTTATAGTTTAGGTTTGAATAAGTTAAAAAAACCACCAGACGGTGGTTACTGTTATTAGTATTTTTTAATTCTTTGTTCGGTTTCAATATCGAAGAAATGAGCTTTTTCCATATCGAATCCTAATTCTAATTCATCACCCATATGGATGTCAACTCTAGCATCAACTCTAGCAACTAAGTTTTGTGCATGTAATACAGCATTAATTAATGTTTCAGCACCTAATAGCTCAGCTACATCTACTTTAACTTTAACTTTAGACTCAGTTAATTGTTCAATCTTTTCAGCATCATCATGAATGTTTTCTGGTCTAATACCCATAATAATTGGTTTATCTATATATTTTTGTTCTTTTAAGTATTCCATATGATATTCAGGAACTCTTAATCTAGATAATCCTAATTTGTGATCTCCTATTTCGAAGAATCCTTTTTCAGTTACACGTCCTTCTAAGAAGTTCATTGGAGGTGTTCCAATAAATCCACCAACGAATACATTGTTAGGGAAATCATAAATATCTTTTGGAGCTCCAACTTGTTGTACATAACCATCTTTCATAACAACAATTCTAGTTGCCATTGTCATCGCTTCAATTTGGTCATGTGTTACATAAATAGTTGTGATTCCTAATTTTTCAGTTAATTTAATAATTTCAGCACGCATTTGTACACGTAATTTCGCATCTAGGTTTGATAAAGGTTCATCCATTAAGAATACCTTCGCATCACGAACGATAGCACGACCTAAAGCAACACGTTGACGTTGTCCACCAGATAAAGCTTTTGGACGACGATCTAAATAAGGTTTTAAACCTAATATTTCTGCAGCATTTTGAACACGACGATCAATTTCATCACGTGAGAATTTTCTTAATTTTAATCCAAATGCCATGTTATCATAAACAGTCATATGCGGATATAAAGCGTAGCTTTGGAAAACCATCGCAATATTACGATCTTTTGGAGCTACATCATTTACTACTTCATCATCAATTCTTAATTCACCAGAAGTAATATCTTCTAACCCAGCTACCATTCTTAGTGTAGTTGTTTTACCACATCCTGAAGGACCTACAAGAACGATAAACTCTTTATCTTTTACACTCAAGTTAAAGTCAATAACAGCATGAACATTGCCATCATAAACTTTGTTTAAGTTTTTCATTGTTACTGTTGCCATAATAATCTCCTTTTATTTTTATTATAAGTTAATTATACATAGTAAAATAAATAAAAACAATGTGCAAGTTGCACATTGTTTACTTTATTTTTAATAACCAATACATTATATTTGCATCTATAAACCTTTGGATATTTAGCCCAGTTTCTTTTTTAATATATTCTAACTTTTTAATTACAGTATTTCGGTGCATATAAACAGAACTTGCAGTCTTTGTAACATTTAAATTATTATTAAACATTGCTTGAATTAATACTTCCATTTGTGGGTCTTCTAATATTTTATTCAAAATTATTGGTTTAATTTTTTTAATATCAGAAATATTTATTCTAACAATTTCGCTTACTAAATCTAGATTTGTTGAATAGAATTTTGATTTGTGATTTAAATATTGATTATATAATTTATAAATTGTGTGAAAACTCTCATTATCTTTCGCATCAACCTTAGAACTAGCATAAATGTTTATTTTAAATGATAAGTCATCTATCAATGAAGCAATAATATTTTCCATCTCAAATTCAACATCTTGAAAATAGAACATTAAATAAATACCTTCATATTTAATAAAGATAGCATCTATAAATATCTCTTCAAAAAAACTTATTGCTTTTGTAATATCTGTTTCTTCTTCAATATCAATAATCCAAAAATAATAATATTTTTCATTATTATACATTGGTTGGTTATCAATAATAAACTTTAATACTTTTTTTGATTTTGTTGTTTCTAAAATCATATTATCACCTATTTTTATATCTACATTATAACATAAACTTAATAATTGTTTAATAATATTTTATTCCAATTTATTTTTTGCTTTATGTAAAACTATTATAATGATATAACTAATAAAACAAGAGGTGAGTATGAAGAAAATACAATTTACAATTTTACTATTCTTTTTATCAATTTATTTTATTGCGTGTGGTCAAAATAAAACTATAAAATTTGAAGATGATTCTCTATCCGTTAAAGTTAATGAATATGTAGAAATACCCCTAGTGTTAGAAAATTTAACAAACGCTGATCTTGGTTATTCATTTTCAGTACCTAATATGGCTGAATTCAAAGATGGAAAGTTTTATTTCCTAAGCCCAGGAACACTTAAAATTACTGCATTCTATATAAATGATAAAAATATTTGTGATACCATTACAATAATTGTGGAGGATCTTAAAAGGGAAATAAGTATTAAAAATACTGCAATTACAATGCATCCTAACGATAAAACAAAAATAAGCTTAATGCTTACCAATTTAGTTGTTGATGATTTAGAATTTGCAATAGAAGATCCAAACATTATTGATATTTCAACTGACTTAGAAATTACTGCCAAAAATATTGGAAGTTCAAGTGTAAGAATATATTATTCTAATGATTTAGATATCTTTGCAGATATAACTGTAACTGTAGAAGCAAAGAAAACTTTAGAATTCTCTGTAGAGTCAATTATACTTAATGATAACGAAACTGCAATTCTTCCAATTATTACATCAGGTCTAACATTAGAAGATGAAATAAATTTCTCATTTAGTGAAAGTGGAATTATTGAAATTCAAGATAACAAAATTATCCCTCTAAAAGCTGGTGAAGTTTTAGTAACTGCAAGTTTATTATCTAATTCAGAAATTACTGCTAATTTAGGTGTTGTAGTCAATAATGCAAAACCTGTGTATACCATTAATGATTATGAGTATTGGGTTGAAAATTTAGATTCTAAATTTGATCCTTATTCTATTATTTTAAATAAGCAACAAATAGAAGAATATAATAATAAAGTTCTATCAAATTATACTAATACAAAAGTTCTTGATATCTTAAAGCAACCTAAAACTATTTCTAAAAATAGTTTAGAATCTTTAATAAACAATTATTCAATTATAAATAAATATTCCGTTTATAATAATACAACTAAATTAATTGCAACAAATCAAGAGAAAAACAATATTCTTGCTAATAGAAATTTAGGCAATATTCCAGCAATTGTAGATGTTAAATATGGTATAGTCACTAATTTTTCATCCCTAAGAAGTTATCCAACTAATTTTTACTCCCAAACAAACATTTTAGATAGATTCCAAGAAACTGCACTAAATGTTGGAGAAGGTGTATTAGTATATCATACAAGTTTAGATAATAATTGGTATTTTGTACAAGCACAAAATTACAATGGCTGGGTTGAATCAAAAAATATTGCAATTTGTTCATATGAACAAATGGATGAGTTCTTAAATTCAGATAATTTTATAGTTGTTACAGCTGATGTACTTTATATTAATTCTGTTTGGGTAAGGATGGGTCAAAGAATTCCTTACACTAATAAATCAGAAGATTATTATTTAATCAGTTTTCCTACTAGAGATGATAGTGGAAATTTAGAATTAAAAGAAATTAGTTTAGCAGCAGATTTAGATATATCAGATGGATATTTAGAATACACACTTGTGAATGTTTTTAACCAAGGATTCAAAATGCTAGGAATAGAGTATAGCTGGGGAGATAAATATATAGAAGGACGCGACTGTTCTTCAACCCAAAATGCTATTTATGCAACATTTGGCTTTAAAATGCCTAGAAATACATCTAACCAAAGCAAGATTCCAGATTACTCTAGCAGTGGTAAATATACAATAAATCAAATAAAAGAAAACTATCAACCTGGAACATTACTCTTTGCTTCAGGACATGTACTAATGTATATAGGCGAAGATATTAATGGAGTTTCATATGTCCTACATAATACAAATGCAGCAGTAGCTGGTTGTAAGGTACAAAAGCTATCGGAATACGGAATCCATAATATAATAGGCGTCACAAAATTTTATAATAATTAAGAAAACCATCCACTTTTATGTGGATGGTCAGAGTGTTGACAAACAGGTTTTGTAGGCACTCTTATTTTTGTTTTAAACAAATATTTTAAATAAAATAAAAAAAACAACATTTAGATAACATTATCCTTATGTTGATAGTTTTTTGTTTT
>JBAYTA010000119.1:0-4786 GCA_041675865.1 Bacilli bacterium | reverse complement strand
TGATTTAAGCCTAACACAAGGGTTAAATATTGTAAGAGTAAGATATCTTGGTGGGTTATTTTTGCAAAACGATGAAATTAAAGTTAGCGAAAACTCGGTTCCTATATATTTTAGCATAACTGTTGATGCTGAAGGCAAATTTATAACGGAAATAATATAAGTGATCTATGAAATTAAACCAATAAATTTGATTGAAATTAAAGTTTGAAGAATTATCTTTTTTTTATGATTTAAAAAATTTGAAAATTTTACCAATAATAATCTATTCTCATTCGTATTATAGTAAAGGAGGTAATAGATATGCAAAAGAAAATATTCGGTGTTTATTTAGTGCTACTAGTCATGTTAGTTTTATCAGCTTGTAATGAAATGAATTTCAATTTTGAAATCTATGATAGATCAAGTGCTGGTGAAAAAATTACATTTTCTCTAGATGCAGGTGAAACTTGGAAAACTGAAGATGATTCCTTAGAAGAATTTGATATTTGGGATGTGAAAGCGAATAATGAAGTTCCTGGGATGATCTTCTTTTATGCAACATCATTTGAAGAACTAGAGAAAAGGGTAGAAAAAAATAAAAAAACTCCATTCTATTCATATAATTATGCTGATGAAGAAAGTTGGAAGAGCATATTAAATACTTATAATGAAGATTATTTTAAGGATAATATTCTATTGTTCTATTACAAATACGAACCAAATATTTCAAAAAACTACGTTCATAGTGTAAGTATTAAAGATGGAATATTATTTTTAAATATAAATAGGTTTGAAGGGATGGCAACTGCTTTAAGTTCATGGCTTTATATTGTCACTATAAATAAAGCTGATGTAGAGGATATAACTACATTTAATGTAGTAGTTAGAACAGTAGCACCATTACAAAAATCTATTACTGTGTATCCCAAAGATAAATATATGCGAGATATCTATGTTAATGGTTTGAATAAAGATGATTTTAAAGGTTTAGATAACCTTAAATCTGTTAATGTGTGGACTTGGAATATAATGATAGATATTAAATTCAATGAAACAATATCTGATGATAAATTAAATAGTATTGTTGAAACGTTAAAATCTTCTGAGAATATTGTTTCAGTTGGCTTTACTAGTAAAGATTGGATAAGAGTTACAATTAGTAATAAATTTTTTGATAGTTATAAAAAAGGGACTTTAAAATTATCTGATATTTTAAATAATGAAATAGAAAATAGCGAAAAATATACAATGGAAATCAAAAACTTTACTCCTATTGCAATAATAACTTTAGAAATGGAAAAGCATGGTAAAGATTATGCTGAAAAAATGATTAGCCAATTAAAAAAACTAAATTTAAAATTTATTGATTATGATGAACTAAAATAAATAAAAAACTCTTAAAGTGTTTTATCTTTAAGAGTTTTATTTATGCTTGTATTAAGGTTGATAGTTGGTCGAAAGTTTCTACATTCTCGCTTTTTAACAGTAGAGATACATTCTGATCAAAGTTTGAATGACTAATTAATCTAAATGAAGCACTTATTACATCAACAAAATCTTCTAAATTAGTCTTATCTGCCATGTAGCAAATTGATATAAATTTAATGAACATAAAAACTCCACACAATGACTTAAATTCATCCATTAAATTTGAGTATTTTTGTGAAAATGGAAATTGATTAAAAAACATATGGTTAACTAAAATCTTTTCAAACATAATTTCTGGGTCTTTGAAGACTTCATAGAAATGTTGTTTTGCTTTTAAATATTGTTCAATTTCATCTGATGATTCTAAGTATTTCAATACTTGTTCGGTATATGGTTTAATACTTGGACTTTTCTTTGAGAAATGTAACAACAGTTTCTTTTGAATAGTGTACGAATAATTAATATCCTTTTTTATATTGTAATCATTGATTTGAAAATCTATTTTGATTGAATCATAATTTATAGGAAGATTATTATCTATTGATATTTGGATACCTTCTAATATTCTTCCTAAGAGAACGATTCTTATTGGTAGAAAAAGGTTTCTATTATTGATAAGTAAATAACATAAATTACTAGTTTTCTTATACATATCTTTCTTGTTTTCAGGAATATTTAATACTAAGTTATTAATATCAAAAGTTAAGAGTTTTTCTTCAAAGCTTATTGCTTCATTATCTTGCAATAATAGTTCAATTACTTTCTCGCAACTGTTTGAACAAGAGCATTCAAGGTTATAATCTTTTCTTGGCCCCCTAGGGAAAGTAATGGCAAACAGATGGTAGTGCTTGTTCACCACATTCATAATGTAGCATACAGTAACCATTATCCATATGTAGTGGGCAATCATTGTTTTCATTTTTTGAGATTATTGCATATCTATCTGGATTAGAATTACTTGGTATATAAAATGTTTTATCTAAGATTTTTCTGAGTTTCTTTGAACAGTTTAATGAATGTGTCTTAAAATATTCTTTCATTGAGATACTTACATCCCAACCCTTACAACATGTATGTCGACAATCATGTCCTTTACATATAAAGTTTTTATAATAATTTGGTACTTTGAAACTGTTTGTATATGGCATATATTATTCTCCTAAAAAAAATTTCTCCAAGTAAAATATTATATCTATTTATTTTTAATTGTCAATAAATATTTTTAAAAATATACAATAAATAAATATTCTAATCCGTCTTGATAAATGTTATAATTGTTTTAAGAAGAAAGGTATATAACCTAGAGGTGAATTATGGAGCTGAAAGAAAAATTATATAGTATATTTGCTGAGCAAATAGTTGGTGGAAGTGTAGTATTGATTAAAGAAGATGAAGAGTTTATATACAATTATGGTTTTAGTTCACTTAAAGAAAATAAAAAAGTTGAAACAGATACAATATATAGGATTGCTTCAATATCAAAACTTATAATTGGGATGGCAGCATTTAAGCTTGTGGAAGAAGGACTTTTAGATATTGATCAAGATATAAGTGAGATACTAGGTTTTAAAATAAGAAATCCTAAATATACAAATAATCCTATTACAACTAGAATGTTATTGTTACATACATCTAGTATAACTGATGGAAGTAGTGAGGATAATTTAGGCTATAATGCAGTTAATGGAGGACATTATTTTGTTAGTTTAGATGATTTGCTTACAAATGAAAATAGTAAATATTATACTAATAAAACATTTTCTGATTCTTTACCTGGTGAAAAATATGTTTATTCAAACTTTGGCCCAGGAATAATTGCTTGTATTATTGAAAAGGCTAGTGGTCTTTTGTTTACAGAATTTGTAGATAAGTATTTCTTTAAGCCATTAAATATGGATGCAAGTTTTAAAGCAAATAATATTATGAATAAAGATAAAATATCAGATACATTTACTAATTTTGAAACAAATAAAACTGCAATTGACTTTATAGTTGGTTCTTATCCTGATTTTTCATTTGGGAATAATTTTAGGGGACCAGCTGGTGGGTTATTTGTTAGTATGAAGAATCTTAGTAAGATTATGGTTGTACTAATGAATGATGGAATGTATAAAAATAAGAGTATCCTAAGAGAAGACACTGTCGATAAATTACTAAATATTAACTTTTTCGCAAGCCGCGTTTATAAAGAAAAACAAGCTATGCTTAAAGGTTTTACAGGTGGAGCTTATGGTATATGTTCAGTATTGTATTTTTCAAAAGAAAAAAGAACAGGAGTATGTTTTATTGCTAATGGCGGTAATTACAAACCAGCATCAACTGGACTAAATAATATCCAAGAAGCAATTATTAGTTTGCTTGTTGATGAGCTTTAAATTAATCCCTGAAATTATTTAGGGATTTTTTTATTATAAAACATATAATGTTCTTATTACTATTTCTGATTAAATGTTTAAAAAATTGCTGGTAAATTTATTCTACTTTATTATCGTTTTAAACCTATTTTTTATTTATTCTTAAACCCACCATTTTAATATCTATTAAATAATTTTGAGGAAAATATGTATTTAGAAATAACTGGTATTATTTCTAAAATTTACTTCTCATTTGCAAACCAAAGTGATATAATTAGGTAGAGAAAAGTTAATAAAATTTCAAGGGAGGAAAATATGAAACTTAAAAAAATATTCGTTTTCATAGTTATGTTCTTCTTATCTTTAGCTTTAGTTGGATGTAATCCTTTCATAAAAGATATCGATAGAGTAGAAAGAGCGTTAATGAAACTTGAAGAAAACAACTCTGTTGATATGGATATGAAAATCCAAGTTAATGCAACTGGCATAGGTATGACTGTTGATAGTAAAGTTATTATTAAAGAAATCGATTCAAAAACTTATACATATATGCAAATGGGAGAAGGAGATTCTTCGGTTAAAATGTATTATGTTGATAACTACGTTTGTGTAATGACTGGAGGATATGTAGAAGTAATGGAAACAGAAGGATTTTCTGAGGAAAATCCAGTACCTTCTAATTTCGATTTTAACTTTGATGAAATTGATTACGAAATAGAAAAAGAAACTATTGATACAAATATAGTATATACAGTAGTAATGAATGATGCTGACGTGAAAGGTCTTGTGGAAGAAATCCTAGATCAAGAATTAGTTGGTATGTCATTCGGTGTAAAGTTAGTGCTATCGGTTGATAAAAAAACAAATGATCTAACTAGTCTTAGCATGGATATTAAAATGACTCAAGATGAAATGGTCGCAAAAATTATTATAGATTTAAAAATTAATGCGCTTGGTGATGATGTTGTTTTAGATATACCTCAATCTGTAACTAAAAAAATTCAAGATTATATAGATAATAATCC
>JBAYTA010000118.1:0-4976 GCA_041675865.1 Bacilli bacterium | reverse complement strand
TTGCAATTAATAAAACTATATCTTTATCTAATTTTTGGTTGGGTAGATATTTCTTCCTATATGAAGATAATGATATTACTAATTTTGAGTTATTTGATGAAGAAAGAGAAAAGCCAGAAGAACTAAAGGATTTAGAAATTAAAACTGATGAGATATTAGTTAGCTCGGCTTTATATAGTAGAAATGGTCGTCAAAAAACACTAGAGATTAATGGCTTTGTTTTTGATATAATTGGAATTTATGATTATAGAAGTTTAAGTGATGAATCTATTTATATTAAAAAGAATCAGCTTGATAGGGTCTATGAAATAAATTTACTAGGTAATAGGCCTGTATATTATATAAGCGATGATATAGAAAATGATTTAACTTCACTTAAGGCTAATTTCTATGATGCATATCATGTTTATGATATTGATTATCAAACTAATATGATATTAGACAAGGATACAACTGCATTGTTTTACTCGATGATAGTTGGCTTATTTACACTTGTGTTTTTATATTTCATTATGCGAAGTAGTGTAATATCTAGGTCATACTCAATCGGTGTTTTAAGAGCGCTTGGGGTATCAAGATGGAATGTTATAGGCATATTTGTATTTGAAGTGATTTTAATAACTTTACTATCATCTTTTATAGGTGTTACTTTATTTAGTATTATAACGATCCAAATCAACTCGAT
Source organism: Bacilli bacterium (assembly GCA_041675865.1). Taxonomy (GTDB): domain Bacteria; phylum Bacillota_I; class Bacilli_A; order ML615J-28; family CAG-698; genus DUVT01. The sequence goes on along the minus strand of JBAYTA010000118.1, from coordinate 4,291 downwards.
TTCTAGTTTATTCTATTATCCGTGGTATGTACCCCTTTTCACATTCTTAATGATTTTAATCTTTAATATATTGATAGGTATCCTACCTGTACTGCCTTATTTAAGGAAAACACCATCACAAATATTAAGTAGATTTGATATGTAATTAAAAAGCACTTAAGTTTAAGTTTAAATTTAAGTGCTTTTACTTTGTTTTAAGATAAACAAAGTGGTAAAATAAGTGTTGATTTGAAATTTAAAAATTATTGCTTATAAGCTTATAATATGCTATAATTTTATCTATTGAGAAATGGAGATTGGTATTCGTGATATTTGGAAGAAGAATAAATAAATATTACTTTAAATATGGTATATACTTTTTGCTTGGAATAGCTGCATTAATTTTTGTAGATATATACCAATTAAAAATTCCTGAAATTACCGGTGCAGTAGTAGATGGTATAAAATATGGAACACTCGATCGTGATATTTTGATTGGGTATATGGGAAATATTTTACTTATAGTTACTATAATGTTTATCGGTAGATTTTTATGGAGAATTACTATATTTGGTAATGGTGTTAGAATTGAAGCTGATTTAAGAGATGAGATGTTTAATCATTCACTTAAGTTATCGCAAAGATATTACTCTGAAAATAAAACAGGTCAAATAATGGCTCTGTATACAAATGATTTAAATACTATAAGAATGGCTGTAGGAATGGGTACAGTAATGTTAGTTGATGCTTTATTCTTAGGTGTTTTAGCATTTTTAAAAATGTGGGAAATGAATAAACTACTAACTGTTATATCGGTAGCTCCCCTATTAATGATTGCTTTAATGGGTAGAGTAATTGGTAAATATATGAGCAAGAAGTTTGGTGAGCGTCAAAAAGCATTTGCAGAGTTAACTGATTTTACTCAGGAAAGTTTTTCTGGAATAAGTGTAGTAAGAGCATTTGTGAAGGAAGCTAAGGAATTATTAGCTTTTAATAAAATTAATAAGAACAACCATGATAAGAATGTGGAGTTTGCGAAAGCAGCTGTAATGCTTCAAATATTAATTGGGGGATTAATTAGTTCAGTCTTAATTATTATTGTTGGTTATGGTGGATGGTTAGTTTATCAACATCAATTAGGTGTTGCGGGTGCCCATGTTTTCACAATTGGTGATCTAACAAAATACATCTCTTTCTTTGGGACTTTAGTTTGGCCGATGATGGCAATTGCTCAGTTAATAAACCTAAGAAGCCAAGCAAGTGCATCATTAAAAAGAATTAATGATTTATTTAATGAAAAAGTTGATATTACCGATGGCGAATATAGACTAGTAAATAACCTAAAAGGTGAAATTGAATATAGAGATTTAGATTTTAAATATCCTGATACTGAAAAATTAGTTTTAGAAAATATATCCTTTAAAATCAAAGCTGGTGAAAGTGTTGGTGTGATTGGCAGAACCGGAAGTGGTAAAACTACTTTAGTCGATTTAATGCTTAGAATATATAATTTAGAACAAGGAAAATTATTTATTGATGGTATTGATATAATGGATTATAAGGTAAGAGATATTAGAGATAATGTTTCTTATGTACCTCAAGATAATTTCTTGTTTAGTGATACAATTAGCAATAATATTAATTTTTCTAAAAAAGAATTTAATCTTGATGAAGTTGTAAAAATGGCAGAACTTGCAGATGTACATGATAATATCAAAGAGTTTCATGAAGGCTATGATACTATCCTTGGCGAAAGAGGAGTTACTGTAAGTGGGGGGCAAAAGCAAAGAATCTCGATTGCAAGAGCCCTAATGAAGGATGCTCCGATATTGATCTTAGATGATTCTGTTAGTGCTGTTGATACAAAAACTGAAGAGAAAATAATTAGAAATTTAAAGAAAATAAGAAAAGGTAAAACGACTATCTTAATTGCTCATCGTGTTTCTACAGTTAAGAATATGGATAAAATTATTTTAATTGAAAAAGGTAAGTTAATAGGTTTTGGATCATATGATGAACTTATTGAAACAAATGAAGTGTTCAAGAAAATGGTGGATTTACAAAAATTAGAAGATGAAGTTGGAGGTAGTATTAATGGATGAAATAATGGATTCAAAAGTTAAAATTACCGATACTAAACTCCTAAAGCGTTTATTTAAATATGCAAAAGGGCAAGAGTTAAAATTTTTATTATCAATATTTCTGATGTTAATTGCTGTTGGCCTTGATCTTCTTTTACCTTTATTATTGGGCAGAGCTGCTGGAGTTCTTGATTCAGATAATATTGATTTTAATAAAATTGTATGGATTGTAGTTGCTTATGCGGTTTGTTTGATTATTTCAAATATTATTTTATATTTTCAATCAATGATTCTCCAAAAAACAGGGCAAAGAATAATTTATAAAGTTAGAGAAGATATTTTTTCTCATATTGAAAAATTCTCCGCAAATCAGTTTAATACAATTCCTGTTGGGAAATTAGTTACAAGAGTAACTAATGATACTAATACATTAAATGAACTTTATACAAGTGTTATTATTAATCTATTAAAGAGTGTATTTTCAATCGCTGGTGCGCTAGGTGCTATGTTTGCACTTCATGTGAGTTTAACTTTATATATCCTTGCCTTAAGCCCAATTTTAATTGTAATATCTATATTCTTTAGAAAGAATTCTAGAAAAGCATACCGTCAGGTAAGAACAAAGTTAACAAATGTAAATACATTTTTATCTGAAAATTTATCTGGTATGAAAGTAACACAAATCTTTAATCAAGAAGCAAAGAAAAAGAATGAGTTTTATAATAAAAACACAGAATTAAAAAAGGCAGGTTTAAAGGAAATATTTATTTTTGGTGTATTTAGACCATCGATTTATGTTATTTATATCTCTGCTTTAACTTTGGTTTTATGGTTTAGTGGTGAGTCTTTCTTTGGAAATATGGACTTTATTAAGAGTGTAATTACCTTAGAAATATTAATTGCATTTATTCAATTAATCGATAAGTTGTTTAACCCGATTCAACAATTGGCAGAACAATTTAATGTCTTACAATCATCATTTGCTTCCGCAGAAAAGATCTTTAGTATTTTAGATACTGTACCTGAGGTTGTTGATGAAGAAGACGCGATTGAAATTGATAATCTAGAAGGTAATATTGAATTTAAGAATGTTTGGTTTAAATATATTGAAGATGAATGGATTTTAAAAGATGTTTCATTTAAGATAAATGCAAATGATACGGTTGCATTTGTTGGTGCTACTGGAAGTGGTAAAACAACTATTCTTTCTTTAATTGTTAGAAACTATGATATTCAAAAAGGTCAGATATTAATTGATGGAATTGATATTAAGAAAATAAAGATTGCATCATTAAGAAAGAATATTGGGCAAATGTTGCAAGATGTATTTTTATTTAGTGGAACAATTCTTTCTAATATCCAAATGAAAGAAGAAGGCATTACAGAAAATGATGTAATTGAAGCTTGCAAATATGTTAATGCCGATAGTTTTATTGAAGAACTTCCTAATAAATATCATGAAGAAGTTAGAGAAAGAGGTAATAATTTTTCTAGTGGTCAAAGACAATTATTAAGTTTCGCAAGAACACTTGTTCATAAACCAAAAATAATGATCTTAGATGAAGCTACTGCAAATATAGACACAGAAACAGAAGTATTAATTCAAGATTCCTTAGAAAAGATGATGAGTATTGGAACAATGTTAATAGTTGCTCACCGCCTTTCCACAATCCAACACGCTGATAAGATTATCGTATTATCAAAAGGTGAGATTGTAGAAGAGGGTAATCATCAAGAATTGCTTAAGAAGCGTGGTCAATATTATAAATTGTATCAACTTCAATATCAACAAGAAGAAAGTGAATTAGCAATAGACTAGAAGCAATTTTTGTGATATTATAAGGAAGAGGAGTTAATTATGGATTATTTAAAAATGGATGCATTTATTTTAGTAGGTATAATTAATACAAAACTCAGAAATAACTATTCTTCGCTTGATCAACTTTGTGATGATTTAGGTTTAAACAAAGAAGTATTATGTGTGAAATTAAATAAAGCAAACTTTGTTTATGATGAGAAAACAAATCAGTTTAAATGAAAAAGGATGAGTAAAATCATCCTTTTAATTATTTTTATAAAGACTTGGTGAAAACAATATTAATATTGGAAATAACTCTAACCTACCTGTTAGCATAACTATTGATAAGATTATTTTAGAAAAATTAGAAAAAATTGAATAATTACCTAGTGGACCTACCATGCTTAATCCTGGTCCAATATTACTTATACTT
>JBAYTA010000117.1:0-4987 GCA_041675865.1 Bacilli bacterium | reverse complement strand
TGACAAGTTAAGAGAACTAAGAGCAAATGGCTTTTCAATTGCGATAGATGATTTTGGAACGGGTTATTCTACACTATCTAACCTTTATGATTTTCCTGCATCAAAAATCAAAATAGATCGCTTTTTCACAAAACAAATGGAAGAGACATCTAACACTATTCAGATAATGGATGGAATAGTTTCCTTTGCACATAAATTAGGTTTTAAAACAACATTTGAAGGAATAGAAAACCTACAAATGGATTCCAAAACTAGAATTATTAAAGCAGATTTTGGTCAAGGATACTATTACAGCAAGCCAATAAATGAATTAGATGTACTTGATTTTTATAAAAAAAATCGGGGCTTTATAGATATCCCTAAAACGCAAGATTAAACTTGCGTTTTTTTAATATTTATTTACAAAAAAGATAATGATATTAGAGACATTTAGGATTTTAGTGTTTGCTTGAAAACGTTTTTATGTTAAAATAGAAGAGATGGAATCCAAGGAGGTAATAAATGGATTTATTAAAAGTCAAATCAGAAATCGGAAAACTTCAAAAGGTCTTAGTTCATAGACCTGGTGAAGAACTAGAAAATTTAACTCCAAGGTGGTTAGAGCATCTATTATTTGATGATATCCCTTGGCTAGAGCTGGCGGTTAAAGAACATGATAAGTTTGTAAGGATTTTAAGAGAAAATGATGTGGAAGTGGTATATTTAGTTGATTTAGTTTCTGAAGCTCTTGATAGCGATAAGGAAGTTAAAGATATGTTTATAAAACAATTTATTAAAGAATCACATGTCACTAGTGAAACCTTAGCTGAAGTTCTTACAGATTATCTATATTCTTTTAAAACAACTAAAGCTATGGTGCAAAAAACTATGGCAGGAGTAAAAAAGGTAGAAATACCTAATTTTCAAAAAAGAACATTATCAGATTATATTAAGGATTATCCTTTTGTTTGTGATCCTATGCCTAATCTTTATTTCACAAGAGATCCATTCTCTACAATTGATACAGGTATTATGATTAGTAAAATGTTCTCTATTAATAGATCAAGAGAAACAATCTTTGGTGAATATATATTTAAATATCACCCAGTCTATAAAAACCCAAGTCCAATTCTTTATAACCGTGATTATTTATCATCAATTGAAGGCGGAGATGTTCTTCTTCTCAATGAACAAGTAGTTGCTGTTGGTGTAAGTGAAAGAACTCATCCAGCCGCAGTAGAGAAACTAGCAAAAAATCTTTTCTTTAATTCTAATAGTCCATTTGAGAAAGTATTAGCATTTGATATTCCAAAGAGTAGGTCTTTTATGCATTTAGATACAGCATTTACCCAAGTTGATTATGATAAGTTTATTGTTCATCATGAACTTATAAACACAGCAAAAGTTTACGAGATAGCTAAAGATGAAAAACGTCTTGGTAAATTAACTGTAAAATTAGTAGATAAGAGATTAGATAAAGTTTTAGAAGATTATTTACATAGAAAAATAACATTAATACCTTGTGGGGATGATGATGTTATTTCATCAGATAGAGAACAGTGGAGCGATGGAGCTAATACACTTGCAATAGCACCAGGAGTTGTTATTGCTTATGAGAGAAATCATATATCAAATAAAGTCTTAGAACAACATGGCATCAAAGTTCTAACAATGCCTTCAAGTGAATTATCACGAGGTAGAGGTGGACCTAGATGTATGAGCATGCCATTCTTACGCGAAGAACTTAAAATTAAAAAATAATATAAATGGGGAGGAAAATTATATGAATTTTAAAGGTCGTAGCTTTTTAACACTTCTAGACTATACTAGTGAGGAAATCCGTGCTTTACTTGATTTATCAAAACAATTAAAGAATGAGAAAAAGATGCATAATGAGGTAAAAAGATTAAAAGATAAAAACATCGTTTTACTGTTTGAAAAAGACTCAACTAGAACCCGCTGTGCTTTTGAAGTAGCTGCTCATGATCAAGGAGCAAATGTTACTTACTTAGGTCCAAGTGGATCACAAATGGGGAAAAAAGAAAGTATTAAAGATACTGCAAGAGTTCTTGGTAGAATGTATGACGCTATTGAATATAGAGGTTATAACCAAGAAATAGTAGAAACTTTAGCTAAATATTCTAATGTACCTGTATATAATGGCCTAACTAATGAATATCATCCAACACAAATATTAGCAGATCTTTTAACTATTGAAGAAAAATTTGGAAGATTAGCTGGGATAAAATTTGCTTACCTTGGTGATGCAAGATACAACATGGGTAATTCTTTGATGATTGGTGCAGCAAAGATGGGCTTAGATTTTAGAATTGTAGCTCCAAAGAGTTTGTGGCCAAACCAAGAGTTAGTTAATAATTGTCTAGAAATTGCGAAAACAACAAAAGCAAAAATCTTATTAACTGAAGATCCAAAAGAAGGTGTAACTGGTGTTGATGTAGTTTGTACAGATGTTTGGGTTTCAATGGGTGAAGCAGATTCTGTCTGGGAAGAAAGAATTAATTTACTAACACCATACCAAGTTAATAAAGATCTAATGTCCTTAGCTAATGATGACGCCATATTTATGCACTGCCTACCAGCATTTCATAATCTAGAAACTACAATTGGTATGGATGTATATAAGAAATTTGGCCTTGATGCGCTTGAAGTCACAGAGGATGTTTTTGAGTCAACTTCATCAGTTGTTTTTGATGAAGCAGAAAATAGACTTCACACAATTAAAGCTGTTATGGTTGCAACACTAGGTGAACAATGAGCAAGATTGTAATCGCACTTGGAGGCAATGCACTTGGAATAAAACCTAGTGAACAAATCAACCTTACAAAACAAACAGCAAAAGATATATGTAAATTAATCGAGGCAAATCATGAAGTAATAATAACACATGGAAATGGTCCCCAAGTTGGATTAATCAACTTAGCATTTGAAGAAGCAAGCAAAATTACAAATGTACCACTTATGCCATTTCCTGAATGCGGAGCAATGAGCCAAGGTTATATTGGCTATCACCTCCAAAATTCTCTTCAAAATGAATTAGCCAAATTAAACATTAATAAGAAGGTTGCAACAATTATTACTCAAGTTGAAGTAGATAAATTTGATGAAGCATTTTTAAATCCAACCAAACCAATAGGTTCATTTTATTCAAAAGAAGAAAGTGAACTAATTGAAAAACAAAAAGGCTATGTGATGAAGGAAGATTCTAATAGAGGTTATAGGCGAGTTGTTCCAAGTCCAAAACCTATTGGAATTTTAGAATTAGATACTATCTCAACTCTAATAAATAATAATCATGTAGTTATTACAGTTGGAGGTGGTGGAATCCCAGTTATCAAAGAAGATAATATCTATACTGGTGTTGCTGCAGTTATTGATAAGGATCTAGCTTCTGCTAAGTTAGCAGATTTAATAGACGCTGATATATTTATAATTTTAACTGCAGTAGTTAAGGTTGCAATTAATTTTGGAAAACCTAATCAAATCAATTTAGATAGATTAAGTATTAAAGAGATAGATGAATACACCAAAAATGGTGAGTTTGGAAAAGGTAGTATGCTTGAAAAAGTTCAAGCAGCTGCAAGCTTTGTAGCAGCAAAGAAAAATAGAAAAGCAATTATTGCTTCACTTAGTGATGTTAGTAAGATATTTGATGAAAATATTGGAACTACCATATATTAATATAAATTTTTTAGGAGGAGAAAGTTGAAAAGAGAAAATCTGAAAGTAGCAATTTGGGGATTTGGAGCCATGGGTTCAGGTATGGCAAAGATGATTTTAAAAAAGCAAGGATTTGAAATTGTTGGTGTATGTGATTTAAATCCAAACTATCTTAACAAAAGTATGTTTACTATTTTAAATATGGAAAACCCATATAATCATGATGTAATAATAAAATCAAATATTGATGAAGTTGTACAAACAAAGAGTTGCGATATTGTACTTCTTGCAACAGACTCTTATACAAGCAAAGCTTTTCCAAAAATTATTCAACTATTAGAAAAACAAGTTAATGTTATCTCAACTGCAGAAGAAATGGCTTATCCTGCTGCTGGTGAATCTCTACTTGCAAAGAAAATGGATGAGGTAGCAAAAGCTAATAATGTAACAGTTTTAGGAACAGGTATTAATCCTGGAATGATGATGGATTTATTAGTTGTTGCTATGACAGGGGTTATGGAAGAATTAAATCACATTGAAGTTTCTAGAATTAACAGTTTATCTCCTTTTGGAAAAACCGTAATGGAAGAACAAGGTGTTGGTTTAAGTTTACATGAATTTAATGAAAAGATGAACCAAGGCAAAATGGCTGGCCATGTTGGTTTCTTAGAATCAGTCCATATGATAGCGAAGGGAATCGGTCAAGAAATCCAAAGCTTTGAACAAGGAATGGAGCCAATAATTACAGATATAGATAGAAAAAGTCCTTATGGATTTGCAGCTAAAGGTAATGTTGCAGGTGTAGGCATGAGCGCAAAAGCTAAAACAAATAAAAATATTAATATTATCATGAATCATCCCCAACAAATAGAACCAGAATTGGCTGGAGTTAATACTGGAGATTATATAACTATTAAAGGTACACCAGAAGTTAACCTTTCAATCACACCAGAAATTGATGGTGGTATTGGAACAATAGCGATTTGTGTTAATATGATTCCTCATGTTATAAATGCAAAAAGCGGTCTTAAAACTATGTTAGACCTCCCTGTTCCAAGAGCAATAATGGGTGATGTAAGAGATATGATTGAGTAGGAGGGGTTATGATTAAAAAAAGTACATGGGTTCAAATTGAAAAAGTTATTTTAACTCCTGAGGAAAGACTTCCAACTATTCCAGAAGATACTAAAAAAACTCCTCTAATTATGTGGGTAAAAGGATTCCTTCTTAATGATAGTAAAATTGGTGAGATTGTAAAAATAAAGACTAAGACAGGTAGAATTGAAGAAGGCATATTAAAAGAAGCTAACCCTTCCTTCAAACATAATTT
>JBAYTA010000116.1:0-5077 GCA_041675865.1 Bacilli bacterium | reverse complement strand
TAATTGCTAGAAGAAACTTCGTCCCAATGTGTCAAGATACAGGTATTGTAGTTATCTTTTTAGAGGTAGGGAATCAAATAGTTTTTGATGGAGATATTTATGAAGCTGTAAATCAAGGTGTCAGAGAAGCTTATAAAGATGGATTTCTTCGTAAATCTGTAGTTAATCATCCAATAGAAAGAATTAACACTAAAGACAATTCTCCAGCAATCATTCATACAAAAATTGTTAGCGGAGATAAATTGAAAATTTCAGTTGCGCCTAAGGGTGGCGGAAGTGAAAACATGAGTCTAGTGAAAATGCTAATTCCAGCAGATGGAAAAGATGGTATCAAAAAACTAGTTTTAGATACAATTTTTCACTCAGGTGGGAAACCATGCCCTCCATTAGTAGTTGGAATCGGTATTGGTGGAAACCTAGAAAAAGCTGCGATAATTGCGAAAGAAGCAATCTTTAGACCAATAAATGACCAAGCAGAAAATAAGTTTGATCGCGAATTAGAAGCTGAGTTACTAAAAGAAATTAATGAACTAGGTGTTGGACCAATGGGATTTGGTGGAACTACTACTGCTCTAGCAGTTAAAGTAAACTCTCATCCATGTCATATCGCAAGTCTACCTGTTGCAGTAAATATTCAATGCCATGCTGCAAGACATAAAGAAGCAACAATTTAAGTAAAGGGAAGGTAAGTATGATTAATTTAAAAACACCAATTACAAATGAACAATTACTCGAACTAAGAGCAGGCGATACAGTTTCGATTACTGGTACAATTTATACAGCAAGAGATGCTGCCCACAAAAAAATGGTTGAAGCATTAGAAAAAGGTGAGAAATTACCAATCGAGACAAATAATACTATTATCTATTATGTGGGTCCTACACCAGCAAAACCTGGTGAAGTAATCGGTTCAGCAGGACCAACTTCTAGCTATAGAATGGATCCTTATGCTACTGCACTAATGGAAAAAGGTGTTAAAGTAACAATTGGTAAAGGACCTAGAAGTGAAGAGTTTAAAGAAAGTTTAAAACAATTTGGTGGAGTATATCTTTCTGCTATCGGTGGAGCTGCAGCTTTAATTAGTAAATCAATTAAAAAAGCCGAAGTTGTTGCCTATCCAGAACTTGGAGCAGAAGCAATCCACAAATTAGAAGTTGAGAACTTTACTGCATTTGTTACATATGACAGTCAAGGAAATGATTTATTAACAGAAGGAATTAATAAATTCAACGTCCATAATAGGAAATAACCATTAAACAAGAAAAGACAAAAGACGCTATATTATTGCAATATAGCGTCTATTTTTATATTATAATCTTTTCAATATACTCATATTTTAAATTAAATATTTTTATTTGATTCATGAGTGCATTTGCTGCAAAAGTTGTTTTCAAATAGACTTTACCTTTTTTATTAGAGGAAAGTAAATTTCTTTTTTCTAGTATTTTATATAGTTCTTCACTAGTTGGTTCACCAGAATTAATTAAATTCGCCTTAGGAAAAACCTTCTTTACTTCATTAGAAATCAACGCAAAATGAGTACAACCTAAAATTACTGTATCAATATTTTTATCTTTTAAATGATTTAAATGTTTACTTACAAGCTCATAATTTTCTTTAGTGCCACATTCTCCTTTTTCAATTGGCTCTACAAATAAACTACATTTTACTGGATAGACTTCCTTTTTTGCATTAAGCAAAACCTCTTGATATATCCCTGAATTAATAGTTGCATCGGTTGCTAAAACAGCAACCTTTTTTGAATTCTTAAGAGCTTCATTTGCGGTTGGCAAAATCACACCTAAAACAGCAATATCATCTAATTCAAATAAATGATTTGCATTTGCTGTTGCAGTATTGCATGCAATTACAATTGCTTTACATTTTTTATTTATTAAATAATTACTTACTCTATCTACTAAGTTTTTAATTTCTTCTTTTGACTTTGTACCATAAGGACAATTTAGTGTATCAGCAACATAAATAAAATCCTCATTTGGAAATTTCTTAACCAAGCTTTTTAAAACATTTATTCCACCAATACCAGAATCAAAAACACCAATTGGATTATTATTCATATATAACTCCTAACTCCTCCTCTATTAATTTTATAAAGATTGTTGTTATAAGCAAGTCTGCACTGCCACCAAAACTTATGTTATTCTTTATACATTCATCAGTAACTAAATTAATTATATCATAATTATACTCTTCGATGCCACCAACTAAGTTTTTATAGTACTTGTATTTATCTATTGTTTTGCTTCTTTTTAATAAAACAGTATCTTCTACATTTTTAATAAGATGAATTAATGTTAAAGTAAGAGCTTCATTTGAAAGTTCAGTTAATATATCCTTTGCTGCTTTTACATTCTCTAACCCACTATGAACCTCACCTCTAGCACCTAAAAATCCATAATTAATATAGGCAAATTTTCCAAATGTATTAACTTCAGTATCTAGTTCAGTTGTTAAATCTTTACCAATAATTTTAATTAAAGAAAACAAATCTTTTCTCTTATTCTTTATTGCAAAACCTAGTGCTACTAAAGTAATACCAAGAATAAATATTAATCCTTTATAAGTATTAACTCCAGTAGTTACTTCATACATTTTAATTTCTGTAGATATCCCTAGTTTTCTTGCCTTAAAAAATCCATCAAGCAAATCATTTTCAAAACCTATAAAAAACATTTCTACTAAATCATCTAATATAACATACTTAGATTTCATAAGAAGTGAATAATCCATATCCTTATGGGAGCCATTTGTCTTTTTTGTTACAAGTCCAAACTTGGGATCAAGGTTAGCTTCTAGAGTAATAGCTTCATCTATATATTTTTCAAGAATTTTCTTAAAGTATTTCTTTATTCTCTGGTTTTCTTTTTCTCTAATTTCTTCAAGAGTATGACTCATCATCCTCATACAAATTACAGCATCTTCAGAACATACAAGGCACTTTCTAAAACCCCGATTAAATTGCTTTCTAGATAGACTTCCATTCCCAAAATATACATCTATATCAACCAGCCTTCCAATCAAGTGCTTTTCTTCTAAATCTATACATTTTAGTTTGACATCTTCAGCTTTCACTTTAGTCCTAAGTAAATAGAAAGGTCCATCTAAACTTTCAAAAAATTCAGTATTACTAATTTCAAATAATTCTTTAATCAATCTATAAAATATATTAATTATTAATAAAGCATAATAAGGGTTTTTATCAACCCCGATTATATTTGCTTTAATAATAATTATAGTTTCGCTTGATTCACTAAGCTTTGACTTAATTAAAGCACTTCTTTCTTCTCTGGCTCTTAAAATTCTATCCATAGTGCTTCACTAAATAATCATAAGTTGTTTTAGGAACATAATGACTAATTTCTTCAAATTTTTTTGCATCAAGCGCTCTTCTAACAATTGATGCACTTATAAATTTATCATCGTATTTTAATCTAGGAATGATTTCTATAAATTCACCAAGTTTATTTTTTAATACTTCATTATACTTTCTAGTAACTATATCTTCTTCACTACCTAAATATCTTTTCTTAAGATTAAAAATCGGAATAAAATACTTTTCAAAAATCATTGCATCTAATAAAGCTTGTTCATATATTTTAGAATCTTCTTTTTTAAGAAAATAAGTTGGGAATGTTAGAGCAGAAATTAAGTAATTAGATGAAGGTATTACCTTAACATTTTCTAAATCACTAACTCCTCTAACAACCATTTCAAATCTATCCTTAAACTTAAAGAAAGATCTATCTTCTTCTAAAATAAACACTATTAATAAATCATGATTCTTTGCTGCTTTTTCTATTATATATCTATGACCTAGTGTAAACGGATTACAGTTCATAACTATACAACCAGTATTATTAGATTTTAAATTTTCTTTTTCATAAATCCCTTTTAAAGTATTAACAATATTTCTATTTCTTGATTCAAGTAAAGCAACTTTACTAGAAGATATAATTTCATAAAAACTTAAATTTTCAAACATATTAATATATTCAGGTTTAGTATATACTTGGTAAAAATCAAACCCTGTTTGGAATATATGATTTATAGTTTCACTAATTAATAAACTAGCAATTTGGCCTTTGTAATTTTCACTAACAGCAAAAGCCTTTATTATATTTTTACTTGTTGAAATTGTTCCAATGATTAAACTATCTTCTTCTAAATAAACAGTCCAGTCAATATCTTCATCAAAACTTAATTCATATTTTAGTAAAAATTCTTTAATTTTATTTTTTTCTATGTCAAGAATTGCTAGTTTCAAATCCATAATTATTCCTCTTTCTTATATATACAGTCTATAATAGTCATATCTCGATATCTAACTAAACCAATAATTTTATCGCTTCTTATAATCTTCTTAGGAACAGATGTAATCAAGTGAGCTTCTTCATATAATTCCGCAATTGTTTTTAACTTGATTTTAGAATTCTTTAATTTCTCAATTAAATCCGTTCTTTTAGGATTAATAGCAATTCCTCTTTCAGTTACAAAAATATCGATATCTTCTCCTGGTGTAGTAATAGTTGTAACCCTATCTTTAATAATTGGAATTCTGGATTTTATTAATGGACTTACAATTATGCTTACATTAGCTCCATGAGCAGTATCTGCATGACCACCACTTCCACCCATTATTATACCATTAGATCCTGTTGTAACATTAACATTGAAATTTAAATCAATTTCTGTTGCACCTAATATTACAAAATCAAGTTTATTAACTATTGGATCATGATAGGGATTAGCATATTTAAATGCACTAATACTATGATGTTTTTTATTTCGATCTATGCTTTCAACAGCAGATAGATCAAAGCATTGAACATCAAATAGTTCATCAACAAGGTTTTCTTCTAACATATTTACAAAGTAACCTGTGATTCCACCACTTGCGAAAGCAGCTTTGATATTTTTTTCAATCATTATCTTCTTCACATAGTCACTTACAGCTAATGAAGTTCCACCTGCACCAGTTTGCATAGAAAATCCATTCTTAATTAAACCTAGCGCATCAATCAATTTTGCAGTTTCATCTGCAATTCTTAAACCAATT
>JBAYTA010000115.1:0-5100 GCA_041675865.1 Bacilli bacterium | reverse complement strand
ATACATATATAAGTAAATATGTATATATATTAGTCAAAAGTAGTATATTTTTAATTTTTAGTAGCTAAAAAGCAAACTATTAGATGTTTTTTTTATATAATAAAATATGAATATGAGTAAATAACTATTTTTGATTCTAATAAAATAAAAACAAAGCATTAAATATGTATTTATGTATATAAGTACATTCAAAGAATATATCTTTTTAAATTTAATAATCAATTTAGCAAGATCAAAAAGTTTATTTTTGTTTAATTTCAGAAAGATACATACAAAAACATCAATATATAATAAATATATCAATAATAAATACGTAAATACATATATACATAAATGATTCTAGCAAGATTTGTATGAGTATAATTAAACAATATACCAAGGACACAAGATATATGTATGTATATACATAATTATGTATATTAAATAACTAATCTATATCCACTTTAGTTTGTGAATTTATAAACTCGTTACGTATATACATAAATACATAAAATATGTAAACAACATGTAACAACTCTTCTTTCTATATTATTTATGTAAAATCTTGTTTGTAATAATATCCATATTAAATCATACATATTTATGTAATTATGTATAAAATCGTTCAATTGTGGTAATTCCAGGACTTAACAATAGTTTCTTTAAAGTGTATATTTGTAAATAAATACATATATATGTAAATAAATATTGAATATAACAGTTTTAAAGTGTATAATAAATACATAGATCTATAACATGCGAGAAACAACATATTTGATGTTTGATGACCCCTTTATATAAAACTTAAGTCTAAAAATATATGTCGATATTTTCTCTTATAGGTGTATTTACATATTTAAGTAATTATTTATATATGTAAATACATAAATATGTATAAAAAATACCTTCTATAAACAGATTTATAATTGGATATATTTGGGATGGTCGAAAAATAGGGAAAAAAGTGTGTTTTTTTACCCCATTTTACCCCTTCTAAAAAATCGCTTGGTTTGATTTGAGGGTGGGGGGTTGAATAACTTTCCCCATTTTGACCGAAAATTGATTTAAGGGCAAAATTTCGATGGTTTTAACGGGTGTTAGAAACGGATTCTATCGGACATGCTATTTCCAAAAAGATTTTTTAGGGTTTTGATTTGATTGAGGATTTATATGTTTTTAAATCTTTTCAATTTTTCGTCTAAATTAGGTATATTGTTTCGACATTTTTCTAGATTCTTGTATTTATTTATGTAAATATGTATAAATGTATTTGTGTATTTAAGTATATATTTATTTATGTATAGGTTTGTATTATGTTGTAAGGAGGTATTAAAATGAATTCTAAACCATTACCGTTCAAAAAGAGAGAGAATCCGTTAGCTCAAGGTTCACCGCGTCAAACTAGATCAGCTATTAGTGCTAGAGAGAAATATACAGCGACGATGGAGAAAGATTTGAGAAAACGAGTAAAACTTGCTTCTGTAGAAAAAGGTGTTGATTTTTCTCAGTTTATTGAGGAGGCTTTAATCGAAAAGTTAGAAAGAGAGGGCTTCTAGTATGGCTGTTATATCCAACTTTTGTAAGAAGGGTGGAGTTGGAAAGACTACATTTATAGGTTTTATGGCTCATTACTATGCAACTTTAGGTAAAAAGGTCCTAATTATAAGTGTTGATGACCAAAACTCTATCTTTAAATTATTTGGAAAAGAAGAAAAAGTGTTTGATGTGCAAGATAATTACTTAGAATTCTTACTTGCTGGTCATGTAGAATTAGGTGATGTCTTAATTGAGGCAAGAGAGAACTTATATTTAGTTAAAACTCTAAATACAGATAAGCTATCTATGAAGTTAACTTTAGAAAGAAACCAAGAAAAGGCTATAATTAAGATAATTAAGGAATATAATGATTATTTTGATTATATATTTATTGATTTCCCGCCATCAAGTAGTAGGTTATCTGAAGTTTTATTAGATATTAGTGATCATATTTTAATTGTTGTTGGTCTAGATAGTTTAGGTTTAGGTGGATTTGTGAATACAATTCAGTATTTCATTGATAATGACTTAGATATTAATAGAATTAAACACATTGTGCCTAATGGATATAGTAAAAATAGACGTGCTCCTAAAATTTCTTTAGAGAAATTAATAGAACAGTCAAAAGAATTTACTCCTAAAGCTACTGTAGTTCTACCATTACAAGAGAAATCCGTAATTAAGAATCTTCAAGCAGAAGGAATTAGCCCATTTGATGCAGGAGAATATATTGAAAGTCTGTCTTATTACGACTTAAACGCGAAACAATTACTTGAAGAAGACTTAAAAGAATTGTTATTAACTATAGATATAAATTAAAAAAGCATCAAATTGATGCTTTTTGTTTGTTTTATTTAAGATATTCTCATTGGTAAGATTAATTGAGTTAGATTTACATCATACTCGCCTGTAATGATGAAAGGTTTGATCTCACCAGTAAAATGAATTGTAATTTCTGTAGAATCAAAAGATTTTATAGCGTCTAGGAAGTATTTTGAACTAAATGCTATTTGAAATTGTAATACGTTAGAGCACTCTAGAGGAATTAACTCTTCCTTAACTGCACCAATTTCGTTAGAAGTTGATGCTATTTCAATTGTTTTATCTTTATTTAAAGTTAATTTAATAATACTTGATGTGTCTATAGATGTAAATAATGAAGCTCTTTCAATTGCGGAAATCAAATCATTTTTATTGAATTTAATACTAGTAAGGAAATCATGAGGGATTAAATTACTTGTATTCGGGAATGTTCCATCAATTAATCTTGTTTGGTAAAGTAAATTCTTGTATTTAAACAATACTTTTGATGGAGAGAAATGAATTTCTACTAAAACTTCGTTCTCATCAATGATTCTATATAGTTCATCTAAGCTTCTGCTTGGGATAACAGCATTAATTGTTGGTGATTCTACATCACAAACCATAAATTTCTTAGCTAATCTAAAGCTGTCTGTTGCAATAACTTCTAATTTGTTGCCTTCTGCTGCAAAAGATACACCTGTTAAGATTACTCTTGATTCAGATAAAGAGGTAGCAAATGTTGTTTTTCTAATAATTTGTTTTAAATTACCAACATCCATTCTTAGAACTGTATCAGTATCATTGAATGATATAATCGGATAATTGTTTTTATCCATAGCATTTAAAGAGAAATTACTTCTATCTGCTAATATTTTAACAATATTGTCTTCGAATGTGGAAAAGTCTATTTCTTTTGAATCGGTTTTCTTAACTATTTCATTAAAATACTTTCCAGGAACTACAACTAAACCTTCTTCTTCTATCTTCAATAGTCTTTTATCTTTAATTAATGCTTGAATAGAAATTTCATTATTTGAAGCAGTTAAGAATAAACTATTGTTTCTAGCTTCTATTTTAATACCAGTTAAAATAGGCATGGGTGCTTTTGTTGAGATTGCTTTACTCACACTATTTAAGTTTTGTAACAAAAGATCACGGTTAATAATAAATTTCATAATAGTCTCCTTGTTGGTTATATTTTATCATATTTTTAAATATAAGTATAAATTATTATTATTAGGTTGTGTGGAAAAGTGGAAAACTCTACTTTTCTTCGATTTTCTTTAATAATATATCATAATCAGTCTTAACCATTGAGTTGTTTTCCAACAAATTAGCTATTTTATCAATGGAATGAGATATTGTAGCATGATCTCTGCCACCAAAGTTTTCCCCAATAGTTTTAAGCACAGGATTATATAGGGTTTTTATTATATAAATAGCCATTTGCCTAGCATAAGCTATTTGTTGTTTTCTACTACTGGATTCTAGATCATTAACAGTTAATTGGAAGTATTTAGAGACAACACTCTTTATTTTATTATACTTCTTAGTAAGGTTTTCTGCTTTTTGATTTGCACTTTCTTTTTCTTCTGGAATTAAGCGATCTAGTGCAACATAGACGTTTTCTAGATTAAGAGGGATGTTTAAAGATACACAATATGTAACATATCTTCTAATTGCTCCTTCTAAGTCCCTTATATTGGTTGTGAAAAAGTCTGAAATAACATCTAGAACTTCATCTGGAATGGTTTTTGGGTCTTCTATAAGGAAAGATAACTTTCTTTTTAAGATATTTAATCTTAAATTCTTATCAGGAACCTTAATATCAACAGATAAACCCCAATTAAACCTAGATTTAAGTCTTAACATCATATTTTTAAGTTCATTAGCACTTCTATCAGATGTTATGACTATTTGTTTATTTAAACCATGTAAATATTCAAATACTTTGAAGAATTCTTCTTGTGTAGCTTGTTTACCCTCTAGAAACTGGATGTCATCAACTAGTAAAACATCAGCTGAACGATATTTTGTATAAAAATCTTCAATGTTTTCACGACCTCGTTTAGTTGATGTAGCTAAAAAGTAATCTTCAGTAAATTCTTGAGCACTAGTGTAGACTACATTAGTCTCTGGCTTATTATCAAGTATATAATGACCGATTGCCATCATTAAATGCGTTTTACCAAGACCAACATCACCAAAGATATATAAAGGATTATATAAACTCTCTGGAGTTTCCGCAACTTTCATCGCACTTATAAAAGCAAATCTATTACTTTCGCCAGTTTCGAAGTTACTAAAAGTATATTCTGCCCTTAAAGGTCTTTTATTAATAGTATCTTTCGTAACTATTGGTAAAGATTCATCTTCTTTTATGTCCTCTTGCAATATAAACTTAAATTTAATACTTGAATTAGTTAGTTTTTGCACAGTTTGATTTAGTTTATTGTTATAAAACTTCTCAAGCCTGAATTTAGTAAGAGCATTAGGGACAATTAAATATATTATATTGTTTTCAAATTTATGAACCTTGGAAACTTCCGCCAAAAGTTCAGCTGAATCGCTGGCATTTTGTTCTTCTATAAATTTTTCAAGTGTTTGTTCCCACAGTTTAATACCTTCTGACATATTTACTCTCCTTAACATTCTCAATATAAATAATACCATAAAAATGGTAAATAATAAATAGAAAAGTGAAAAAAGAATTTTAATTTTAGTTTTCCACTTTTCAACGTTTAAAACTTTTTGATAAATAATCAAAAAATATGTATAAGT
>JBAYTA010000114.1:0-5194 GCA_041675865.1 Bacilli bacterium | reverse complement strand
TAGAATTAGAGTCATATATTTTAACTTTTAATAATTCAGAAAGTGATGCAGTAGATTTCTTTTCATTGGGTGTCAAAAAGAATATAGGAAAGGTTATTCAAGTAAAAAATTATGTTGGTTTGATTCAAATGAAAAATGGATATCAAATACAGATATTGCCAAAGATCACCAATATCAATGAATTAGAAACAAAAAAACTGTTTTTAAAAATGTTAAGATGCCTTAAAGATTTTCCGAGTAAAATATTTACAAGCGCTAATCTACATAGCGATAAAATGAACCTTTACGAAATTTTTATTAACATGTATTTGCAGCAAGTAAGAGAGCTTGTAAAAAGAGGTATTAAATCCTCATATATATTACAGAAGGATAATTTGTATTATTATAAAGGCAAGTTAATTATTAGTAAACATATAAACTATAACCATTCACATAAAGAGAGATTTTATTTACAGTATGATGAATTTAATGTAAATAGGCCTGAAAACAAATTAATTAAATCAACATTAATTAAATTGATGCTTATTTCACAAAACACAAGTAACATAAAAGCAATTAACCAACTATTAAGTTGTTTTGATTCAGTGGATGCATCAAAAAATTACTCATATGATTTTTCTAGAATAATAATTGATAGAAATATGAAAGAATATGTTTTATTAATGAAGTGGTCAAAGGTATTTTTATTTGATCAAAGTTTTACTACTTTTTCAGGTGATAACATTGCTCGTTCTTTATTATTTCCAATGGAAAAAGTATTTGAAGCATACGTAGCAAAGCATTTGAAAAAGATATTTTCTGAAAAAGGTTATGATGTAATAATTCAAGATAAAAAATATTATCTTTTTGATGAACCCAAACAATTTGCATTAATTCCTGATATAGTCATTGAAAATGGTCGCGGACAGTCGATTATAGTGGATACTAAATGGAAATCATTGAAGGTCAAACCGAATAAAAACTATGGAATTTCACAATCTGATATTTATCAGATGTATGCCTATGCAAAAAAATATGATTCACGTGAAATATGGTTGTTATATCCATTTAGTCAAGAGACAAAAGATTTGGGAGATATGGAGTTTATATCTTATAAAGATGGTGAAATTGAAGTAATAATAAATGTGTTCTTTGTTGATGTTGCAAATATAAATGAAAGTATAACCACTCTAAGTGAAAAAATGTTTTATTTAATATAGTGACAAAGTATATTGAGAATTAACTCACGTGATACACATTAATTAAATATGTCCAATAAGCAGTCATATAAATCTAACTATTGAAATTGTTATGTTAATATTTTATTATGAAAAGTTAAAGTTCGATAGAAAACTAGATTGATGTATTATGTGTAAAAAAGCAGCATATTTGATTCAGTTGAAATATGATAATTAAAAGGATTAGAATATGTTAGAGATATAAATTCTAGTCTTTTTTGTATTTAATCAATAATTGAAAATTAAGTTTCAATTATAAAATTATAGTAGTTCACCTGATCAAAAGATTTATTATCTTCAAAAAATATATTTTTGGTATATTTAATATCTAAAACTATGTATGTGCTTACTCAATTTTACTTTATTAAACTGCAAATATCTGATATAATTTAGTTGATTTGTAAAAAAATGTAAATTAATTGAAAATGTAGGGAGATAAATGAATATTGTATTTAGAGAAACAAACAAGGGTATAAATTCAAATATGAAATTATTTTGTGTTTCTTTTCTTTTTGTTTAGATACTCTATTAAATAGTATTAAATTTTTCTTGACTTTAATTGTTATATTAATAAAAGATGGTTATGAATTAATAATATTATTTAATTTACGAAGGGAGACTTATGAGGTATTTAAAATTATTCGTTTTGATGTTGCTTGCATTTAGCTTTATTGGATGTGTTGGGGATGAAGGAAATAAAAAAGATCCTGGGATTTATACAGCTATAGAGAATGTTAATGATGAAGAATTAAAGCAGTTTGTAGAGAACTATGAGTTTGACATTAACTACCCTTATTCAATTGATTATTTAATTAAAATGTATATTGAAGGTATAGATAATGTCGATGATTATCTTTTTAAGATATTAAGTGAAGAAGAGTTAGTTGTTGGTGAAAACAGTATTGAATTAGAAGTATTGTTTCCTGATGGTAAGACTGAGACCTTTTCATTTGTTATGAATATTGTTGAAGGTGATATTGAATACGATATTGAAGACTTTGAGTTTAATAAAGAAACAAAGACTATTGAATCATACAAAGGTAATAAATCTGAAGTTGTAATACCACTAATGTTTGATGGAGTTGAAGTTTTAAAAATTGGTGCCGAGAGTTTTAAAGGTAAGAATCTTGAATATATTTATATTCCTGAAAGTGTTGTTGAAATAGGTGATATGGCTTTTTATGGATGTAATCATTTAAGAGAAATTAGAATGGGTTTAAATATTGAAGTTGTTGGTGAGTTTGCTTATGCAAAAACAAATTTAAATAAGATTAAACTTAATGAAAAGATAGTAGAAGATTATGGTAATTTTGCCTTCTATGGTGCAACTATTTCTGAAGTAACAATTGAACAAGATGCTGATCTGGATTTAGTTTTAAAAAATTGGAATAGATTAGGGATTGCAGCGAGTGCTATACCTAATATAAAAGAAGAGAAAAGTATTTACTATTTAGAATCCAATAAAACAATTTATGGAGTAGGTAATATAGATTCCCAAAAGTTATTTGATACAACAAAAAATTTAGGGTTAGAGAGAATTAATGATTATCTTTTCTATTATGATTCTAGATTAGATAGAAAAAAAGAAGTTGACTATAATTTTGGTCCCTCATTAAAGACTATAGGAAGATATGCATATTATAATTCAGATATTAGTAATCTAGCTCTTTTTGGATTAGAGACAATTGAAGAGTATGCATTTATGAATAGTAAAATTAATAGTTTAGTAATTCCTGAAACTTTAGAAGTTATTGAAGACAAAGCTTTCTTTGATTCTTTAATCTTCCATGTTGTTTTAAATGGTAATGAAACTAGATTTAATGATTCATGGGAAGCAATTGGTCTACCTGATAGTTATAAACCAGTTGAAAGAGAAATAGTAGATCCAGAGTTTATGCTTGTTGGTGAAGATGAAGATTTTCTTACACATACGTTAAGAATAGGAAATACCATATATGCTGTTGGTTATACATGGAGTGAAGAGTTAGATTTTCAAAATGATTCACCATCTGTTATTTTACCATTTCTTTTTAAATATGATTTAGAGACAAAAGAAAATAAACTTAACTTGCTTTATTATGAAGATGAGTCTACATTTGATAGTTTATTGTATATGGATGATAATACATTTCTCGCTATTGGATACAAGGTTATTGTTGGTGAAGTATTTCCTCATTATATAAAGTTTAATGAAGAATTAGAAGTTATTAGTGAAGGTGTAATTGACGATAGCGATATGCGAATTGTTGTGCATGCAGCAATAAATGATAAAAATGAAATAGCTGTTGTATCTGAAAATAAAAAAACACGTTGGTATGATATTATAATTTTCAACGAGGATTTAGAAGAGTTATATAGATATACAAATAGTAATTATACTCAATGGTATGCTACTGGTATTAAGTCTCAAGGAAATGATTTTCTAATATTTGGTTCAATTAATAAAACAAGTCATAGAGAAGCATTTATTTATAGATTAAATACTGAAGGGGTTGTATTTGAACATTTCTATAACGGTGGGAATTATGCAAATATAGAAGTATTGGAAATATTAGAAAATAGCTATTTAGCACACATTTATGTAGAAGATATTAGTTATGAACATTTTTATGTTTATATAGATTTTGAAGGAAAAAATATTGATGATTTAGTTTCCTTTGATGATTTTGAGTATTCTTATATAAATGAAATGTTGGTAGTAAATGATAAGATATATATATTTGGTAGAAAAGGAATGCATTATAGTAATGTAGTAATTGATTGTTATGATTTAGAAATGAATCATATAAGCCAAATCTTTTTCACAAGTTCACTTTATGTATATCCTAATATGTATGAATATGAAGGAGATATTTACCTATTAGTAAGTACTTATGATAAGTATTATAACAATGGGGTAGATAAAAATAAATTAAATATTATAATACTTAAATTAAATTTCTAATAAATCACTCCCAAAAGGAGTGATTTATATTTTATTAAATATGTTTTTATTAACGATAAGTTTTATACATTTATAAAGATGATTCATATAATAAATATAGGATGGTGATAATTATGCAACCTCTATTTTGGTATAATCTAAGAAATATGCAAAATCCCGAATTGGATGATACTAGTTATCTGAATAATATGATCACAATGTTAATTGAAGATGAAAATATAATGATTAATTCATATGAATATATGTTAAATAATAGTAATCAAGAAGATAAAAAAATCTATAGAAATTTAATTAAAGATTCAAAAACACACATAAATCTGCTAATGACAATCTATGGAAATTTAAATAATAAAATTTATAATGGTGTGACTAGCAATTTTGAAGTAATAAAAGATATTAGAAGTTTAATTATAAAGAATGTCGAAATGAGTAAAAAATATCGAAAAATTTTATTTGGAGCAAGAACAAAAGTACATCGATATATGATTTTAGATATATTGATTGATAATATAAATAGTAATACTTTATTAAACTTGCTAGAAAAATAATAATGAACTAGAGATTTATTTATGTTATAATTAGATATAAATTTAATAGGATGTGGATTATGAATAAAGAAATTATTGCAAGAATTAATAAGTTTACAACGGATAGAAACTGGGATCAGTTTCATACAGGAGTCCATCTAGCAAAAGCTTTAATAGTAGAAGCTGCAGAGTTATTAGAACTATATCAATGGAAAGATGAAGTAAGCGATATTGAAAAATTAAAGGAAGAACTAGCTGATGTTTTAGTTTATTCTATAATGATTTCTGAAAAATATGGTTTTGATATAGAAGAAATAATTACAAGTAAGATGGCTAAGAATGAGGATAAATATCCAATAGAAAAAGCATATGGGAAAAGTAATAAATACAATGAATTATAGATAGAAAAAACCTCTTGAAGTATTATATTTCTTCTAGAGGTTTTTTATTATATTACATTTTCTTCCAATATTCTCTTCCATCACTCGTTCTATCTAAGAATCCAT
>JBAYTA010000113.1:0-5223 GCA_041675865.1 Bacilli bacterium | reverse complement strand
CAAGAATAATTTGTGTGTCTTTATTATTTTATTGAATTTGATAATTTAATTTATATTAAAATAAGATTTTTTATACCGTAGACCAATTGATAAAAAAGTGTTATAATTATTAAAAGTATATTATCCATAAGAGAAAAATAATGCAAATAAATATGAAATTTAAGAGGATAAGTAATATGGATAAAAAAATAAATTTTGCTGTAATAGGACCCGGAAATATAGCAGAAGTAGTTCTGAATTCTATTAAAGGAAAAGTTGATATTGTTAATTATGCAGTTGCTTCGCGTGATATAGATAGAGCAAATAGATTCAAAGAAAAACATGGATTTTTAAAAGCTTATGGATCTTATGAAGAGTTATATAAAGATAGTAATATTGACTTAGTTTATATTGCAACACCTCATGCTTTTCATTATGAACAAATGATAGAGTGTATAAAAAATAAAAAGAATATTATTTGCGAAAAGGCATTTACAATTGGTGCTAAACAAGCTAAAGAAGTTTTAGATTTAGCTAAAACTTATGGAGTATTTATAACAGAAGCAATGGTGCCAGCATATTTACCTTCAAGAATACTAATAAAAGAGTTACTAGATTCCAAAGAGATTGGAGATTTAGTATCATATAATGGTGTTTTTGCGAATAATCTAATGCATGTAGAAAGAGTTGTTAATAAATCATTAGGTGGTGGAGCACTATTTGATATAGGTATTTATCCACTTTACTTTGCTATATCTACATTTGGAACAGATTTTAAAATAGAAGATGTTAATATAAAAGCATTAAATGGTGTTGATTTAACAACAATATTTACACTTAAATATCCAAATGGTTTTAATGCAACTATATATACAAGTGTTGAAGAAGACTGTGGAATATATGCTGATATAATTGGAACACAAGGTAGAATTCACATTGAAAATGTTGCAAGACCTAGTAAAATTATTATTTATGACTTCGATGATAATGTAATAAAAGTCATAGACTCAATTCGCCCAATTCCTGGTTATGAATATGAATTCCAAGCAGCAGTTGATGCCATAAAGAATAAAAGATTAGAATGTGAGCAAATGCGACATCAAGATACATTAATATTAATGAAAACTATGGATTGTGTATTAAATCAATAATATATAATTAAGTGTTTAAATATATTATTTAAAATTAAGAATATCTTATACTATACAACTTAAAAGACATTTATGAATATATTAAAGATAGTATATGTATTTTAAAATTAGGTTAATAAGAGGTGATAATTAATATGATTTATAAATTTACAAAATTATTAACAATAATAGTTCTGATGACAATAACATTATTGGTTTTTTCAGGATGTGCTGACTATGGATATGAATTTCATTTTGATGTTGGTGGAGGAGAAGGAGATATTATTATTGAAAATGAGATATCTGAAAGAAGAGTTAAATTATGCAATGAATCCCAGTGGTGTAAGCTAGGATGTAGTGATAGTTCTCATATTGCTATGCTAATTGGAGGAAAAAATGGTAGTCGAGAACTAACTTTTATTGCTATTCCTGATGAAGGATACCAAGTAAAAGAATGGATATTTAATGGAAAAATTGTTGATGGGAATAAAACTACATCATACAAGGCAAAAGTTTCAAGTGATCATGAATACTATGGAGTAATATCTGTAATATTCGAACCCGTTAAAGGTTAAAAATGAATTGTGTAAAAAATATGAGATGATTTAATTTTTTGAATGTATTTTTAAAACATAGCTGGCTATATGGCCAGTTTTTTGAATATAATAAAGTATAAAAAATTTGCATCCATTCATTTATTTCATTAATTAACCATTAGTTAAAAAAGGACTTGAATAAATTGAAAATTGTTCCATTGATTATCTTTGCATTAATGCTATAATTAATTTGGTTTTGAAATAATATATAAAAAGGGGATTGATCTCTATGGATTTAAAAATTGGAAATAAAATTCAAAAGTATCGTAAAAAATTGGGTTTTACTCAAGAAAATTTAGCTAATTGTTTAGGTGTAAGTATTGCAGCTGTATCTAAATGGGAAAGTGGTAATTCATATCCTGATATAACATTATTGCCTGAAATTGCGAAAATATTTAATGTTTCAATTGATAACCTATTAGGTTTTGACTTGCAAAATGAAGATTTAGAAAACATATTAGATAAAGGTAAACAATTTGAAAAAGAAGGTAGTTTTAATTTAGGAATTGAGTTTATATATGATGGATTAAAAAAGTATCCCAATGATTTTAGATTAAATCGTCTTTTAGCTTCTATGTTATTACATGTATCACTAAACTCAAATCCTGTTGATAGGGAAAAAGCTTTAGAAGCTATGAAGTATTTAGATAAATGTATATTACTTGATGTATATGATAAGAATAAAGAATCTCTAATTCAAAATAAAAGCTTTATTTTAGGCGCAATTAAAGAATATGAAAAAGCTAATGAATTATTGCTGTCACTAAAGAATGACAGATATACAATTCAAATTGCAAGTAATTTGATAAGTATGGGAAAATATGATGAAGCTAAAAATAGACTACAAATTTATTTAAACGATATCACATTTTCTTTTGCTTGGTTATGTGGAAACTTAATTAAATGTTTTAGAAATGATAATCGAAATAAAGAAGTATTACAATTGCTGAAGATGAATGCATCGTTTAGAGAATATATGACTTTATCAAATGATCCAAATTATTATAATTTTTTAAGTTCAAGAGATTTTTTAGATATTGCAATAGAAGCAAAGCAAATTAATGATTTAGATGAAATGTGGAAAGCTTTAGAAAAGTCGGTAGAGCATGCAGTTAGATTTGATAGTAAGCCATCCTTTGCTGTTAGTGATGTTAATTTTTTGTATAATCAACCTGGCCATTTTAATAACGGTAATGTTTTAGCTTCAAAATATATTATAAAAGTATTAAAAACTGATTTCAATGATTTTTCTAAGAGAAAAAAATATAATGAATTATTAAGTTTATTAGAAAAAAGATAATTGAAAAAAAACACCAGTGATGGTGTTTTTTTGTAATTATAAATTTTATGTTTAAGATAAATTATCATATATATCTTTCATAAGTTTAAAGTATTTTATATATTTACTTTCATAGAAACTATTCTTTAAAAAAACAAAATTAAATTCTCTTTTAATATTAAAATCATGGATATTTATTTTATGTAATAATTCCTTGTCTAGTTCGCTTTGTGCAACTTTTTCATATAAAAATGTAATTCCCGTGTTATTTGCTACTAATTTCTTTATTGCAGCCATATTACCTATTTCAATTATTTTATTAAAACTGTTTAATGAATAATTGTACTGTTTTAGAATATCTTCAAGTATTTCTCTAGTCCCTGATCCTTTTTCTCTTATAATAAGAGATGCTTTTGTTACTTCATTTAAAGTTACTTTTGTTTTTGCAAGATCAGAAATAAACGCGCAAATTGGAATAAAATTTTCTAAACTAAATACATGTGTTTGATATTTAGATTTATCAAAAATTCCTTCTACAATAGCAAAATCAATATCACCAAGTTGTAACTTCTTAAGTAGATTTTCTGTATTATTTACTTCCATATGAATTTCTAAATTAGAATTTTGTTCTAATAGTTTTGCTATTATATTAGGCATAATATATTCGCCTATTGAAAGTGTTGCTCCAAATATTAGTGATTCCTGGAATTCGTTTATATTGTTTAGGTCTTTTTTAAAGTGTTTTATATCAGCAGCAATTTTTAATAGAAGTTTTTGTAACTCTTCACCTTGCATTGTTAATTCAAGGTTTTTATTTATATATTCAAATAATTTACATTTATATTTTTCTTCTAAAAATTGAATATGTTGTGTAACTGCGGGTTGGGTCATATGTAACTGTTTAGCTGTTTTTGTATAGTTTTTTATTTCCGCTAAAGTTAAAAAAGTTTGGTGACGATAATCGATCATAATACATTACTCCTATAATATATATTTATAATATTATAAATTATTATAATTTTATTTTATAACAAATCTATGATAAAATCAATAGATATAATACAAAGGAGAAAGTAATGGAAAAAATAAGAAGAATACTACCCGGAATATTACTTTGTATAATGATCTCAATAATATCTGTATTAATTAATAATATATTACCCATTGATTTAATTGGGATTGCATTAATAGCTTTATTGATTGGAATGTTATTAAATCCAATTGTTTCAAAATATGAGCTATTTAATCAAGGTATAAACTGGACTTCAAAAAGAATCTTGAGGATAGGGATTATTTTAGCTGGAATAACATTAAGTTTCTCTGAGGTTTTTAAAGTCGGAAAATATGCATTAATATTAATGGTGTTTACTCTAACAACTGCATTTGGTGTAGGTTATCTATGTAGAAAAACATTTAAAGTGAATTGGAAACTTTCTAGTTTATTGTCTGTAAGTACAGCAATATGTGGTGGAACAGCTGTAGCAACACTTGGTCCAGTAATTGAGGCTGAAAATAAAGATATAGCATATTCACTTTCCGCAACCTTCATCTTTGACCTTCTAACTGTAATAGCATTTCCTTGGATTGGTTTGATGATAGGACTTAGTGATACTTCATACGGTTTATGGGTAGGAACGGCAGTAAATGATACATCATCAGTTGTTGCAGCAGGTTATGCATTTTCTGAAGCGGCAGGATCGCTTGCAACTATTGTGAAATTAACTAGAACATTATTTATTGTTCCTATAGTTTTAATATTCTCATGGATATATTCAAGATCAAATAAGAAAAATGATAGTAATGCAGTAAAGCAAAAAATAAGTATTAAAAAGATATTCCCTTGGTTCATTCTTGGTTTCTTAGGTTTTGTTGCTATTAGAAGTAGTGATTTATTAGATATAAATACAGTTGATTCAATTTCATATCTTTCAAAATTCATGCTTGCAACTGCACTTGCAGCAATTGGTTTAAAAACAAGTTTTAGAGAAGTAAAAGGTGTAGGGATAAAACCAATGATTGTTGGAGTTATTATTGATATATCCGTTGTTATTGTTTCTTTGTTTGCGCAAGGATTAATATTATACTTTGTAAAGTAAAAACTCTATTAAAAAATAGAGTCAGAGTGTTGACAAACAGGTTTTGTAGGCACTCTTATTTTTGTTTTAAACAAATATTTTAAATAAAATAAAAAAAACAACATTTAGATAACATTATCCTTATGTTGATAGTTTTTTGTTTT
>JBAYTA010000112.1:0-5231 GCA_041675865.1 Bacilli bacterium | reverse complement strand
TCTTTACATCATTTGTTTTAAGCAGTTGCACTAGATATCCTGATGAAGATTGGCGGATTACAAATGAAGAATTATTTAAAGAATATTACCAAAAATATATCGATTATGCTATTGAAGTAGTTGATAGTTATGATTTTGAGTATGAATATACAATTGAATTAGTAGAGCCTAGCGATCGACATATAAAAATACAGTATTATCGAATTATTTTTGAATTTGAAGATAGTTATCAGTTACGTATAGTTTTTGGCCATCATGATTATGAAAGTGGTTATATTATTCAAAGATTAATGACAGAAGTAGATAAGTTAGAAGAATTAAAAAAGATTAATTATAATTATTTTGAGATAATGCATAAAATCAATCAATTCTCTACGTACAACTTGCACGGAGATGTAGACACATATATTAATTTATTTAACGATATGCTTGAAGATAATGGAAACTCTAAATCATATTATTATCATAAGGAACCATATGATGGATATTATGTGCATTCAAATTATGAAAAAGATAAATTAACATTTGGGTTTGACTTTTATGGAACACTAACTGATAAAAATATTTGGGATGAAAATATTTTTTGAAAGCAAAACTACTGATATTACAAATTATATGGTATTTGATAATAATGTTATTAAAATGGCTAGATTTAATATGTATCGGATCAGGGAATTGATTACTTCCCTAAAGAATTAAGTAATAACGGTGTTAGGAATGAATATTATTATTATTATTACTGTGCATACATTAATCATCAACTTAGAGTTGTTTTAATTGAATATTATAATTGTAATATTAAGTATGAGCTAGAAAAGAATAAGTTAATAAATAATGAATATAGTGAAATAAAAGAAAAGGATGATTGGGAGATATTAGTAATAAACCAAAGCATTAACTTCCCTACTAGTGAGTTTGCAGAATACAACTTAATTGCTATAAATGATAAAGATAATAAGATTATGTATATTTACCAAGTAGATTATGATTATGAACTTTTATGGGTATCTGAATTATTAATTGATAATTAAAAAAATATTCTTAACTTTTTAGGGAGAACCTTTATCGTTACCTTTAAAAACTGTTGTATAAAAAAAGATTTTTTGGATATTTGAAAAACAGCATAAGAACGACTATGTCTACTAAACAAAATTTATAGATATAGTCGTTTTCTAAGTTATAATCAGTATAATCATTTAATATTTCATTCTCAAACAATATGCTATATTGAAATGATTAATACATATTCCTATGATATAAGAGGGAGTATTACTTCAATATTTAAAATAGTATTACAAAATGGTTATCTAACAAGTAATACTAATATAACACTTAACTATTCATTGAGTGGTTGGAAAGACCAGTTAATTTCAGTAACTATTAATGGAGTGACTCACGACAATATCAGTAATTAAAGTATTATTGGAAACCCAACATTCTATATGGGAAATGAGATTTATTATGATCAAAGATCAATAACTTATATTGAACAGGCTCAAGATGGAGATTATTATACATATAAGTATAATGCCAGTGGTATAAGAACTGGGAAAAATCTTAATGGATTAACAGTAGATTATATATTAGAGGGAACAAAAGTCCTAAAAGAAACAAGAACTGATGGTAAAGTATTAAACTACTTTTATGATCAAAGTGGTTCTATAATAGGATTTAAATATAATAGTAATAATTATTACTATATAAAAAACTTACAAAATGATATAATAGGTATAACTAATAGTAATGGGAATTTAATAGTTACATATGTATATGATGCATATGGTAGTATTGTATCTATTACTGATACAAGTGGAATTAATTTAGGTAAAATAAATCCATTTAGGTTTAAGAGTTACTACTTTGATGAAGAAACTAAGTTTTATTATTTGAATTCTAGATATTATGATCCTTTCATTGGTAGGTTTATTAATGCGGATGATATTGGAGTATTAGCTGATGGAGAATTAAATCTATACGCTTATTGTGATAATAATCCTGTAATGCATGTTGATCCAGAAGGTGATTTTCCGTGGCTTATAATATTAGGTGTTATTGTTGTGTCATATATGTTAACAGGTGCTGTCAAAGCGTATAATAGTGCTTCTGAGCTGGGCTCTACTGATTGGGAGTTGGCAGGTTATACTACTTCAGGGTTAATAATGGGGGATTATTTGCCGGTGAAGAATAATTGGGTTCAAATATCTAGAGATATTGATCCTGGATATCAAAACGGTATTATTGATTTTAAGTTCACTAATAATGAGTACTATAGTATTTACACTGCAAGATTGTATTCCTAACATATATATGAAAACTACCCTGTTGAAGGAAGAACAAAAAGGGGTATGTACATAGAGTTACAAGCACATTATTTAGCATATAAGGTTGGGATACCAAATGGTAATCCTGCAATGCTAGGTGTCCCAGATTTTAGTGGTGACTGGACAGCGGCTTTTGCTGAAATTATAGCTATGCCAAGGATAATGCCTAATCCACTATTACCATATTAGAGGTTATTATGAAAATGAAAAAAATGAGTATTGTGTTTGTTATTATTGCTATAGTATTATTAGTTAATGGTTGTAGTAGTAAATACAAAGGGTATAAACAAGTTGATCTTCCGGATAGTAAAACAGGAAGCATAAAGATTCCTGATAATTGGAAAACCATTATAGATGATGATGGCTGGATTAATATAATAGATAGTGATACAAACTCATTGGTTGGTGTACAGTATTATTATGGTGAGTATTATCAGAAAGGTTTGAATGAATACGATACTAGAGTATATAATCCATATTTTAAAAATTATAATTTTACTGAAAGTCAATTAAAGAGCGGGAATTCTAATGGGGGTCAATGGGGAATTTATACCCTAGAAATTGAAAATGGACAAAACGAGTTTTTATATCTATGGATTTTCGGTAAAGAATCGTACTATGATTATGCAATACGAATTATAATAATAGATAGCATGGTTGATTCAACTGTTCTGGATAATATTGCAAAATCATATAGAAGGTACGATTAATAATAAATTCTTTTTAATAATGGAGCCATATTGACGTGCGGCCCTGGTTGGATTAGATCTTGATGCTGGATTTTATTCCTTTGCAGCATTTTCAATGGTAACCTATGGTGCAACAAGTTTTATTATGAATAATTCGGTTGGGTTAGAGAATTGCGTTGATAAAACACATAGCTTTGGAACAAGATTAATAAATAATTTAGAAATAGGTGTTATACCAGCAATGAACACATTATTCTTTAGTGTTCCTGTATCTGTTGCACAAACATCATATGAAGTTTGGAAACACTATAATAATGTAAAACAAAAACAAGATACTGCATTCTAAGGAGGAGAGTCTTATGAAAAGTAATAAAATAAAGACAAAATTTATAGAATCTCCTTTTATAACTTTTGGACTATTTCTTTTACTTATTTTGGGAATACTTATGGGAATATTTATGCTTTTATATCCAGCTAACCCAGGAAATGAATTAGATACAATTGAAAAAATTATTACAATATTTTTATTTTTTATATTACCTATTCTTTGTTTTGTCTTTTTATTACACCGTGGATTATCTATAATAGAAATTAATGAGTTTGGAATTAGAAAATCCTTATTTAAGGTTTTTCATAAAAAACAAATTAAATGGGAAAACATAAAAGAAATGCGTATTATATATAGAGTTTCATGGTGGTTATTCATATCAGAAGTTGATATGGCAAACCTAAACTATACGAGATTAGTAAAAAGAAAAGATACTATTAATTGTACAATATCAAAATGTATTTATAAGGCGATTCGACAATATTATGATGGACCTATACTAGGCCTTAGTTAAAATGATATAAAGAAATTAGAAACTTAAAAATATAGTAAGAATGTGTGATAACGTGGCCATTAGTATAAGCCACGTTATCATTAGGTAAATTGTCAATATACTATTTTATTTATATAAAGAAATTAGTAAATATTTTTCCGTTCAATCAAAGTGAATAAGTAGCTATAGATTCTAAAGTTCTATCATTTTATAAAGGAAGCTTAGTCGTAAGGCAAGGATTGTTTGATAGTTTTTTTTCAATTGGAGGGACTATATATTTAAGTAGTGACATGGCTTATAATACTGATGATATAAATCATAAGTGGGGTCATTCAATACAAGAAAGAATTTTGGGACCTGTATATTTAACAAAGATAGCTATACCGTCAGTCCTAAATTATCATTTTGGCTCTGGAGATTATTATTCAAAGCCATATGAGAGAACTGCTGATGTGTTTGGTGGTGTAAATAGAGGGACTTATGATAGTGGTTCATTAGAATGGGGAATTGCATATTTTATTACAGGCCCTGCTACTTTATTACCATATTATTTAGTAAATTAAAGGAGAGTTTATGAATAAAAATTTTGTATTATTAAATATAATCATATATATTATGTTACTCTTAACGGGTTGCTCAAAATCATTATCCTTTGAATTAATTGAATTAAAAGATAATATTATGAAGGTAGAAATATTATATTACAATGACCCAATAGATAATGATATATTAGTATCTATTGAAGAAAGTGATGATTTAGATGAGTTCTTAAAAGAATTTTCAAAATTACAGCTAACAATAACTTTTGGAGCACCAGGAAATCTTGAGGGTTATTGTATTAAATTACTATATAAAGATTCAAGTTATTATCTTATCACAAAAACCCATATGGAATATTACAATAAAGATGGAAGGCTTAAGAAGGATTATAGAATTGATTCGGATTATGAAAAATTCGATGAATTAATTAATAATTTATTATAATTAAAAAGGATTTATTTAAGAAAAACTCCTTAAATAATCCATATCGAAAGAAGCTACGCAAACAAATTTTAATATAGCCAAATACAAAGGAAAAACCAATTTTAGCACACTTTGTGTAAGGATTAATTGGTTTTTCTTTTTGTTAAGTAAGCGTGTCAAATAAGATGTCTTGAATAAGATGTCTTATTTTTATATACTTTTATAGAGGTGTTTATAAAATGAATGAACAAAAACTAAAGTTAAATGAATATTGGACAGATGTTGTAACTGATTTTATTGCTTCTGGGTTATCTCAAATAGAATATGCATCAAAATCAACCTAAAGTCTTATTCTTTAGGTTATTGGTATAGGAAGTATAATACTGGATTTAATGGTTTCATCCAAGCTGTTGAAACTCTAAATAATAATTCTAATT
>JBAYTA010000111.1:0-5233 GCA_041675865.1 Bacilli bacterium | reverse complement strand
GGGGCTGTAAATAAATAAATTTATAAACTGCTCCAAACAAAGAAAATAGCCAAGTAATAGTCAGAAAAATTCTGATATGCTTGGCTTTTGTTATATTTGTATGATTATTGTTGATAACTCTTAATTTTAAGCGCACTAAAAAAAGTGTTTTATGAGTTTTAAAAAAATTATTGGATTGTTCTATATTTCTTATTATGGAATTTACTTATGTTCATTCCAATAGCTACTAATGTAGCTTCAAGTCTAGCATTTGTTTTAGTTCTACGAGTAAATCTTCTATAACTCATATTTTCTTTCATTACTCCAAATGCTCCCTCTACTTGAATAGAACGATTCACTCTAAGTTTAATACCTTCATCACTGCCTAAGTTATCTCTTACTTTTTGTTTATAAGAATCTAATTCCTCATTTATCATTATTGTTCTACCAGTTTTAGAGGTTGAACATTTCTCTCTTAATGGACAATCTTCACAGTCATTACATTTGTATATTTTATTATATACATCATGAACTGTATTTTTCATTTTATTATCATGCGAATAAACTAACTTTTTATTATTAGGACAAATATAGTTACCATCTTCATCCTTCTTAAAGTTAATTTTATTAAATGGGTTATTTTTGTATTTACTTTCTTTTTCTTTTGAATATGTTGAGTACTTTTGATATAGTCCAATATTATTTTCTGTACAAAATCTATAATTTTCAAAACTACCATAACCAGCATCAGCTACAGGATATAAGGGATAAAAACCATATAAACTATCATAATGATTTAAAAATGGAATAAAAGTTGCAAAGTCTGTCCTATCTTGATATAGTTCAATAGCCATAATATATTCATTAGCTACTGCAATTTGCATATTGTATCCTGCTTTTAATTGGCCATTCATCATATGATCATCCTTCATTCTCATGAAAGTTGCATCATGATCTGTCTTTGAATAACTATTTCTGTTATCTCCAATTATTTCTAAATGATTATCATATTCAAGAATTTTATCATGGTATTCATCAAAGAAATTAAATAACCTTTGAATTTTATCTTTCCTATTTCCTTTTCCAACAACCAACTTAATACCTTCTTTATCAATTATTGAAGTTAATATAATAATAATATCTAGTAACTCAGATGTAGTATAGTTATCTTTATCTTCAATAATTGGATAATCACTATTTGTTAGTAATTCATTTAGTTCTGGTAATAGATTCTTTATCTTTTGTATTAGTTTATACCTAAACTTTTCAATTGCTTTTTTCCAGACAAAAGTATATTTATTAGCATATGCCTCTAATTTAGTTCCATCTATATAAACAGTATTAGGATCTATCTCTTTATCATTTTCCATTATCTTTTTATTTAATTCAACTAATACATCATCAATATTATCAGATAAATCATTAATTGTATTATTTATGGTCATGTGTGATGGAGGGTCAATTCTATCTAGTAAAAACATAAACCTCGTATCATGTTTACATAAGTCTTCAATATCTCTAGTGCTTCTTATTCCAATTGAAAAAGCAAATAGGATAGCTTTTAATATATTTGCTCTAGATTTTTTCTTTCTACCTCTAGTTTCTGTATAATAAACATCTTTTTTTAAAAAGAACTTATTAAAATCAATATCCTTTACTAAATTATTATAAGTAATAACTTCATCAGTGACATTGAAAGTAACCTCTAAATTTAGTGGTAATTGAATTTGAGTTGTGATATAATTATATTGTGCTAAGTATTTAGACATAGAAATAGACCTCTCTTGGTTAATATTTATATACAACTTTGGACGGATGTATATATATCTATTATACCATAAAGTGGTCTTTTTTTATATAGTAAACTGGTAATATAAAAAGGTGAAGCATAAGGATTATTCGTCCTTGCTTCACCTTTTTTGAGGAGCTAATTTATTTCTTTACAGCCCCTTTTTAGTTTATGTCATTCTTAGTATTTATTCATCAAAGTATAAAAAAACATGTCGAAAAACTTATTGTATATAAATAATTTGTGTGATAAAATGATAATAAGGAATGATTCCTAAAAAAAAAACTATGTAAGGGTGGAGATTATGTATCAATTTAAGAAACGTAGTGTATGGAAAAAAATTCAATTATTATCGTTGAGTTTTTTCGTTGGCCTATTGCTGGTAGCAACAAGTTATCCAGCTAGTATTTTCCTCGACTTTTCAAAAGAAGACAATACAATGACATTAAATGAAGATGAATATTTAGAAGGGGAAATCTTAATTAAGTATAGAAAAAACGGATTTCGTATGATGGTATCTGAGTTAGATTTAACTCAGACTGGAGTAAAAGGAGTTCGTAAAATTGATTTTGATTTTGAACCAAGAGTAAGTCCTCTTGTTAGTTTAGCTTATGTAGACCAATATGAATGGTATCATGGCAAGCTAGAAGATGGTGTCAGTGTTGAAGATGCCATTAATAATTTAAAAGATCAAAAGAATGTTATAGTTGCAGAACCTGTTTATATTCGTACAACTTCTGATATAGAAGAAAGTGTTGAAGAGGTTATGAGCAACGATCCTTTATTATCACAACAAACTTATTTAGAGGAAGTAAAAATTAAAGAAGCTAGAGAATTTCTTCAATCTAAAGGAGTTAATCCTGGTGGAAGTAGAGATGTAATTGTTGCAGTTATTGATACTGGTGTTGACTATGAACATGAAGATCTTAAAGCTAATATGTGGGTTAACTCTGGTGAAATTCCTAATAATGGAATTGATGATGATAATAACGGAATAATAGATGACGTACATGGGGCATCATTTATTGGCAGTTCATATTCTTATAATGGAGATCCAAAAGATTTATATGGACATGGTACACATGTAGCTGGAATTATTGCTGCACAAGGCAATAATAATATAGGTATTATGGGTGTAGCACCAAATGTAAGGATTATGGCTATTCGTGCAGGAGATGCTAGTGGTGTATTTACTACTTATTCTATTGCTGAAGCAATTAATTATGCAAGTAAAATGGGAGCAGATGTAATCAATATGTCATTCGGGGGCATGATGAAATCTAAAATTGAAGAAGACGCTCTTCAATTAGCTTACAATACATCTGTTTTAGTTGCTGCTGCAGGTAATAATAGTAGAGTTAATCTTCCTGGACCTGGAGAAGACTTTTTTCCTGCTGCTTATCCGTGGGTAATTGGAGTAATGGCTTCAGATGGTAATCGTACTGCAGCATTTTCTAATTATGATTATAAACCTATGGACAATCATGAATATGAAGTTACAGCTCCTGGGGTAAACATACTTAGTACTTTACCAAACAATAAGTATGCAAAATGGAGCGGAACCTCAATGGCAGCACCTATAGTATCAGGTATTGCTGCTTTAGTTAGATCATACTATACAGATCGAACAGAATATACATCTAGATTCATAATGGGCCAAATTGTAGAAACTGGTCCTAAGTCTGTCGTACCTTCTATGTTATCGATTTGGGATACAAATTATCCGAAGGTTGATGGGTATGCTGCTTTAACAGTTCTACCAGAACCAAATTTATTTGTTTTTGATTATTTCATATTCGATGATAAAAGCATTTCTCCTTTAAATGATGGAGATGGTGTTTTAGATGCAGGTGAAACTGCATATATAGGAATAATTGTAAAAAATAGATGGGGTAAAGCAATAGATGTAAACGTCTCTTTAGACTTAACCACAAATGGTGGAGTTGCAAATCCTTATATTGAAGTAACAAAGAACAATTTAAAATATGGCGATATCGGTTATTTTGGAGAAGTAGGAAATGGTCTAAAATATAAAGATGGCGCAATTGTAGGTCTTACTGACCCATTCATAATTAAAGTAGATCCAAGTACTCCAAATGATATAATCCATACTTTCAATGTTACAATTACATGTAAAAACGGTATGGATCTTGAAGATGATAAAGTTTATATATTTGATAATAATACATCACCTTCAAATAAATTTTCTTTAGCTACAAGAAATGGTGTTGAATTACCAAGCGTTATTAGAGAAGATATGGTTCTTACTAATGATAAATATTGGATTATTCCTAATTCTACAAAAATTCTTGATGGAGTTACAGTAACTGTAGAAGAAGGAACTCAAATTCAGTTCTGGTCTAGTGATCCTGAAGATGTATATGCACAAAATTCTATAGTTACATTAATAGTAAAGGGAAGATTTATAACTAATGGTACTCCAGAAAAGCCAGTTAAATTATTCCCTAGTGGATTAATGCCACAACATAGTGTTAAAATTGAAAGTAACCAAAATAATAATGTAATCTTAAATCATACAGAAGTAATTAATCCTCAAATACAAATTGATTATGCATATAATAGCTATTTCTATCAAAATGGAGATTATATGTATTCGCGCTATTTATCGGATGGTAATGTTTATGATGACTATACTCAACCTTATATTTATGCGCATGAGATTAATAATTCTATCCTTTATAACCTGGGGTATGTATATTTATATTATACTCAACGTTTAAGAATTGAAGGAAAATTGTATGGGAATTTATTTAATTCTTGTTTTACTGAATTAAACTTTAATTCAATTAAAGATGCAGAAAGAAATGTATTCTTAAATAATTATAAAATTGATCGATATGATAATATTCTCCCATCATCTATAAAAGGAATTTATGAATCAACATCTTTGACTGTTAATGAATATGTAAAAAATAATAAAGATGGTACAATTTATATTTCTGTACGTGCACAAGATTATGGAATTGCATCTAGATTTGCTAAATATTTAGGTGGATATATTGCATCAATCAATAATGAAGAAGAAATGAATTTTATAAGACAAAATCATAACAAACTAGCTAACTATGATTATATGGTTTTGGGTTACAAATATCAAAGTGAAACAAATTCATATATGTGGGAAGACGGTTCTCCTATTGAATATACCAATTGGTATCCTAATGTTGCTAATAAAGTAATGGGTTATTATAAATTAGTTGCAGATAGCAATGGTAAATGGCAAACATATAATACACAATGGAGTTCATCGCTATACTATTTAATTGAAATACCAAGCCAAAATTTGATTGAAGATTTTGATTTTGTTGAAAATGAGATTATTATTGATGATCAAACTCTAGATTATCAAGTAGATATTATTTTAAATCCAGTAACTTCTAGTTATAGTGATTTAGTGTTTAGAAGTACTAATGAAGAAATCTTTAAAGTAAGTTCAGATGGTAG
>JBAYTA010000110.1:0-5303 GCA_041675865.1 Bacilli bacterium | reverse complement strand
TCATTTGCGATTTTTGCTAGATCTACTCCAAACCTCTTAGCAATCTCATATAATGTATCACCAGGCTTTACAACATATATAAACATATAAAACTCACCTCTTATAATATATATGCAAAACGTTTATTAAAAATATCTAATCTATTTACGATTATAAAAAATCACTATACTTGCATTTTATGTCATTTTTTGGTATAATATACATATATATAAATGTTAGAGATTTGAGTCGCTTAACGCGGGTCATTTTTATTTTTATTAGGAGGTGAGGATATGATTTTAACATTTGTTCTATTACAATTTTTAAATATAGTTATTTCTACTTTTAAATCTGTTTTATTAATCAAAGGAACAAAAGCACATGCAGCTTTAATAAATGCTGTATCTTATTCTCTGGGGATATTTATTACTTATTATGTATCTAATGAAATTTCAATCTATTATTCTATTCCAATTACTTTTATCCTTAATTTATTTGGTGTTTATATTGGATTAACAATATTAGATAAAATAAGAAAAGATCAACTCTGGAGAATTTCCACAACTATTAAAGCAGACTACCTTGTTGACTATATTAGTGAACTAAGAAGTGAAGGTGTGCAATTAATGCCTTATGAAACAGGAAGAACAGATTATTCTGTTGTAGATATTTTTTCAAATAACCGTGAAGAAACAAAAAAGATTCATCCTATAATGAAAAAATATCAAGTTAAATATACTATATTAAAAAGTAACTAGTAACTATTTATCAAACTGATAAATAGTTGTTTTTATTTTCAAAAAAACAACATATTGCTATGTTGTTTAATTTGATTATACTTTTTTAATGAGTTTATTAAGTTTTAGTCTTATTTGCTTCTTCATCAAACTTATCTTGAACTTCCTTTGGAATTTCTACTTTTGCTTTACCAAAATTAGAATAAGTCATTTCGCATGTAATTGAAGATTTATTACTACCTATATAAAAGTCAACTGAAAAGTCAATTATTGTTATTCTATTTTTTTCAATTTTAAATTTTAGTACTAAATCATCAAATGAAGCACCTTTCATATATTGTTTAAAATCACCAAAAACACTATCTAGATATTCTTGGGCTTTTTCTGATTTTAAAACATAATATCCGTCTTCATCTTTATCAAAATCTTCTTTTTTAAAGTCAGGAATAGCTTTTGATTGTTCTTCATAATGTTCTAAATCCTCTTCAGAAATCATTGGAATAACTTCCCAGTCTTTTTTATAGACACTGGCTTCTGTTTTATTTGCCATGTAGATAACATCATCAATAATAGTGACATAGGTATATAAATCAATACCTCCTACATCTGCATGTGAATAAATATTATTGCCATCAATATACATTATTGTTTCAACAACATTAGTAGATGCACCTTCTTTAACAGTCAAGACAGTATTAACTTCTACATTTTCATAATTCTTTGAATTTAATGCAGAGTCAATACCACCAAAAAACGAACATCCAGTAAGCAAAAATGCTAACAATAAAACAGATAAAACTTTTTTCAATATAATTTACTCTCCTTTATTTTATTTAAAAGAACTTCATTCTAGCCTGTTCTTTTATTTCTCTACTTGCAGTAAAAGGAATTCTTGTTGTATATCCTGCTTTAGCAGCAACAATCATTTTTGTTGGCCAAGCAAATATATCTTGATTCCATTTTAAAACTGTATCATTATACACTTCTCTTGCTGCAGTGATTTCTTTTTGTAAGTATGAGTTTTGTTGCATAGCATCAGCTAATGATCTATGAGCTTTTAAATCAGGATAAGCTTCAAATGCAACATTAATACTTCTCATTGCAGTATCAAGTTGAGATGATACTTCATTTCTGTTTTCATCATTAGGATGAACTCCACCTCTAAACGCAGCAACTGTTGTCATAACTTCCTTGTCAAGATTAACTGACTTTTCAACAATCCCAACAACGTTTTGAAGAATTACAACTCTTTGTTCAAGATAATTATCTATTTGCGATGCATTATGTTGAATTCTTTGTTGTAATTGACGTAAATAATTTTGTGCTTTAATTTTCATAAATAAGAAAATTAATCCTGGGATAATAAATATCCATAATACAATTTGGAAAATTGTAGATCCAACCCCTACCTTTACAGGTATTTGCTTTTCAATAACATTAATATCACGACCTTCTTGATTAACCGGTCCAGTCATTTCATCAAGTTCATTTGCCATAACTTAAAATCCTCCTCTTTTAATTTTTTTCTATCCTTACTATATATGCAATTAAACTTCCAACTGTGAAGATATCCTTATCTTCAATTTTTCCCTTTTTCAAATCCTCAAAGACCTTTCTAACCTTATCAGAATAAGTTTCTTCCTTCTCATCATCAATATAATTGATTGCAACATCAGTTTCTTTAGAAACTGGTATATACTCTATCCAGTGAACTGGAATACTATGCATTCTTCCATCTCCACCTCTTTTTGTAATATAATCAACTCTTTCTACAGTTGTATATCCATAAGATGTAACCTTTACTGTATCGCAGTTATTATTACTACTAGTTACCCTAGTCTTTAAGATATTTCTTGTATGACTTAAATGGTGAATGAATTCACTAGAATTCATTTTATTTACAACATTTTCATGTTCATAAAAACTTACATAGCTATCATATAAGTCTTTATAAATATATTCTTGTGGTTTTTGTTGTTGATAAAGCGGAATTGCAAGAATTGGTGCGAATGTGAAATAAAGTTGTCTAAAGAATTCATTATTGTATTCATTAAACTTACTCTTTATTAACTCAAAATCATAACTATAATAATAACTTGGATTTTGATTTATATTAAATCCTTGCAAATGTTTAGGATAGATATAGTTTATTTTTCTTTCTTTTCTAAAGTTAAACTCATCACCATATCCATATTCTTTTTCTTTCATTAAATCTAATAATTCTTTTTGAGCAAGAGGTGTGAATAACAATCTAAACTGAACCTCATGATTTCTATCTGTTGCACCAAACAATACTTCAAACTCAGAATTTCCAAGAACTGTATAATTTTCTCCCTTAGACACAGCTTTTCTAGCTTTCTTTTCTAATTTCTTTATCTTTTTATTAACTCTTCGTTCAATTTGTTTTTCATCTAAATGTTCAACATCTGTTTCAAATCTTTTAAATATTAAATCAGGTGCTGCTTCATTTCCATAAACCAAATATTTGTTTTCAAAATAATATGGACATGGTTTATTAACTGATGCAGTTAATGTTTGATGATGTCTTCTTGTAACAGACCTACCATTTACTATACTTGTAGTAGTCCAACTAATTGATATTGATCCGCTATATGTTTTCATACCTAATCTATGAGTTAAGTCATGTGTAATATAAAATGGATTTCCACTTATCTCACCAGAATGTACATAAAGTGTTGAGACATTTACATCATTTTTCACATCTAGTCCATATCTTCTAACAAAATAATCTAATCTTTTACGATCAAACATTTTATCAAATTCAATAACTGGAACTGTCTTTTGAAATATTTCAATACTCATACCTTCACTAAATAATTCATTTAGTGGTTTCATTTGTCTCCATGCAGTATTGATAAGAGAATCTAATTTATTCTTTAAAGATTCTTCTGAAGTTCTAAGATCCTTAATCTTTGGATTTAACATTTTAAATAATATAAATATAAACAAACCAAATATAACTATACCACTTATACCCATAATAATATTTGTAGAATCACTTAATCCCATAAATATATTATAGAATCCAATAAACCCAACAATAGTACTAATAAGTATAAGAACGATAGTTAATAATCTTAATATCTCAAACTTTGTTATTTTTCTTCTTAAATGGCTAATCTCATGATTTAGCTTTTTTATTTGTTTTACTGTCTCTTTGTTTTCTTCAATATTAACTTGAGACTTATTAACTAAATCATTAAAATATTCTTCCACATTTTCTTTGTGCTTCTCTTTAAAAGTATTCTTATACTGACTAAGAGGTTCATGAATATATTCAATTGTATCTTTTTCTGCCATTTACCCCTCACTACCTTATCTATTATAATATATACTAATTCAATAAATAATATATCTTACACATTAATTATAACACTTTTATTTTATCTTATCAAATAATTTTAATATTATAAAAAGAGAACCCACAAGTTCTCTTTATAGTAGGTTCAAATTTTTCTATTTCTCACCCGCTAATTATCACTAGAGATTCACCAATAATTTTAGCAAAGACCTTTTGAACTAATATATTTCACAATCGGTTCTCTTTTATTCTTTTAGAATAGCTAATCATAAGAATACTTTAAATTCACT
Source organism: Bacilli bacterium (assembly GCA_041675865.1). GTDB lineage: Bacteria > Bacillota_I > Bacilli_A > ML615J-28 > CAG-698 > DUVT01. Next base: position 975 of record JBAYTA010000110.1, on the reverse strand, counting down.
ATTTAGCATAATATTATCACTTTATTTTATTAATGCAAATTGATTCGTTAATCTTTTTTATATTTTTGAAAAAACATTTCTAAAATATTTATATAATTTATTGTCTGTTATTTAATCTTTATGTTATAATACTTTGATAATCAAATTTTATTATGAGTTAGGAAGATTAAATGAGAAAACTAGATGAAATATTACAATTCAATAAGATATTTGTAGAAGACAAAGAATATCTAAAATATAAAACTTTTAAAGGTAATAATAAGAAGTTAGTTATTGTGTCTTGCATGGATACTAGATTGACCGAACTACTGCCTAAAGCCTTAAACATTAAAAACGGTGATGCAAAAATTATTAAAAATGCAGGAGCATCAATTATGCATCCATTTGGAAGTACTACAAGAAGTATTGTTGTTGCAATCTATGAGTACAATTGCGATGAAGTGTTAGTAATTGGCCATCACAATTGTGGAATGAGTAATTTAAATTCGAAAGAATTACTTAATAAAGCATATAAAAAGGGTATTACAGAAGAAACAATTGATATCTTAATAAATGCAGGTATTGATATTGAGAAATGGCTACAAGGATTTAATTCCGTAGAGGAATCAATTAAAGAAAGTGTCAATGCAATAAAAAATCATCCTTTAGTACCTAAAGATACAATAGTTCACGGTTTGGTCATAGAGCCAAATACTGGAAAACTAGAAATTGTGATTAATGGCTACGAAAGATTATAATATAAATATAAAAAGAAGCTATGCATTATAACTAGCTTCTTTTATTATTCACCCTTTGAAATGAAAAAAATTCGCACGAAACCCCAGGCTCGGTGGTAGGTCTTTTCCTGTAGAGATTTAGACCCCCCTACCCCTAAATACTAGTTTTATTAGCCTGTTTTGCTGGATTCTAAGTAAAATGCTTAGATTTATTGCTAGGAACTTCTATCATCCAAAAGGGATAATAACCTCATCGCTT
>JBAYTA010000109.1:0-5398 GCA_041675865.1 Bacilli bacterium | reverse complement strand
ATACCTTTCCAATCCATTTATTTGAATTGATTTGTCGCCATTTTTATCACTTTTTATTCTTATTTTTAGTCTTAAATTACGTCTTATAAATTCACAAATATGTTTTTCTGATTTTCCATGTACGATAACTACTGCTTTTAAATAAGAAAATATTCTCATTTTTCACCATCAAGATAATTCGAAATTTCTTTGAAGTCTATATCAGAAACAAACGGTGTTCCAGTATAAATACCACTCAAATACCTTTTTCTTAAATTGAAATTTTTATGGTCTCTTTCTCCAAATTCAGTTAAACATACAAGCTCTTTTTCTGCGTTTCTGTTAACACTAAAAATATAAATATCTTCTTTCTTTAACAACGACTCTAACAATATTGTATTATGTGTAGTAATAATTAACTGACCTTTTATATATTCTTTTAAATTCTTTAATAGATTATATATTAATACATCATGAATTCCGTCATCAAATTCGTCAATAATTACTACTTCACCTTTTACTGCTAGTAATAAGTATGGAATAAGTTCAAGGAGATTTTGAGTCCCTGATGATTCTAGAGAAAAATCTAAATTTATAATCTTTCCATAAATTAATTTTTTTGCATACAATTTATATTTAATTTTGTTATCAATTTGTTTTTTTTCATAAAATACTTGTTTAATGTCAGAATAAAGTCTTGTGAAAAATGTGTTTAACATATTTTCAGTTTTATCTAAATAGTCCTCCTTATTAATAGGAATTTCACCAGATAACACTTTATGTAGGACTTCATTATCTGATTTTAAATTACCAAAATAACTATTATTTGATTTTACTTTAATACATAAAGACTCAAGATATTTAGTAGCTTTTAGTAAATCTTTGGAAATATTATTCAAAATATACTTTTTTGTTTTATTCTCCATTTCACTATTGAGGATAGATACAAAGGAATGTTTACCCCAATATTTCTCTAATTCCGATTTAAATAAATCTATATATTCTTTTGTAAGAAATATCTTATCATTAATTCTAATTTTATCATTTGCTTTATTCAATTTAAAGAAATTAACTTGATTTTTGTTAATAACAAAATCCAAACTTTCAGAAACTATCTCTTCATTATCATATTCAATAAAATATGATCCTCTCTGATTTTTAACAATAAATCCTAATTCAACACTCATGTTGTCTTTTGAATCAATTGTCTTATATTTTTTTATAATATTTTTGGTGTCTTGTAAATGCGTCGAGATAAAAGAATCTATTCCTATTTTATCATTATCATTTTTTTCATCATTGAGAAATCTTTTTACTATTTCATTTACCATCATAGTTCTAGTAGTTTGATTAATCATGTGAAAGATCTTAGAAAAGTTTGTTTTTCCTACACCATTCTCTCCATAAATAACAACTAATTTTTTGGGTTTCAATTTCGTCTTCATTAAGTCAACATCTAAATTTACTAAAGACTGAAAATTTTTTACTCTAATACGCGTTAACATACTTTTACTCCTTTTACTATATTATATTACATAAATATAATTTTGATTCAGATTTTTTTATAATAAATACAGTATATGTTATATTTTATAACATATTTTTCAGTTTGTCAAGAAAAATATTCTATGACAATATAAAAAAGGATCCTCTCTTAGAGAATCCTTAATGTTTATCAATAGATTTTATATAACATGTGTCCTTAACTTTACACATTTCTGATTCATGTTTGCAAGTTCCTTCTATAATTAATTGTAATTTAGAAATATCGAACCCTGCAAATACTGGATCATTCTTTATTTTTTCAAGAATTTTTTCTTCATTTAACTCAATTATGTTTTCACTAGATTGACATGCTACATGGATATGAGAATCTGCATCATGGGATGTCTCTTCTATAGCTAAATCATAATATGTTTTATCATTAATAAATACTTTTGTAATAATTTTATAATCACATAGAAAGTCTAAATTATTATAAACTGTACTTAAATTATGATATCCTTTTAATTTGAGCTCATCATAGATTTCATGAATAGTTAAGTGTCTACCTTCTAATATATCAATGATAGCTTTTCTAGCATTAGTAATTCTTAAGTTTTGTTTACGCAATCTATTAAAAGCTTTTTCTTTATAATCTATTTCTTTTTTCGCTTTATTTTTAACTGCAATACTTTCTGCATTCACTCAACTCACTCCTTCTATAGTTTGATTACTTGAAATATATTATACCATCTTGGAATTAATTTGTAAATGCGCTAGCAACTTCTTCTATCATAACTTTGAATGAATCAATACCACCAGTTGATATATACCATTGTTCCGCACTTAAATGAATGATTTTACCATTCATTGCAGCTTTAGTTTGATTCACTAAAGAGTTATCTAAAAGAACTTCTGCTGTACCTTTACCTTCTGTAATAATTCCACGATCAACTACTAATATAATATCAGGATTTATATCTAAAATATATTCAAAGTTTACATTTTGACCATGTGTAGATACTGTAATATTAGGATCTGCTGGAGTTACACCAAATGTTGTATGAACTACATCATATCTAGAACCAATTCCTAATGCACTTATACTACTACTATTAACCATTAAAACTAGTGCATTAAGTTCAGATGCAGTTGCAGTCTCATGAAGTTCATCAATTTCAGATTCAACTTCTTGAATATATGTTGCAAATTGGTTTGTCTTTGTGAAAATCTGACTTAAAACATTTAAGTTTTTCTTGAAACTATCCAAGAATTTTAAATTATCCATTGGTAGATAAATTGTTGGAGCTAAATCATTCAACTCATCAAATAATTCACTTTGTCTACCACTTATAATAATTAAGTCTGGTTTTAAATTAAATAATACTTCAAAGTTTGGTTCAAATAATGTCCCAACATTTGTAACTTTCTCATTATTATATTTTTGCAAATGAGTTGGTAAGCTATCCTTTGGTAAACCTATTACTTCTATTTCTAATTTATCAAGTGTTTCTAAAATTCCAAAATCAAATACTACTATTCTTTTAGGATTTTTATTTACATAAGATGTACCTAGTTCATGAACTACTGTTACATCGCCTTTATGTTCACTATCATTTGTAAGTAAATCAACTACCAAATATGATGCAAGTAAAACTATTAATGCTCCTAAGATTAAAAAAACTTTATTTTTTGCCATGTCTATCACCTAATAATATATACATATAATTCTTTCTTCAAATTTATGGATTTTCATATTTGTATCAAACAAACTATTTAATGTTTCATCACAAATAACTTCCTCTACACTACCAATCTTAAAGACCTTCCCGTCTTGCATTGCTATAATTGCATCTGAGTATACTGAGGCAAAATTTATGTCATGTAAGACCATAACAACGGTTTTACCTAATTTATCAACTAAATCTCTAATAATATTCATTAGTTCTTTTGCATGTTTTATATCTAAACTGTTTAAAGGTTCATCAAGCAAGATGTATTCTGTATCTTGCGCAATTATCATTGCAATAAATGCTCTTTGTCTTTGACCACCACTTAATTCATTTAAATACTTGTCTTTCATTTCTTCTAAGCCCATATAATTGATTGCATTTTCAATCATCGCTTTGTCTTCTTTTGACAATTTACCTTTACAATATGGAAATCTTCCAAATGCAACTAACTCTTCAACTGTAATTTTAATATTCACATTATTATCTTGTTTTAAAATTGCTAGTGTTTTTGCTAGTTCAGAGTCTTTCCAGTTTTCAATTGCAATATCACCTATAAATACATTGCCACCTGATTTCTCAATTAGTCTACTAACCATTCCTAAAAGAGTACTTTTACCTGCTCCATTTGGACCTATAATAGTCGTTAGTTTACCTTTTTCGATTTCAAGGTTAACTTCTTTCACAACTTCAAAATCATGATATTTTTTTGAAATATTTTCTAACTTTATCATAAAGTCATCTCCTTCTTTAATAAATAGAGCATATACATTCCACCAACAAAATTAATTACAATGTTTAATGGTAATGCGAAATTAAATATTCTTTCTAAGACTAATTGACCACCTATTAAGAAAACAAGTGATATTAGGAAACTTAAAATTATTAAGCTTGTATGTTTATATGTTTTTGATATTACTCTTGCAATATTAACTACAAGTAAGCCTAAAAACATTATCGGTCCAACTAAAGATGTTGCAATTGCAATCAAAGTACTTATTAAGATAAGTTGTTTTCTTGAAAACTTATCATAATTTATTCCTAGATTAATTGCATGTTCTTTTCCTAGGGCTACAACATCCAATTTAATTAAATCCTCACTAATAATAATAAATACAACAAATGTAAGAATTACTGCATACCATAATATATTTGTATTCATATTATTAAATGATGCAAATGATCTATCTTGAATTATACTAAACTCATTTGGGTCCATTATCATTTGTAAGAATGATGAGAAGCTTCTAAATAGAGTTGAAAGAATTATTCCTATCATTAACATAGCAATAATTTGTGAACCCATTTTCTTAAATAATAATCCATATAATACAGATGAAAGCAAGACCATAACTATTAAGGTAATAAAGAAGTTTAATTGGTTATTAGTGTTAATTATACTCATTTGGCCAAAAAAGAATACCATAGTAGTTTGACTTAATACATACATACTATCAAACCCTAACATATTTGGTGTTAAGATTTTATTATTCGTAAGTGCTTGGAAGATCACTGTAGAAATACTAATCGTTAAGCCAACTAGAATTATTCCTAAAATTCTAGTAAGTCGTCTTGGGAAAAAATAACCGAAGTTAGAACTATTTATTCCAACAAATATATATAATCCTACTAATATTACTGTTGTAATAGTAAGGATTGAAACTACTTTTTTATTTACCATAAACAGTTTTCCTTACTAATAGGATTGTGAAAATAATACTTCCTAAGACTCCAATTGTTAGGCCAATTGGAATTTCATATGGATAGATTATAACTCTTCCAAAGATATCTGCAAAGAGCAAAAATATCGCACCAAATAGAGCAGTATCAGTTATATTTTTCTTTAATAAATCTCCTCTATATAAAACAACAATATTAGGAACTATTAAACCTAGAAATGGAATAGATCCTACAGTTACTAATACACTAGCACTTACAAGTGAAACAATAATTAAACCAACATTGACTACTTTCTTATATGACAAACCTAAATTCTTAGAGAAATCTTCTCCCATTCCAGCTACACTAAACCTATAAGCATAAATATAGGCTAGAATAACTAATGGAATAACTAGATATAACATTTCATATCTACCTGCAATAATTAAAGAAAAATCACCAACCATATAAGAATTTAAAGTTTGAATTAAATCAAATCTATAAGCAATAAATGTTGTTATAGAATCAATTACAGTTCCAAGAATTAT
>JBAYTA010000108.1:0-5417 GCA_041675865.1 Bacilli bacterium | reverse complement strand
GATCGCGGGTTCAAGTCCCGTTGGGACCGCCATTATATATCTGCGCCCATAGCTCAATTGGATAGAGCGTCTGACTACGGATCAGAAGGCTGGGGGTTCGAATCCTCTTGGGCGTGCCATTTAGTTTTGACTAATAATATATAGATTTATATACGAAAAGAGCCTGTTTAGGCTCTTTTTTTATGATTTGGTGTCGTTTAGCTCACTTTATCCATTAATTTTATATTAATTTAGTATAGATATTTATACTTTATACAAGATATTATGTAAACTATTTGACAAGGAAAAAAATATAATATATAATGTATATGACCAGGTGGTCAATATTTAGAGGTGATAGTTTGACAAGAAAAGAAATTGCTATGAGAAAAATAATTGAAGCATCGCTTATTGAGTTTGGAACTAAAGGATATGAACTTGCTTCCACAAACTCTATCTATAAAGCAGCAGGTGTATCAAAAGGCTCTATTTTTTTGTATTTTAAATCAAAAGCTGAATTATTTTACGAGGTTTTTAAATATTATTTAATTGTTTTAAATGATGAATTAAACAAGTTAAATTTTGATGGCATTAATGATGTATTTGATAAAATGATGGAAGTTGTTTTATGGAAGATGAAATATTTCTCTATGAGACCTCTTGAGAGCAAAGTATTAATGGAAGCTGTACTTTCTCCTCCCAAAGAAGTAGAAGCAAAGATTATGAGTCATATAGATGAATTAACCATTTTAAGTACAAGTTATCTATTTAAAGATATTGATATGAATCATTTTTCTTCCGACTATTCTAAAGATGAAGTGATTGATTATATTCAGATTGGTCTAAATGGCTTGCAACATGAAATAATCAATAAAGGTAATAGTTTTGATAATTATGATTTGGTTAGAAAAAAAAGCTTAAAATTTATAAAAACCCTATTGAAAGGAATGGAAAAATAAAATGGAATATATTTTTGAAATAAAGGATTTAAAATATAAATATCCAAAGGCAAAAGAAGAAACGATTAAGTCAATTTCATTTGCAATAAAAAAAGGAAAGATTACTGGCTTATTAGGCCCTAGTGGTGCAGGAAAGTCTACAACACAAAAAATTCTGATTAAACTAATAAAAGATTATGAAGGAGATATTATCTATAATGGACAAAATCTAAATATATATTCAAAATCATTCTATGAAGAAATAGGTGTGGGTTTTGAAATGCCAATTCATTTTAACCGACTAACTGCGCTTGAAAACATAAAGTTCTTTTCTAAATTGTATAAAAAAAATATAGATTATGTTGAATTAATGAAAAGAGTGAATTTAGAAGATTCAATAAATAAACCAGTTGGTGAGTTCTCTAAGGGGATGAAAATTAGATTAAATTTTGTTAGGGCCCTACTTAATGATCCAAAAGTATTATTCTTAGATGAACCAACTAATGGTTTAGATCCTGTTAACTCTAAAATAATAAAAGATTTAATCTTAGAATTTAAGAATAAAGGTGGCACAGTATTAATAACAACTCATTTAATGGGAGATGTTGAGCAATTGTGTGATGAAGTTCTTTTCATGAAAAACGGAGAAATAACAGAATCATCAACACCAAGAGATTTAAAACTTAAATATGGTAAAAAAGAAGTAAAAATTGAATATATTAATAATGGTGAATTAAAAGAAAAGATTTTTGAGATGAAAGATTTAGGTAAAAATGAAGAGTTTAATAATATATTAAATCATCATTACATTGAAACAATACATAGCGGTGAAACTTCACTAGAAGAAATCTTTATAAAAGTTACAGGTGATCACAATGATGAGTAATATTAGAAAACTCGTTATTGGTGAATTGAAAAGATTATTAAAATATAAAATACTAGTAATTGGAATTATAGTATCTATATTATGGGTATTAATAATTGCCTTAGCAAATAGAGAAGACATTGAACCCTTTGTATCTATATTATTAGGCATGGATGCATCCATAATGAGTATTTTACTTCTTGGTGCAGCTTATTATTTTGAAAAGCAAGAAGGCACAATTAAAACTATGTTGGTAGCACCTATTGGGCTACTCGAAGTTTTAGTATCAAAAATTGTATCTGCTATAATAATGAGTATTATATCTGCATTTTTAGTAGCGTTATCTGCTAGGATATTTCAAGGGATAGAAATAAATTTATTACTATTATTTATATATACAGTAGTAATTTTATTAAGTCATGCAGCTATAGCATATACAATTTGTTTATTTTCCAAAGACTTTGGAGCGATGATGGGATATTTAGGTTCATTTATGATAATATCAATTGTACCTATGGTATTAAATATATTTGATTTAATTCCAAAGGACTATGAATATATTTTCCTTATTATACCGTTTAAAGCTGCAGATACTTTATATAGCAGTTTAATAAATGATATTTCTATTAAATATATAATAATATCACTTTTATATTTAATAGTGCTTGGTTCACTTTTATATAAGTTTGTTGTATATAAGAGATTTAGGAAATTTGCAATTGAGGGATAGATCATGAAAAAATACTTTAGTTTAATTAAATATGAAATGAAATCTATATTAAAAGACCCACTTAATATTTTTATGTTATTTTATCCTTTCTTTATCCTGTTTATTTTGGGAGTAATTATTCCGCTTTCTTTAGAAAAGATTGATTCATACTCATATATTGTAATATTAATTATACTTATAATGGCACTTAGTTTAGGAGCATTTCTAATAGGAGCATTATTAGGGTTTTCATTTATTGAAAACAAAGATGAGAAAACAATTCTAGGAATTTCTGTAACACCATTAAAAGTAGAAGGATATACAATTTTTAAAGTAGTTTATGCAACAATTTTCTCATTCATTGGTAATATAGTTATTGTAGGTGGATTAAAAATTATTTCTAATGATATATATGTTATCAATGAAGGAAGCGTTAATTTACTAGAAAATATTACATGGATTCATGTTATAGTATTTTCAGCGGTTAGTAGTCTTTTTTCACCTGTGTTTGCACTTATTATTGCAAGTATAGCAAAAAACAAAATTGAAGGATTTGCATTGATGAAAAGCTCTTCAATCATTTTGTTTTTTCCGCTGTTGATATTAATACCTTTCTTTGAGAATGGTAACCAATTTTTATTAAGTGTGTTCCCAAACTTTTGGACGATAAAAGGTATACTTACAGTTGCAACTAACTCTTTAGACAACAATCTAAATTTCTATTTATATATGTTAATAGGAGCAGTATATTCATTTGTTATAATGTTATTATCAATTAAGATGTTTATAAATAAGCAAAATGTTAATTAAAAAGCGAGTAGGAGATAATTCCTATTCGCTTTTCTTGTTACATAATTACTTTTGTTATATATTTACTAGTCATTAGTTGAAGTAATCCAGGATAGTTAACATTAAATTCTATTATATCTCCAAGAGCATAATTTGTGTTTGTTAGATCGCAAATTAAGTGATCGCTACTTCCACCAATTATTTCTACATTTTGATCAATTGGGGTTAAGTTATCTAGGTTTACATCTTGTTTACCTATAGCAATTATTCCTCTTTTCATAATACCTTTATCGATTATATTTGGTTTTTCTCCAAATGAATCCATTCCGAGCTCACCAATTGGGTAGCTTGGTTTTTCTTTTAATTCAATTATTTGTGCTTGCAATGTGAAGGCATCAGCATAAAGATTATCTACTATTTTACCATATGCAGTTTCTCTACCTAACATAATAACTTCTCCTAAACGAAGATTGTTTATTTCCTTAGGTAGGTTGTTTTTTAAAAGCAGTGGAATTGTACTAGAGTTGCCGCCAGATATTATCTCTAATTTTATTTTAAAATTAGATTCTATGTTATTTTTTATTGTAATTAATTCATTTAAAATTTTACGTGTTGGGATAACTCCACCATAACATGTTAAATTAGTACCAATACCTATTAATTTAATTCCTGCTAGTTTTAAAATAATAGCAACTGTTTCTAGATAATCTTCTTTAAAAAATAAACCTTCTCTTAAATCCCCTAAGTCAAACATAAGAATAACTTGATGAAATTTATTTTGGATTATTGCTTGATTATTAAGCTCCACAATTGTTTGCAGTTCAGAGTTTAGGGAAACATCTGCATATTTTACTACATCTTTTATTTCTGATAAACTGGGAATTCTTAAAAGAACTTTTGGAAGTGGTATATCTTTAAAGGTTTTTAGATTATATACTCTTGAATCAGCAATATGAGTAAAGCCAGTATCAGCAAATTTTTCTACTATTTTTTTATTTCCAGATAGTACTTTTGTAACCAAAAATCTAGAGTTTATGTTATTTTTTACAAGCAGATTATTTATCGTTATTGAATTGTGCTTTAGTTTATTTATATTAACTATTAATTTCGGATACATATTAATCTCCTATATTTAAACTTTGCTTTAATAAAATGAATGCTGCATCTGGATATTTTTTTGCTAGAACTCCAAGCGAGGCCATAATGTAATAATTATCTATTAGAATTTTTGCTGTTGGTTTCGGCTTCATACTTAAATCATCAACGTTTTCTAACATTTCCTTAATTATTTTTATTCTATTAGGAAGTTTTGTTAGAGGACCTCCTGTTCCTATAATATAATTAACATCAGTTAAATCTTTACCTTCCGCAATCTTCTTTTTACCACTGGTTCCATAGATAGTTGTATACCTTCCTGCGTGTCGGTCTATTGCTTCATTTAGAGCTTCTAAACTCAATCTTTCCACAAGAGCTATTTGTTTATCACCTGGAATTGGTTTATAGTTTGCAATTATTGTTTCAAGATCATTAACTTCAATATTTAAGTCCTTTGCTAATTTATCTAAGGATATCATATTAATTATATTATCCTTATTAACAAAAACCCCTAGATCACCTTCTACAGTTCTTTTCATAAATGGTTCTGGATTAATCATCACTCTTGATGCTTCTATGGAATCGCTACACACTGAATGAATATCAGTTGTTGCTCCACCGATATCTATTGTTAAAACATTTCCTAAATATTTTTCAATAAGAATTGTTGCTTCCATAACAGCACCAGGTGTAGGAATAATTGTTCCATTCACAATTTCTCTTACCCTATCCATACCCGCTGCCTTTGTAATATGTAACTCAAAAACATTTTGAATTACCTTTCTTGCTTCATTGACATCCAACACATCAATTTTCGGATATACATTTGCAGTAATACTTAAGAAATCTAATTGATTATTATTTTTAAATATATCAATTATCTCTTCTCTAATTGCAATATTACCTGCATAGATTACTGGAATATTTAGTTTTAGGCTTGCGATTTGGTTTGCATTGTATAAAGCAGTTTCTGTTTCACCATAATCTACACCACCAGCTATCATAATTATATTAGGATTTAATTTTTTTATTTTCTCTAAAT
>JBAYTA010000107.1:0-5493 GCA_041675865.1 Bacilli bacterium | reverse complement strand
GTTTTGCATTATCAGGTTTTTTACTTAACTCATTTATTCCAATGACTTCAAAACCAACTGCATTATAACTTCTTGCTTCTCCAAGTAAAATAATTATATCAGGCTTATAATTTACTATGTTCTTCTCAAGTTTTTTGAATGAATTATAATATTCAACAGGTAAGACTAGTTTAGTAACTCCATCAAAGTCAGTAATGTTTTTTAAAATTTCATTAGAATAATTTATATCATTATTATCAAAGGCTTCAAAAGCTGTAATTAGAATCTTCATAATTTTTCCTTTCAATTCTTCAAACTTAAATAAATTGTATCATATAATTAACTTCGTAACAATATTAAGTCTATTCCTCTTCTATGTCAAGAGTAACAATATAATAAAATTTATACTCTATTTCATCGATTTCAATACTAACATTAATTACGTCAAAAGTTGATTTCTCGATTTTAGGGATTACAACTTTATCTAAATTTTCAATAATTTGTAGTTTTGAATCATTATTTAATGTATAAGAAATTTTAACATCTTCACTGTGATTAATAGGTAAATAAAAATCAGTTGTAACAAAATCTTTATTATTTCCTTCACTAAATCTAAATTCTAAACTTTCAAATACTTTTGTATGTTCATTATCTTCATTAACTAAAATTCTAAAACTGAAGCTTTTTGAAAAATGAAATTTATGTTCATAATTTTCTACTTTCAATTCAACTTTATCTGTTTTATCATTTTTAATTAAAGCCGGTACTAACCACTTCGAACCATCTTTTTTTGTAAGAATACTTAAGTCCGTGCTATTTTCAGAAAATGATACCTCATAGCCATCTATAACTTCAGGTAACTGGATAGGTTCTTTTAAATATTCCAAGAAATCTAATGTCTCTAAATTGTTTATAAAATCTTCATACTTTTCTTTTAAAGTCAAATCTGATCCAGCTTTAAGTACTAAAATATCAAAATCTTGTGTTTTCTTATTAATCCTTGCAGTAATTGTAACTATAATATCCTTTTCAGTTTGAACAACTTTTGCATCCCTACTTGTAATTGCTATTACATCCTCATTACTCGATGTCCAAATAAACTCTCCATATATCCCTCTTGGGAGTGTAAAGTCTCTTGTTACTTCTATTGGAATATCATATTCATTTAATGCCTGAAATGATTTTTCATCATAATCACAACCGACTAATAGAGTAAAAACAATAAATAATATAAAAACTCTGATTCCCTTACTAAGCATTTTACTAATCTCCTTTTAAATTTTTTCAATCAAGTTACTACTGTCACCACTTTTCCCAAAAACTCGAAAATTGTTTTTCTTAATATTAAAACAAACCATTCTTACTTTTTTTTGAAAAGCAAAATTACTCCATCAATTTACTCATTCTATTTTTACTAAATGGAGCCATCATAAAACGTATAATAGCTTTTGTATTTGTGAGCCATGAGATTCTCACATTATTTTTTTTGTTTTTTAACATTCTTGGTACAAAGAACTTTGCAACTCTAACTGGAGTATCAGCAAGAATATTAAAGATCTTAATAAATTTTTTATCTAATAAAACATTTGATTTTTCTCCATCTGGTGTTTTAGTAATAAAATCAGTTAACATCATTCCAGGTGATAATCTTCCAGCTATTATATTTGTTCCCTCTAATTCCCTTGCAAGTCCCTTCATAAAATAAGTTAATGCTGATTTTGTTGTTCCATAAAGTATGGTCTTTTTTTGAATCATATTATTTGAACCCAAACCCTCCATACTGTAAATTGCTCCATATCCTTGTTTGAGCATACCAATAGTAGCTATTTGTGATCCATAAATACAACCAATTATATTTGTATTTATTACATTTTTAAGATAATTTTCATCGGTCTCCCAAGCAAATACATGAGGAACATTTTGACCCGCATTATTAATCCAAATATCTACACTACCCCATTTTTCAATTGATTTATCCCAAAGGTTCACTAAATCTAACTTTTCTTGTACATTACATTTAATATAAATGTAATTATTCTTATAATCTTCTAGTTTTTCTAATGCAGAATCTTTTAATTCTGCGCTTCTTCCTGATAGTGTTACATTACACCCAGCTTTGAGAAATTCTAAGGCCATTGCAAGCCCTATTCCTCTTGTACTTCCCGTTATTACAATATTTTTCATTACATCCTCCATAATACTATCTAAAAATTATAGTACCTTATTTGTATTATACTTTTTATTATGTATTTATACAATAATTTTCACTAATAATCTTACTTCTATAAAGTAAAAACACACCATAGTCGGTGTGTTTTAAATTTGTAGATTAATCAATTATTTTATTCCTAACTAAGTATAACATTGGTATTAGGACAAATATAAACTCTGTAACAAATGCAACAACTAACCAAAGTTGCAAACTTGATGGCCAAGGCCAAACAATTTGGATAATAATTCTTGAAAGCCATACAAGAATATAAAAGAAATAAAAATATCTTAGTTCCTTAAAACCAGTAAAAAGTTTCTTTTGAACAATTATAAAAAGTATACTTAAGCCAAATAATAGAAAAGAAAAACAAAAATTTATATAATTTATTGAATTAACAATTTCTATTGGAGCATCAGGAATATATGAAAACCACTCTGATATATATGGCACAAAGAAGTGCCACATAGCAACAGCACAACCAATAATACAAGCAATATTAAATATTACTCTAACGATTTTTTTCATCTTTAACCTCTATTTATAACATTTTATCTTTTTAAATAAATTAAAACGACAAAAATAATTATACTTTAACGAAAAACTGCTGTCAATAAAAGATGAAAAAATAATTGCATTTTAAAATTAAAAAAGAAAGCAACTAAGCCTTCTTTCTTAACTATTTTATTAGATCAATAATTGAACTTATATGTTTATCTGCATGATTTAATTCAGCAAATGAACCATAGCCATATAAACAACCAATTGTGTAGGCATCATTCAAAGTTCCTGTATCAATGTCTAAACCACGATCCCCTATCATTAATATTTTTTTAGGGAAATCTTTTTTTACTTTCGCAAGTATATCTGGTTTTGGAATGTAATCATACATCTGTGAACAAAGCATATAATCAAAATATTTATCTAAATTAAATGCAATTTTCATAGCATCCATATAATATATTTTAGAGTTACTTAGATAAACAAGGACATATCCTGCTTCTTTTAATTTAGAAAGTACGTCTAAAGCTCCTGGATATAATATAGCTTTTCCCTCTTTAATTAGTTTAAACATATGTTCAGATATAATCGAACTACCCTTTTTAATCACATCTTCTGGTAATTTCGGGGTAAACGACTCCCACATTTCTTTAGGATTTTTTCCTAAGAAAGCTGCTATTTCACTATCCTTCCAATCATATTTTTGGACATATTTATTTTCTACCAAGTACTTATATGCCTCTAAAAATGCTGGTTTATAGATATGCAAACTTTCATGTAGTGTACCATCCCAGTCAAATATTATAGTTTTTACATCACTAGGAATTAAAGGAAATTTATTCATACTACTCCTTAAACTTAAGCAAGTGACCCATTCGTTCTTTCTTTGTCATCATATAGTTTAAATTTCTTTCATTATGATTTAATTGAATAGGTTCACGAGATACAATCTCAATTCCATGACCAGCTAACCCTTTAAGTTTTAGAGGGTTATTTGTCATAAGTCTTACTTTACGCACTCCTAAATCGGTTAGTATTTGTGCTCCAATACCATAATCTCTTAAATCTTCATCAAACCCTAAAGCTAAATTAGCATCAACTGTATCCATTCCTTGGTCTTGTAAGGCATAAGCTTTTATCTTATTTATTAAACCAATTCCTCTACCTTCTTGACGCATATAAAGTAAAACACCTTTACCTTCTCTTTCAATTTTATCAAGAGCGGCATTTAATTGTTCTCCACAGTCACATTTTTTAGATCCAAATGCATCACCAGTTAAACACTCAGAATGTACTCGTACTAATACTTCATCATTTGGTCCAATATTGCCTTTTACTAATGCAACATGATGTTCTCCATTAGTTGCATTTTCAAATCCAATCATCCTAAAATCTCCATGAGATGTTGGTAAATTAGCTTCAGCAGCACGAACTATTAAGTTCTCAGTAAGCTTACGATACGCAATAATAGAAGATATTGAGATAACTTTTAAGTTATTTTCTTCCGCAATCTTTTCTAATTCTATTTGGTCAAGAGGATTACCGCTCTTGCCAATTAATCTTGCAAATACACCTGCAGGGTATAATCCAGAAAGTTTTCCTAAGTCTACAATAGCTTCAGGATGTCCAGCTCGTTTTAAGACTCCTCCAATACGAGAACGGATTACAGTTAAATTACCTGGTCTAACAAAATCTTCTTTCTTTGCTTCAGGAGATATTAAATGATTTATTAACAATGCTAAATGCTTTGTTCTAGGCGATTTATCATTTAATAAATCAATTGTTATTACTTGTTCTTCTTCCTTAGTAATTATTTGTCTTTCAAAAGCTGCAGGAATGTGAAGTCTTGTGAAACACTTCGGAAGTGATGCGAACAAGATTTCATCATGAGCAATTTCAATCATTTTATTTATTATTGGTTCAGTAATTCCTGATGCTATGGTTGCTAAAACACCTACATCTTCACTATCATCATCATCTACGATCATAACGATTTTATTTTCTTTTAAGTCTTTAATTATTTCTTCTATTGTATTAAATTTCATATTAATTTCCTCCTATTTTTTGATGTAACCTGTAATAAGTACATCTTCACCAAATTGTTTCAACTCTTGGTTTTCAAGTAATATAGCATCTTTCATAAAAGATATCCCCTTTGCTCCAATTGGAGACAGTGCATCTTTTCCCCCAATTATCTTTGGGGCAATAAATGCATATATTTTATTCACAATTCCAGCACTTAGCATTTTTCCGTGAGTAGTACTACCACCTTCCACTAATACACTGTCGATATTTAATTTTCCTAAATCAATCATTAATTGTTTTAAATTAATTTCTTTTTCGTCTTCTTGAATAATGAATTTTACACCTAATTCACTTAGATGATTCATCTTCTCATTATCATTCTTAGAAAGTGTAACTACATAAGTAGGCTGTTCTTTTGCAGTTCTAACAATATATGCTTCTTCAGATATTTTTAGACTAGGATCTAAAGCAATCCTTATTGGATTTCTAGCAGGCCTATCTAATCTTGTATTTAATTTTGGATCATCTAGGATAATTGTATTTATACCCACTAAAATTGCCGCATAATCGTTTCTTAACTCGTGAACATATATTCTTGAGGATTCATTTGTAATCCATTTAGAGTCACCTGTTGCGGTTGCAATTTTACCATCAAGCGTCATTGCATATTTTAAAGCAACAAATGGAGTTTTGTTTTTCACAAAGTGAAGAAATATTTCATTTTGTTTTTTAGTTAATTGTTCTAAAATTCCATACTCAACTTCAACCCCAGCTTCTTT
>JBAYTA010000106.1:0-5523 GCA_041675865.1 Bacilli bacterium | reverse complement strand
TTCATCTAAATCTTCTTCTTCAAAATCAATGTTTTCTTCATCTAAAATTGAATATGTTTCATCTTTAGATTTGCTATCAACTTCAACCATTAGATCAGAGTTTTGAAGAGTATAACTTATAGCATGAACAATCATTTCTAAAAGTTCCATTTCATTAGAAAATCTAACTTCTAATTTTCCTGGATGGACATTTACATCAATAATCGATGGATCTACTTCAATCTTAATTACTGCAATTGGAAATCTTCCCGTTACAAGTCTTTCGCGATAAGCTTCCATTACAGCACTAATAATCTTAGAATTTCTAATAACACGATTATTAACAAGGATATTAATATGATTCTTATTGCTTCTTGAAACAGATGGCTTTGATACTAATCCAGATACTTCAAAGTATGAATTTTTATCAAATATTTCAACCATGTTTTTCGTAACTTCTTCACCATAGATTTTAAAGATAACTTCTTTTAGCTTTCCACTTCCAAACGTGTGTAATAATACACGATCGTTATTAGAAAGTTTAAATGATATATCAGGTCTTGATAAAGCTACTCGATTAACATAATCAACAATATTACTTAATTCAATATTAGGTGATTGGAGATGTTGAAGCCTTGCAGGTGTATTAAAGAATAAGTTTTTAACACTAATCTCAGTACCTTTAGGAAAAGCAATTAATGCTTCGTTAATAACTTCTCCACCTTTAAGAGATAACATAAATCCTCTTTTCCCATCAACACTAGTTTTTAATCTAAAATTGGAAACTGAAACTATTGAAGGAAGAGCTTCTCCTCTAAAACCAAGTGTGAATATCTTAAATAAATCTTCACCGCTTTTTATTTTACTCGTAGCATGAGGTTCAATAGACAACTTGGCATCTGCTGGATCCATTCCACTACCATTATCACTAACAATAATTTCAGTTAATCCAGAATCATATAGAGTAATATTAATAAAATTCGCATCAGCATCAATTGAATTTTCTACTAATTCTTTTACAACACTAGCAGCTCTTTCTATAACTTCACCAGCAGCAATTAAGTTAGCTGTTCTTTGATCTAATTTAATAATATTTGCCATTAATTTCACCTACTTTTTTAATAGTTTTTGTAATTCATCTAAAAAATTTAATGCATCCAAAGGATTCATTTTGAAAATATCAGTAGATCTAATTTTATCTATTGCTATTTGTTCTTTTTCACTTTTTGAATCATAGATAAGGGGTTGTTGATAATTTTTAATCGATAAAGATTTCTTATCAATTCCATGAGTTGATTCTAATTTATTTAAGATATCGCTTGCTCTTAATGTTACTTCAAGTGGAATATTTGCTAGTTTCGCAACATTAATTCCATAACTCTTATCTATTGCTCCACTTAAAACTTTATGCATAAAAACAATATCTCCGTTTATTTCATCTGCACTTACATGAACATTTTTTAAATTATCTAAGTCATTTTCTAAATCAGTTAATTCATGATAATGCGTTGAAAACATTGTTTTACATTTTAAATTTGTACTTATATATTCAATTATTGCTTGAGCAAGTGCAAGTCCATCATAGGTTGCTGTTCCTCTACCTATTTCATCAAATATAATTAATGAATTTTTTGTAGCATTATACAATGCATTATTAACTTCAGTCATTTCCACCATAAAAGTTGATTGCCCACTTACTATATCATCAGCTGCACCGATTCTTGTATAAATTGCATCGAATATAGGTAAATTAGCACTTTTTGCTGCAACAAATGAACCCATTTGCGCTAGAATAACATTTAAGGCAATTTGACGCATATATGTGGATTTACCACTCATATTTGGTCCTGTAATTAGTAGTATAGAATCATTTTCTTCCATGTATAAATCATTAGGAATAAAAACTTTTGTAAACTTTTCAATTACTGGATGACGTGAGTTTTGTAAATCAATTATATTATTATCATTAAGGACTGGCCTAACATAATTATTTTCATTAGCTACTTTTTGAAAAGCAAGTAACATATCAATTTCTGCTAAAGTTCTAGCAAGAGTTTGAATTATTGTAGTATATGCTTTAATATCATCTCTTAATTGAATGAATAATTGGTATTCTAATTCTAATGATTTTTCTTCTGCTCTTAGAATACTCACTTCTTTTTCTTTTAACTCTTGAGTTATAAATCTTTCACTATTTGATAATGTTTGTTTTCTAATATAACCAAATTCTTCTTTTACTAAATTACTATTACCTTTAGATACTTCTAAAAAATAACCAAAAACACGATTATAACCAACTTTTAAATTTTTTATTCCCGTTCTTTCTCTTTCCTTAGCTTCAAGGGCAATTAAATAATCTTTGGAATTTTCATTTATATCTCTTAACTCATCTAATTCTTTACTAAATCCTGTTTTAAAAATATTACCTTCTTTGATTATTAATGGAGCATCCTCTAATATTGCACTATCTAAAAGATTAAATAAACTTATTAACTCTTCGTAATTTGAATCAAGATCAAAATAGTTATCAGTTTTTGATTTCTTAATTAATTTTTTTATATTAGGAAGAACATTTAAAGATTTCCTTAATTGTAATAAATCTCTTGGATTAGCATTTTCGTAAGAAATTCTCCCGATTATTCTTTCTAAGTCATAAACAGATTCTAATAATTTCCTTAGTTCGCTTGATTCTAAAAAACTCTTTTTAAATTTATCAATAATATCATATCTTGCTTCTATTTTTTGTTTATCAACTAATGGGAAAATTAAATTTTTCTTTAAATATCTACTTCCCATAGCAGTTGTACATTTATCAATAACACTAAGTAAAGAGTTTTTCTTATTTCCAAATCTAAGCGTTTCTAAAAGTTCTAAGTTTCTTCTTGATGAAAGATCAATTTTTAAAAATGAATCAGCATCATATTTTATAACCTTTTGCATGTGGACTAAAGATCTTTTTTGTGTATTCATTATATAGTTTAATAATCTTAAAAAGTTCTTTTCTTCAAATGGGTCTAGTTCATCAGAAAGGCTACTTAAATAATTAACTTTTTCAGTATTATTTTCAATTGAAAATACTATTTGTAGAATCTTTGAAATTTCACCAAATATATTTACATCAAAATCACTACCAATTACTATTTCTTTCGCATTTAATTTTAACACTTCAGCATTTACTAAATCTTCATTTAAAGGGAGATTAGTAAGATAGTTTTCTCCAGTTGATAAATCTGAATAAGATAATATAAAGCGATCTTTTTCTTTAGAAATAGATACAATATAATTATTATCCTTTTCATTTAAATTACTTCCTTCTACAACAGTTCCTGGAGTAATAACCCTAACAACTTCCCGTTCCACAATCCCTTTTGAATCCTTTGGATCTGAGGTTTGTTCAACTATTGCTATTTTATAACCTTTTTCAGTTAATCTATCAATATAACTTGATACACTATGATAAGGAACACCGCACATTGGTACACGTTCTTTTGCACCTGCATCTCTTGCAGTTAATACAATTTCAAGTTCACGAGAAGCTACAATTGCATCATTAAAAAACATTTCATAGAAATCGCCCAATCTAAAAAACACTAGCATATCCGAGTATTTTTCTTTGATTTCTAAATATTGTCTCATCATTGGAGTGTATTGCATTTTGTCTATATTTTCATACATTCTTATTCACCTTAATACAAATTATAACATAATTTAATAAAAAAATATAGGTTATTTAACTTATTGAAAATATTTATTAACATTATAAAAAACCAACAATGGAAAACAAAATAGGTAATTTCTAAAATATAGATATTACCTAAATTTAATTACTTATAAATAAATACTTTCCCATTATTTAACCTAGATGCCTCAGCATCAATTGCAAGTTCATGGCTTTCAAGTGAATAGTTTATATCAGTAAGTGCAGATACTTTAGTACCGTCTTTGATATTTAAAACAAAATCAACTAGCATATTAATATCTCCACCTTGATGGAAATCAAAAGTTTCTGAATGTTTTGATAAATCAATTATCTCATCTTCTTCTAAATATGGTTTTATTACAATTTTCTTTGCTTCTAAATCAGCTTCAATTTCACCAAGTGAACCATGAATTTTTATTTGTCTATGTGTCTCTTTAGAAAATGCAGTAACTACTAAAGAAGCAAGAACACCATTTGCAAATTCTAAATTTACAACTTGTGAATCAGGAACATCATTATCAAGTTTATAAACACATCTAGAATAAGTTAGATTTTCATCCCTTAAAACTTCATCAATATTTGGATTAAGTGAAAATATCATAGCCCAAAGAGGATTTTCTTTATAAAACTTTAGGGCATTAAACGGACAAACTACTTCACATTTATAGCAATAATCACTAGCACCTTCTGGAGTATTATCTTTCTTAAAATAATTCAAATTACCAAATGATGATAATTTAATACATTTAGAATCTACTAAATATTTTATAATATCTAAATCATGACATGCTTTCGCAAGGATCATTGGTGCTGATAGCTCCTTTTTACGCCAGTTACCCCGAACATAGGAATGGGCAAAATGGAAATAGCCGATATTTTCGGTTTGGGAAATAGCTTGAACTTTACCAATTTTTCCTAAATCAATTAATTCCTTTAACTTTTGGTAAAATAGTGTATGGCGTAAAACATGCGCAACAGCAACATTTCTCCCTAAATTATTTGCTTTATCTTTTATAGCTTTAATTTCTTCCTTTTTTGTTGCAATTGGTTTTTCAAGTAAAATATCATAGCCAATTTCAAGAGCTTCCATTGCTTGTATATAATGGTCTTGATCCATTGTAGAAATAATTAAAATATCAGCAATTTTACCCTTTTTATACATTTCTTTATAATCTAAAAATATAGATTCTTCATTCAAGCCAAACATTTGCATAATTAATGGCTTTTTCTTTTCATTAATCTCACAAACACTAACAAGCTCCATTAACTTTGGATTTTGTTTTATAATATTAGCATAGACAAAACCTCTTTGACCAAATCCTAAAATAGCAATTTTAATTTTTTTCATAACTTCCCTCTTATTATTAATAATTTAGTATTAAGAATCTTTCTTTATTAAATCTGAAATCATCATGCCAAAAATCCTCTGAATATCTTAAACCTCTAATTGTTTGATGTTCTAATGCAAAAAACTGCATTAATTCTTTTTGTTTTGTCATTTTATTATATTTATATAAATAGTAAGCATAATATCCACCCATAAACGGGCCATAAACAACTGATTCAAAATAGTAGGTATCATTACCACATTCTATTCCCTGTTCAAAATTAGAAGAAACATTATTTGGCTTTTCCTTTTTGAATTTTGTTGTTAGACTTTTATCTTGAAGATCAAATAAATATTCAGAATGTTTTACACCACCAGGAAACAGTTGACTTCCTCTTTTTACATAAGTAGCATAGAAAATAATTTTACCATCAGCTAATACTTCACCTGTTTCAAAAGCTAAATTATCAGGAAATTCAAATATATTTTCTATTTTAAATTCTTTATCTTGATAACT
>JBAYTA010000105.1:0-5668 GCA_041675865.1 Bacilli bacterium | reverse complement strand
TCTACATTATTTTTATAATCATAAACAAAGAAGCTAATAAAACCCCATGTGGCTAAAAGAATGAAAAACCAAATCATCACGTGCTGCTGATTAACATCTGACCATTTTATTATTTTTTTAACAAATAAATCATAATATAAACTTGAAAATAAATTTAAAATTACCCCGAGAGTTGAGGCTAACAAAATACCAAAGATAATATCCGATCTACGTTTCTTTTCAGACTTTTTTACAGACATATAAAATCAAAATAGTTTTATCTATTATTAACAGCATCTATATATTTACAATAATCACAATCCTGACCAGATACTGGGATTACGTCGTCATTTAAACATTTATGAGCGGCCAAAATTGTTTTTTCTATCCATGAATCATTACCCGTATAAGGGATAAGGGTTATATCAAATTCTAATTTAGCGTCAAATGCTTTTCTATCAGTTATTCCGTTACAATAAACAAAATAGCCAACATCTGATACTTTGTACCCATTTTGTCTCAATAGCCATTGATAAACCTCCATCTGTCTTTTGTAACCAATCTGCCAATCCTTATTAAGCTCAAATATCTTTTCATTTTTAGATGTCGACTTATAATCAACGACAATATATTCACCTTTTGAATTCTGCCAAAGATCGTCAATGGCGCCAAATATTAAAAGATTGGTTGGTTTATGTAAAAATTGAATGCCTGTAAAATTATGTCTCCAATTATCCAAATCTTCGTGCGGAATCGGTCGAGCGTCTATCCCATACTTATGTATTAGCGGATGATTTTCTCCGTTTGCTCTATAAATATCAAATTCTTGTTTCAGAAGATAATCGACTGCCGAATTTAAAGCAAAGGGGAATCCTGGTGGTCTACCAGTCCCAAGTCTGCGATCATAATAAAAACATCGAGGACATTCTAAAAATAAATCTATTTTAGATCTCGACAACTTGAATGGTTCTTTTGATTCTGGATTGTATAGCCCCTTCATTCTTTTTGGCGTATAATATTCTGACATATTATTTTAATAATTCTAATTCTTTTTTAAAAATTATATTCTTTTTATTTACATTGCATAAAAAACTAATATTACCAGCTAATTTTTTTAAGTATGTATCTTTATCAAATGGTGAATTATGCTCTTCTAAAAAATTTTTAATACCAAACTTTTTACATAAATAAATTTCTTTTCTAACCTTACTTTTAAGCCCTCTTTCGGGGTTTAATTCCTGATTAATAATAAGTCCAGTGCAAGTTTGACGATGTTTTGAATCGGTTATTTTAGCCTTTTTAGGATCATCGTGCAAACTAAAACCCTCTTGTTTAAATATTTTATATAATAATTTTTGAAACTTTTTTATTGGATGATGGCCAGATATGGTTAAATCATCTATCCAAAAAGTATGAACTAATCCAAATGGTCGCAAAAGTTTTTCGATTCTGAAATTAGCATTATATAAAACTAATCCAGAAATTTTAGGACTTGTAGCAAAACCTTGAGGCAGACATCCATCTGCAGTAGTCAGCATTGTTAATATTCTTGAAACATCTGGTGCACATTTTTGCCTCCGAAAGGCTTTATAGACAATTCTATAATTCACGCTGGGGAAAAAATTTTTTATATCATAGTTTGCTACATATTTTTTTCCCACATGCATTGAAGCATTTGTTACTATTGATCTTTTAGTAATTCCTCCTTGTATATTAATTGGATAGTCTAATGAATCTAAAAGCCTGTTTATAGACTTATGTATTTTTTTTAAATCATTATTTGCAGAATAAAATGACCTTTCTTTACCTTTTTTATCTCTAGCTTCAAATTTTTCATAATAATTATTTATATTTTCAGAAACCCTTAATAAAAATTCTTCTGGAAGACCGATTTGACGACTAAGTTCTGAGATCGTATTAATATTTAATAATTTCCTTTTTTTCATCTTTTTGTTTTAAAAGATTCGTCTGCAAAAATCTTCTGAGCATTTTCTATCATGTTCTCTAATTGAGACAATATTTTCTTTTCAGACTCTGTTTTCCCTTTTGGTAGATCAATTTTTTCCCAAATTAAAAGAATTACAGGAATATCAAGTAATTTTGAAATCTTTTTCAAGAAGTTTATGCTTGGATCTTTCTTATTATTTTCAACCAAAGAAATATAATTCTTTGTCACCTTTAACTTAGAGGCAACATCTTCCTGACTAAGACTCTTATTGATTCTGCCAATTTTTATTAATTGTCCTATTGATGCCATATTTATATTTTTATGCCATTACTGGCGTTAAATTGTAACGGAAGAGCCACTTGCTGACTATTTCTTTCAAAATAATTGAAATAATAGTGAACGTCTGCCTTACAAATTCTAAACTGGTTTTATTATTCTTAATTAAGGATAATAATTGCTTATTAATTTGCATGGCATCAGCAAGCAGGCCGAGAGCCTGCTTATCTTTTATTTTTAACCTCAAAACCTGTTTGGTTATTTGATTAAAGGTAATGAGCAGGGCGATTACCTTATCTTGCTTATATGAATTTTTATATTGCATATATTTAAAGTTTAAATTGTTAAATTTATAAGTCATCCGAAATCTAAATCTAACGATTTGCACTTCATTCATCGCAGGCCAATTTCTGACTCTCGGCTCTTTGGCAGCATACTGGCCTGCAACTACTAAAAGTAGCAGAACCGTTAACCCCTTGTCGCTAAAACAAAGGATGTATTTTTACCTATTCCGGAATTTTATTTGTCTACTAATTTTATATTCAACTATAAAACAGTTAGATTTACACAGTGTTATGTAATATTTATTTTGTTTATGATGTTAAATCACACACAATACAAATATTTCATGTTTCTGAGCAACAGAGACAAATATCTGCACGGGGCAAAACGCCTTCTCTATCCGAGAAGTAAGAGATAAATATCTCTTTTCAATTATGGGTCTTAAACCCGTGAGAGTCTGGATTAACCTGATAATTGGTAATCTCTCTTCTTTATACTGTCAATGAGCTAAGAGAACGAATCATTCTCAATATCTAGTATAGCACAAATAATAATAAAGTCAAGATAGTTAAACAAAAAGTTATACACAAATTATTAACTATTATTGCCCAGATAGCCTATTTTTTATCTAAAATTAAATAACTTATAATGCGATATCACAAGTCATATTATATCTGTTTTTGCTAACATTAAACAAAATACTTGCGTTATTTTTTTAATAATGCTATTATTAAATTAACAACTAAATAACTAGAGACAGGTCCGCACAAATGCGTTATCAAAAAAACCTGCCTTTATAGAGCTAATAGAAATTAATAAGCAATTATAAGAACCTAACGGAAAGAATTTTGAAGAGGGGTGAGTCCCTATACTTCAAATTCGAAAATGTTGGTTTTTTTATTTGGAAAAACCAGCATCTAATAATTTAAATTAATTTCTATGCAGAAAACAATTCAAAACATTAAAATTGAAGAGGTTTCTATCAGCTCTTTAAAGCCCTCTAGTTATAATCCTCGTAAAATGACCGAAAAACAGGAAATAGATTTAATGGAAAGCATAAAACGCTTTGGTTTAGTTGATCCTATTATAGTCAACTCCTACCCTGGAAGAGAAAATACAATAATTGGTGGGCATGCACGTTTTAAGATAGCTCAAAAGCTAAAATTAAAAACAGTTCCAGTTGTATACCTATCACTTCCCCAAGATAAAGAAAAAGAATTAAATCTACGATTAAATCGTAACACTGGCGAATGGGATTACGAACTATTAAAGTCCTTAGACATTGATCTGCTCCTAGACACGGGTTTTGATGAATTAGATTTTTCAAAAATATTTGATGACACCCTAGAGGTAGAAGATGATAACTTCATTATTGAAAAAGAGATAGAAAAAGCTAAGACAACTAAAATTAAAACAGGTGATATGTTTGAGATTGCCGGGCAAAGAGTTGTTTGTGGGGATTGCACAAATATTGAAACCATTAAGAAGCTAATGGGTGAAAATAAAGCTGACATGATCTATACAGATCCGCCCTATAATATTGGCGTAAACTACTCGAAGGGCTTAGGGGGAAAACAAAATTACGGAGGCGTAGTTAATGATAATAAAAGCGACAATGAATATAAGGATTTTATAAAAAAGTCTTTATCTAATGGATTATCAGTTAGCAAAGATAATGTTCATGTCTTCTATTATCACGACCCAAAATACACTGGTATGTTTCAGGAGATATACGAGGAATTAAAAATTCAGTACAAACGGACAGTTCTTTGGGTTAAAAATGGAATGAATATAACACCTCAAACTGCTTTCAATAGGTGTTATGAGCCAGTGCTATATGGAACAAAAGGAAAACCCTATCTATCAAACACTAAAAACCTCAGTGAGATCCTTAACAAAAACATAGAAAATGGCAACCGAGCTATAGACGATATTCTTGATATACTAGATATTTGGCTAGTTAAACGACTACCTAGCATTGAATATGAACATCCAACTGATAAGAACCCTGAACTCCACGAGAAAGCTCTTAGAAGATGCACAAAAGTTAATGATGTGGTACTCGACATGTTCGGGGGTGGGGGATCTATGGCTCTGTCATGTGCTCAACTTAAAAGAAGAAGCTTTATCTGTGAGCAAAGCCCTGTTTTTGTTCAATTAATTATTAATAGACTTGAATCATATGCAAACACAAAAGCAAAACAACTTAATTAAGCTAGGTGATATTATAGAGCTAGGCCCTCACAGGTTATTATGCGGTGATGCTTGTGATACTAATAGTGTCAAAAATTAATTGGCGAAGATAAAATAGATCTTGTTTTAACTGATCCGCCCTACGGTGTTGCCTATGTTGAGAGTAAGGCAGGTTTTACTCAAAATCTAGCTAAACCAAAGGAGATTGAAAACGATCATCTTCAAACCGAAAACGAATATATAACATTTAGTGAAAAATGGTTAAAGATATTAATACCATTTTTAAATAATAAAAATACTATCTATATATTCAATTCGGATAAGATGATATTTGCTTTAAGACAGGCGATGATAAATGTTGGACTATACTTTTCCCAGCTCTTAATTTGGATAAAAAGTAACGCTGTTATCGGAAGATTGGATTATCTACCCCAACATGAACTTATAGCTTATGCTTGGCATGGCAGACATTCATTTAAGAAAAGCAAAGATAAGAGTATTCTATTTTGCCCAAAACCAAACAGGAGTAAACTGCATCCTACCCAAAAACCAATATCACTACTAAGAAGATTGATTCTTAATAGTTCTAAGATAGGGGATGTAGTATTTGATCCCTTTGGTGGAAGTGGCGGAGCCCTTCTAGCTTGCGAGCAGACAAAAAGGAAGTGTCTCATGATAGAAATTGATCCTGAATACTGTGAAATTATTAGGAAACAATATAATGCAATTAACGATTCTAAAAAATCTAATATTTCATTGTATGACAAAGAGAAATGCAACAAAATCACAGACTAAAAGAAATTATGCTCATAAAAAAAATAATAGCAAAGAGGTTATTAGTAGACAGGAGAAAATTAAAGAAAGATTTATTGAAGAAATATCTAAGAATTCAATTAAAGAAACTGCCTGTCGTAAATTAAATGTCCCTCGGTCAACAATATATCGTTGGATGCGAGAAGATACTGAATTTAGTAAAAGAGTAAAAGAGGC
>JBAYTA010000104.1:0-5741 GCA_041675865.1 Bacilli bacterium | reverse complement strand
TTGCGTATAATATTATTGTGAAGTATTAATTTGAAATGGTGGTATTATGATAAAAATTTACAATTCACTAACTAAAAAAATAGAAGATTTTAAACCTATTAAAGAAAATGAACTTACTATGTATGTATGTGGACCAACAGTTTACAACTTCATGCATATTGGTAATTCTAGACCTATTATCTTTTTTGATGTTGTTGCAAGATTCTTTAAGTATTTAGGATACAAAGTAACTTATGTATCTAATTTTACTGATATTGATGATAAGATAATTACAAGAGCAGAAGAAGAAGGTATTAGTGAAGCTGAAGTTAGTGAAAAATATATTAAGGAAATTAGTGAGACTTATAATAGATTAAACATTATTCCTCATGATAAGAATCCAAAAGTAACAGAAAATATGCAAGAAATTATTGATTATATTGGAATCTTAATTACTAAAGGTGGAGCTTATGTTTCTGATGGAGATGTTTATTTTGATGTGAGTAAGATTGATAATTATGGGGTTTTAAGTTCACAAACAATTGAAAACTTAATCCAAGGTGCAAGAGTTGAAACTAATGATAAAAAGAAAAATCCTGTTGATTTTACTTTATGGAAAGAGACTCTTACAGGATTAAGATGGAAATCTCCTTGGAGTGAGGGAAGACCTGGTTGGCATACTGAATGTGTCGTTATGATTAATAATATCTTTAAAGATAAGATAGATATCCATGGGGGAGGACTAGATTTAAAGTTTCCCCATCATGATAATGAAATAGCACAGTCTATGTGCTCGCATGATCATACAATTGCAAACTACTGGATGCATAATGGAAGAATCGATTTAAGTGGTGAAAAGATGAGTAAATCAGTAGGTAATGTAATTTGGGCTAATGATTTATTAGATAAAGTTGACTATCAAATATATCGTTTTATGGTATTGAATGTTCCATATCGTCAACCTTTAAATTATCGTGAAGAATTATTGGATCAAGCTGCAACAGAGTATGAGAAGATTAGAAGAAGTTATAATAACTTATATAGAAAGATTGAATTAGAAGATATTGATTTAGGTAAAAAAGATAGTGAAATTGAGAAACTAAAAACTGAGTTTATTGAAGCTATGAGTAATGATTTTAATACTGCGAATGCTATAACTTCAATTATCAATCTATCAAAACTATCTAATACATTATTAAGAGCTAAAGAATTAGATAGAGAAAAACTAGCTAGTTGTTATAGTTTGTTTACAGATATGCTATGGGTTTTAGGGATTGAAACCAATATAGAACCTTTAGAAGAAGAAGACAAAAAACTTGTTAGGGAATATGAAGCTGCAAGAAGAGCTAAGAATTTTGAATTAAGTGATGAACTTAGAAAACAAATTGCTGATAAAGGAATTCTTCTATGATGAGGATTGTTCTATGAGGGCAGAACTCCTAAATGGAGCTAATTTAGCCTATATCGGTGATGCTTATTATGAACTTGAAATTAGGAAGTATTTAATTAGTAAAGAAATTACTAATCAAAACAAACTTCATAAATTAGCTACTAATTATGTCAGTGCATCAGGGCATAATAAGATAATGAATGTTTTAATAAATTCATTAACTGAGGAAGAAATGAATGTTTATAAAAGAGGACGCAATCACAAGGTTCATAGCATGCGTAAAAATGTGAAACAGGACGAATATTTCGCTAGTTCTGGCTTTGAATCATTAATTGGATATTTATATCTAATGGAAAAATTTGAGAGATTAGACGAAATTATAGGCTTATCTATAAGGATAATTGAGGGAAAATATGAGTGAATTAATTTGTGGAACTAATTTAGTAAAAGCAGCTATTAATGAAAGTGTTAAGTTATTGAACCTTTATATATATACTGAAAATAAGGAAATGATTAGTTTTTCTAAAGAAAAAGGAATTAGTTTTCAAAAGGTTGATAAAATATTTTTAGATAAGAAAATGTCTAATCATCAAGGTGTGATAGCAGAAATTAAGGAATTTAAACTTTATGATTTAAAGGAAATTATAAATCCTTCAAAATCTTCACTCATAGTGATGTTAGAAGGATTAGAAGATCCACATAATCTAGGTGCAGTTTTAAGAACTGCAGATGCAGCTGGAGTGGATGGAATAATTATTCCTAAAAACAGAAGTGTTAAATTAAATTCAACGGTTGCGAAAGTATCTACAGGAGCAATCTTTAGTGTAAAAACTGTTGAAGTTGTTAATTTTGTGCAAACGATAGAAAAATTAAAAGCAGCAGGATACTGGATTGTTGGTGCAGAAGCAACAGCAAATTCGAGTGATTATAGAAGTATAAAATATGATATGCCTACTGTCTTAGTAATTGGTAGTGAAGGAAAAGGGATCTCTAGACTAGTAAGTAGTAAATGTGATTTTCTTGTTCAAATACCAATGAGAGGTAAAGTTAATTCATTAAATGCATCTGTTTCTGCTGGTATATTAATATATGAAATAAAAAAAGAACAAGAATAAAGGAGTTTATAAATGTATCAATATAACGATTATGAGTTGTTGTATTTGATTCAGGAGAACTGTGACATAGCATTGGATATTATGTTTAAAAAATATGTTCCTTTAATAAAATCTAGAATAAGATCTTTTCATATAAAAGAATGGAATAAAGAAGATTTCTTCCAAGAAGGATTAATTAGTTTATATAAAGCTATTATTACTTTTAGGGAAGATAAAAATAAGACTTTCACAAAATACTTTGATTTAATCTTACAAAGAAAATATATACAAATATTAAGAAAAGAAAGTAATAATTTTTATAATGTAGATTTAATTGGTGCTGGTGAATATTTAAGTGAACCAATTATCTGTTTTGAAGATAATTTAACGGAAGTTATGAAGGAGTGTATCTTCTCTGAATTTGAAGCGGAAGTATTAAAGAATTTAAGACTTGGCGCAAAAGCAAGAGAGATAGCAGTAATCCTTGGTTGCAGACCAAAACAGGTCTATGATGCAACAGATAGAATAAAAAAGAAAGTTAAAGGAGTTAAGAATTCACTTGACATTAAAGGGTAATTTTGCTAAAATAGTATAGTGAATTTAGATGGTTAGTTATGAGAGAAAAAGTTATATTAATTTGTGAAGAATGTTTATCTCGCAATTATACCGCTGACCGTAATAAGATAAACGATCCTAATAGGATGGTTATAAAAAAATATTGCAAGAAATGCAACAAACATACGATTCATAAGGAGACTAAATAGGAGGCATTATGGCTAAAGAGAAAGATACTAAAAAAGAAAATGGGATATTAGCCATTTTCACAAAAGAATACAAATATGAAGGATTACTATTATTATTCTTATCATTAATTGCTATTTTACTAGGTACTATGGTTATTATCGGGGAAAACAGTATTGATGGTAGACCACTATCAATTAACCCAGAAGTATTCTTAATTGGTGAATATCCAAAAGTATTTGCTTGGATATTAATTATTCTAGGAGTTATGTCATTAATTCTAGCTGTATGGCCATTCTTGAAACCTTCAGTTTCAGAATTAAAAAGAGTAAGCTGGGCTAAGAAAGGTGAACTAATTCAAAATACTGCAATAGTATTTGCTTTCATAGTTATTATGTCAGGGTTTTTCTTACTTTCAGATTATCTTTTAGGATTTTTATTACAATTCTTTGAATGGTTAGCTGGCAAAATGCCGCTATAGATATTATGGAAGCAAGAGCATGGTATGTTGTTCAGACTTATTCGGGTTGTGAAAATGCGGCAAAAAATAATATTGAGCGTCGTATTGAATCAATGGATATGGCTGACAAAATTTTCAGGGTTTTAGTTCCAGAAGAGAAAGTAATAGAAAGAAAGAAAAATGGTGAAGCTAAAGAAGTTTTAGTTAAACCGTTTCCTGGATATGTATTTATCGATATGATTGTTACTGATGAATCGTGGTTTATGGTTAGAAACACACCTATGGTTACAGGTTTCTTAGGTTCAAGTGGTGGAGGTGCAAAACCCGTACCGATGCTTGATGAAGAAATCGTTCCTATTCTAAGGATGTGTGGTATTACAAGAGAAAATAAATTTAAAGGAAAAGTTGGCGATAAAGTTAAAATTATTGCTGGAACATTTGCTCAACAAGAAGGTATCATCGATATGATCGATGAAGAAAAAGAAGTTGTTAAAGTTTTAATTTATGCATTCGGAAGAGCAACACCTGCAGAACTTAATTTTACTGAAGTCCAATTATTATCTTAAGGTTTTAATCAACCAAGCATATTTGCTTGGTTTTTAATTTAAAAATCAGTTGGGATTCCAACTGATTTTTTTTATAAGTTTTCAAGATATTTTTTAAATAATGATTTTATTTTTTCCTCACTTAAGAATGGTAATATAGCTTCTTCATCGATATTGGTTATTTCATTATTAAGTACTTTTTCATACATGTCTTCAATTACATCATCATCCATAAATGGAAGAAGTGCCTCTAAACTAAGATCAAGTTTTTGTTCTTGGATTAAAGTATATACTTCTTTGATATGGGTTTTGTTTAGAAAAGGTAGGGCTTTTACTAAGTCTTTTGCAGGTAATTTTCCTTCCTTAACTTTTTCTAAATACAGGCTTAAACTTTCATCATCAAGAAATGGTAATAATTTATTAATATTCATTTTTTCCTCCAAATAAAATATTTTTTTCATTTATAGTAAGCATATAGGAGATTTCTCTTTTACTTATATCTAGTTTTTTGGACTTAATAGCTTTGATAATTCTAGTTCTTTCTAGTTTGTTTAAATAGGGTAGTAAATCAACTATATTTACATCTAGATGATGGTTAATAATATGGCTTATTATTATTTCTCTTTCTTCGCTATTAAGTAGATATAAGACATCAATTATTTTGAAATCTAATTTTCCTTGAATTAGTTGATTTATAATGTAACTTCTTGGATAGGCTGTAAGTAATTTTTCAAAATCATTTAGTGAAACTACTGTAGTTCTAAGTAGTTGATCAATAGTGATATTGAATAATTTAGTTAAAGAAACCATGATTTCAATACTGGGCATACCTTTACCTTTTTCCCATTTTGAAACAGCTTGATGTGTTACATATAGTTTATCAGCTAATTCTTGTTGTGATAGTTTATTGCTAGTTCTTAACTCTGCAATATATTTTCCAATCTCTACTAAATTAATCATTTTTCTCTCCTTGTTGCTTCTACTACTATTATATCAGTTTTCAAGTATTATTAAAGCAACAAAAAGTTGCAAGTCTTAAATTAATAGTTTACTATTTTTTTAAAGTTAAGTATAATATATTTATAGATGAAAGATTGGTGGGTAGAAAAGATGAAATTATATATAAAGCAAAAGGTTTTCTCGTTTAGAGGAAGATTTTATATTAGAGATGAAAATAATCGGGATAGATTTTATGCAGAAGGCGTGCCTTTCACATGGGGGAGAAAATTATATGTATATGATATTAAGGGTAATCAAGTAGGATTTATTAGTAAAAAAATCTGGAGTTTTTTACGTAAATACTATATTGAAGTTGGCGGTAGGACTTATACTTTAGTAAAAGAGTATACTTTCTTTCGCTCAAGGTATTATTTAGAAGGCTTGTCTTGGACGATGAAAGGTGATTTTATGGCTCATGAATATTCGCTTGAAGACTATAAGGGAGTCGTGATGAGTATGTCTAAACATTGGTTTACTTGGGGTGATTCATATGAACTTGATATTGTAGATCCTGATAATGAAGTTTTGTGTCT
>JBAYTA010000103.1:0-5921 GCA_041675865.1 Bacilli bacterium | reverse complement strand
TTTTAACTTTTTCCATAAAAAAACTCCTTTTCTTTTACACTAAGGAGTTTATCTTTATTCGTTCTTTTTTAATAGAGTGTTAATTTTTGACGTTCACTTATAACATAGAAAATTTATTATGAAAATGCTATAATTCATGTAAGGCAATGCAAGTTGAAATATTGATTACTAAATATAAATAGAAAAAAGGAGTGGATTTTCAATGGATTTAAAAGGATACGTATATATTTTAACTAATCCCAGTTTTAGAGAGGATTGGGTGAAAATTGGAAAAAGTAAACGACTTCCTGAAATAAGAGGCAGAGAGTTATATAATACGGCAGTACCTCTTCCATTTGAAATTTATGCCACATTAAAAACTGAAAAATATAATCAAGCTGAAAAGTTGATTCATAGGTCAATTGATAGAATATCTGATTTAAGAATAAGCAAGAGTAGGGAGTTCTTTAAGATAACACCAGAAGAAGCCTATGAAATCTTTTATGATATCAAAGAACTATTAGGAGACGAAGCCGAATTAGAACTTCATGGCGACAATATAGAAGTTAAAACTGATAAAAACAATAGTAAAAGAAAAAGGAGTCAGTTATTTAGTTTTTATTCAAAAGGAATAAAAGATGGTGAAATAGTAAAGTTTGTTGAGGACGAAACAATAGTAGCAGTTGTTGCCAATGCAAGGCAAGTTTTATTTGAAGGAGGACTTTGGTATCTTTCATCTTTAGCAAGAGAATTATATGAAAGACAAGGACGCGGTAACGCCAGTGGATCCTATCAGGGACCATTGTTTTTTACTTATAATGGGGTGCGCTTACCTGATATATTAGATATTGAATAATGTGTCAATTATATTTAATTATTGTAAAATTTAAATTATATAGGTTTGATGCAAAGATATCAAGCCTTTTTTTGTACTTTTATATGGGTTCGGGTCTCCTACGTATTAGATATTATTAATAAATATTCATCAAATTATGATATTTTTTATAATGAATATGTGTTAGTTGTTATTCTATTCGCTAAATGATTTGAAAGGGTGGTTTCAAATTATTAAACGATTACTGCAAGGTGGTTTCAACTATTAAACGATTATAGTAAGGTGGTTTCAAATTATTAAACGATATAGTAGGTGGTTTCAAACCTATGCTCTCACGTTTTAAACGTAAGGCGATTTGTGGGCTTGTGTTCGCTTTTTATTTAAATCTCAAGTTTGTGATGGAGGTTGATGAATAAGCGAACGTGATGCCTTTTTGCTTGTATTATTTGTAATTAAATTGTTTTTATGATATAATATCATAAATTAGTACAAGAAATTTAATAATTTGCGAGGTGATAATATATGAAAAAATTTTTGTCTATTTGTTTGTTATTTATTGTTATTTTTGGGTTGTTTGGCTGTTCAAATGAAGTGACAAAACCAAATGATCAAAAAACATCAGAAAATGAAGTTGATATACCAAGTGAAGAAGTAAAATATTATTCAATAAAGATTTCTAACGATGTTATCAATGGTAATGTATCTGTAAATAAAACAACAGCAAAAAAGGGCGAAAATATTATTCTGACGATTACACCTAAAAATGGGTATGTTGTAGATGAAGAAAGTATAAAATATAATGATACAATAATAAAAAATAATTCTTTTATTATGCCTGATTATGATGTTGTTATTTCAGTGAATTTTAAAAAGATACATTTAGCAAAATATTATGTAAATGGAGTATATACGACTTATGCAAATGTTGTTGATGGTGAACTTCCAGTATATCCATCAGCTTTAACAAATAAATATTATATGATGACGTACTATGAAAATTATAATTTTACTAATTTTTTTTCATTTTATAAACCAATTACAAAAGATACCGATATATATTGTAAACGATTAGTAAATTTTTATACTCCAATGAGCGAGAACAAACCTATTGTTAAGTATAGTGATAATATCGATATATTAAACAACGTAGTAGAAGATATCAGAGTTACTTTATTATCTCCTGCGTATCTTGGATTTGTAGTGGAAGAAAATCAAACTATAATAATATCAACTGATACTACATATTTAAAAATGTCTGATAGATTAATGTTTTCTCTTGCAGGAGAGTATGGTGAAGCAGTTAATGGAGGCAAATTTACAAGATTAGAAAGAAGAGAAGATTATCTTGGTCATTCTTTTATTATAATGGAGTTTGATAGACCTGGAGTATATTATGTAGCAGTTACTTATTCTCCAGCAGCAATTGCAGAATTTGGTTCATCATTTTTGACATCATTTGAATATGTTTTTAAAGCTACAGCAATGGTAGATAACGGTGTGTTGTTAGACTAGAAATAATAGTATTATTAAACGATATACTGGGTGGTTTCAAATTATTAAACAATTATAGTAAGATGGTTTCAGGTATTAAACGATTATATCTAAATTGTATTAATAGTGTGCTACCTTGCCAAGTTGAATGAATAGGTTTGATACAATCGTATCAACTATAAAGAATATGAAAATAGGGAGATAATCAAATGGATATTAATCAAGTAAGAAGATGCTTAAGTATATTAGCAATTCCCCTAGATATTGACTTTACTAAAAATGATATTATCTCAAGCTATAAAACTAGATCTAAATTATTCCATCCTGATTTGAACAAATCAAACAACAGCAATTCGAAATTTATAGAACTAAATGATGCTTACAATTTTATTCTAGATAACTTTGATGCTGTAAAAAAAATATTGAAGAGCGATGAAACTAAAAAACACTCAATATATAATGATAAACATAAAGAAAACAATAATGACGGTTTTTTTTCTAGAAAAAATTTTCTCAAATTTAATTATATTAGTTTATATTCAACTCTGTTATTTTTAGTCTATTTAGTCCTTTTCACAATTGTTCAAAAAGTTTTATTGGTAAACTTTATTTTGTTTGGTCTATTTTTTATACAAGTGAGTCTGTTTTTATTGTTTGAATTGAGTTTTGAATTATCAGAAAAGATATCAAAATCAAAAGTCTATAATTATAATATATTGGGCTTCATTCTTATTTCCTTTGTTATTAATTTTTTCTTCTATTTACAGGGACACTTAGTCATTAGAAATCTCGTAATTGAATCTGTAATTTTGGATATTGATTTTAATGCAATCATTTCAAATGTATTTATCGTGTTTTCTTTGATATATCATGTG
The DNA here is from genome assembly GCA_041675865.1 of Bacilli bacterium. Classification (GTDB taxonomy): domain Bacteria; phylum Bacillota_I; class Bacilli_A; order ML615J-28; family CAG-698; genus DUVT01. The sequence continues at coordinate 2,741 of JBAYTA010000103.1, read as the reverse complement.
GTCTTTTGTTATTTATCGATTAATAGGGTAAAAACAACATTTAAGAAGATTTAGGATAGACAAAAATTAGAAATAGCAAATAATATAAGATATTGTAGACTTATGGATTCTAGCTTTGTTCGCTTTAGTAAGCATTAACAATAATAATTTCTTACTTGTTGTGTCCACCTTATTGACATGAAAGCACCAACATAGTAAGCTATAGCTAGTTAGATAAATTTTAAATAGCAGTTTTAGAATAATTAGACCAAAAGAGGTAATTAAAAAGTGACAATAGATAAAATAATAAAAAGAATCATAAGTAAGAACAGCCAATTATCACTAGAATTATACTTTTTTGATAGAAAACAAGCTGTAGATTATTTTAACAACAAACTTTATGAGTTAGGTTCTCATTTAGATTTAGGCAATAATCATGAAGTCGAAAGATTATCAAATGAGCTAATTGTTCATAGTTATGTTTTTTCAATCAACGGTCACAATGATATTGCTTTCAAAATACATGATATGTTGGCAAATACAACTCAAAATGAGATTAGTTTATATATTATAGGTTGTTGTTTAAAAAGAGGGATTGAAACAAAGCAAAACACCATCAGATCATCTGAAATTCTTAGTTACATATCAAAAAATTCAAAATATGAGAAAATTCAAATTCTAGCTGCTTGGGAACTAAATGGCTTTAATGCAGAAGATTACTGGATTTAGATCTAATCAAGACAAAAATTATAATAGAGGAGAGCATTCTTAATAATCAGCATATTAAGAAGACGTTAATATTAAACATGGTAAATTATATTGAGTTTGAAGCACATGACACTAATGAAAAAATCGAAGCTTATATTGGATTAAACGAATGGGGTAATCATAAACGTTTTTATGTGACACCAACTGACAAAAATGGATATTTTGATTTATTTAATACTGAAGATCACGAAAAAAAAATATGTGATTTATTTTTTACAGAACTCGAAAAAGTTATCGACTTCAACAGTTGGAAACCTCTTTATGTTGATGGTGCTGCAGGGATGAAGAAAGTAGTATGGATTTTAAATGTGAAACACGATAATAATAGATCTCAGGTATTCAAGGGGTTTGATTCTTTTCCCAACGAACTAGCTATTCTTTTATCGTTGATGGACAAGCATATTTATGGCAAGTTGTATTACGGAGATAAATTAACTGAGTCCCTAAATCAATTAAAGTTGAAGAACGGACTAAAGTAGATAAGGCGGATTTGACTATCATAAGTATTGAAAACCAACAGCTATCTATAAACTGTTTAGAAATGATTTAGTCCAAATGCTCTTCTCACCCGTAGAAAGAGCTTTTTTTGTAAAGATTAATAATTTGTTTTAAAATTCAAAGAAGCCCAATTTTTTAAAAAAACATGTGAATTATCTCCAAAAAAAGATGGCTTTATAAAGAGAACAAAGGCTAAAAGTATCTGTATAAACTTCGGGTCATCTTTTCGGCACCATTTTTACACATAGTGGTCACCCAAATTACCCGTGCAAATAAGGACCTTTATGCAATTCTAGCTTGGTTCACTCGGGAAATTTCGTGAGCCTGTACGGGTCACCATAAATAGCCGAATAGTCATTTTCAAATAAGAGAGTGGCTTTTTTGTCTTTGTTAGAGTGAGAAGTTGATGTTTTTTCATGTAAAAAAATGGAGTCTATTTAGCTGACACTTGCACTATTTACTTTCACATTTTAGTTATCTTTTTAGTCATTTAGGGTCTACACTCCTGTTTGAAATAAACTTATTTGCAGATAAACAAAAATAGTAATCAAAGATGGAGATTCATGGTTAATTTTAAAAAAGACGGGAAAATAGCAACTTATGTGTAGATAAGTTTTGGGGATAACCCTTATTTTTGGCGTGGTACACGTGGTAAAATAATTACAGCAAAAAAATGCTTTTATTCTAAACAGATATTTCTATGTTATAATATAACAAAAGAGGAGATTAAACTAATGAATCAAAATTATAGTCACATAGCGGTTGATAACATCGTGAATTTGATAGAAATTATTCAACAAGAAGAATCGAAGCATCCATATAATATTGATCATAGAGGAGCAAAGTACTTACTTAATCAAACGATAAGACAGCTTTGGTTACCTATCAATCGTATGTATTTATCTGTTGAGGCGGAAAAACTGTTTACAAGTTTAGGTTTCAAAGAAGAAGAGATATTTTTACATTTTTCTAGAATGAAAATAATCAATAAAACTGATAAAGTTCAAACTGTTAATCTATACAAAGGGGCTTCATCAAAACCCCATGGCAAAAAATCATTAAAAAAAGGTGAGTCATTTTTACTTCGTGAGGTTTTTCATGACGATCATATTATTCCAGTCACTCACATTATAGAAAAATTGCTTACCATTAATGAACCTAATAGAGAAAATGTATTTGAAGTATTAAGAGATATTAGTGTTTGTAGGATGTTAAAAGAAGAAGATCGTAGACTTTCAAGAACTAAAAGGCCATATGATGAGAAATTTATCATTGAAAAACTATATTATGATAAAGATATCAGAATTAAGAATTATCAATATCCAAACTAGAATAGTGATTAAACTTGCATCTATAATTAAATACCTTGGTACAAAGGGTAATACAGGTTTGTCCTGTAAATAAAATGGCAAGTGCCAAAAGGAGACACTTATGAAAAGTATTGAAATTAAAGTACCAAGGAACTTGATTCAAAAGTTTTACCCGCATCCTGAACC
>JBAYTA010000102.1:0-6057 GCA_041675865.1 Bacilli bacterium | reverse complement strand
GAGTTGGTGACTTAGTTGCAATATTATCTACTTTAGATGCTGGGGATATCTTGTTTATTGATGAAATCCATAGACTCCCTAAAGTTGTGGAAGAGGTCCTTTACTCTGCTATGGAAGATTTTGTAGTTGATATAATAGTTGGTAAGGATGCCACATCTAATACGATAAAAATTGATCTTCCTCCATTTACTTTGATAGGAGCTACTACTAGAGCTGGTGATTTAACAGCACCTTTAAGAGATAGATTTGGAATAGTTAATCAACTTCACTTTTATAATACAGATGAACTTTCTGTGATTGTTAAAAGGACAAGTAAAGTCTTTGATTTTAAAATATCAGATGAAGCTTCATTAGAAATTGCTAGAAGAAGTAGAGGAACACCAAGGATTGCAAATAGATTATTTAAAAGGGTTAGAGATTTTGCTCAATTTAATGATGAAAATAGTAATGTAATAGACTTTGGTACAGCATCTTCTTCATTATATAAATTAGATATAGATAAAGCTGGTTTAAATATAACTGACCATAGATATTTAAAAGCAATAATTGAAAGATTTGCTGGTGGGCCAGCAGGATTAAATGCAATTGCTTCAACAATCTCAGAAGATATGGCAACTATAGAAGATGTATATGAGCCATATTTATTACAAGAAGGATTTATAATAAGAACACCAAGGGGAAGAATAGTTACAGAAAAGGCATATAAGCACTTAGGAATAGATTATGTTAGTAAATGATTTTGATTATATATTGCCAGAGGAATTGATTGCGCAAACTCCTCTAGAAAGAAGAAGCACATCTAAATTGTTAGTTGTTGATAGAAAAACTGATAAGTTAGAAGATAAACATTTTTATGATATTATTAATTATTTAGATAGCAATGATGTTTTAGTGCTGAATAATACCAAAGTATTACCTTCAAGAATCTTTGGTACAAAAGTAGATACAAATGCTAATATTGAAGTTCTTTTATTAAAAGAAATAGAAGATTATTGGGAAGTGTTAGTTAAACCTGCTAGAAGAGTGAAAGTTGGAACAGAAATAAATTTTAATAATTTATTTACTGGAAAAATAATTAATAAACTAGAAGATGGATTATGCTATATAAAGTTTATTTATGAAGGGGTATTTCTAACTTTATTAGAAAAGTTAGGTCAAATGCCACTACCTCCATATATTCATGAAAAGTTGAAGGATCAATCTAGATATCAAACAATTTATGCAAAAGATTTAGGAAGCGCTGCAGCACCTACTGCAGGATTACATTTTGATCAAGTTTTATTAGAGAAAATAAAAAACAAAGGGATTGAAATAGTTTATGTAACACTACATATTGGTTTAGGAACTTTTAGAAGTGTTAGCGTAGATAAAATAGAAGACCATAAAATGCATAGTGAATTTTATCACATGACACAAGATGCGGCTGATAAATTAAACAAAGCAAAGAAAAATGGTAAAAGAATAATAAGTGTAGGGACAACTTCTACTAGAACATTGGAATCAATCTATGGAAAGTATAATGAATTTAGAGAAGTTAGTGAGGATACAAATATCTTTATTTATCCAGGATACAAGTTCAAAGCAGTAGATGCTTTAATCACGAATTTTCATTTGCCTAAATCTACTTTAATAATGCTAGTAAGTGCATTTTATGAAAAAAATAAAATAATGAAAGTATATGAGCATGCTATCAAAGAAAAGTATAGATTCTTTTCGTTTGGTGATGCTATGTTTTTAATGTAAGGAATATTATGGATTTAAAATTTAAAATTTTGAAAAAAGATAAAGATACTTTAGCAAGAGTAGGTGAATTTAGAACACCGCATGGAGTAGTTGAGACTCCTGTTTTTATGGCAGTAGGTACACAAGCTACGGTAAAAACTCTTACAAAAGAAGACTTAGAAACTATTGGATCGCAAGTTATATTAGGTAATACCTATCATTTATGGAATCAACCAGGCAATGAGATTGTGAAAGAAGCTGGAGGATTACATAAATTTATGAATTGGGATAGAACTATTTTAACTGATTCAGGAGGATTTCAAGTATTCTCACTTGCTAAATTAAGAGATATAAAAGAAGAAGGTGTTACATTTAAACATCATAAGTCTGGGAAAAAATTATTTTTATCTCCAGAAATAGCTACTAAAATACAAAATGATTTAGGTAGTGATATTATGATGGCTTTTGATGAATGTCCACCATATCCAGCTACTTATGAGTATATGAAAAACTCAGTTGAAAGAACTATAAGATGGGCTAAGAGATGTAAGGATGCTCATGAAAATGAAGATACACAAGCCTTATTTGGAATAGTTCAAGGTGGTGAGTATTTGGATTTAAGAAAACACTGTGCAGAAGAATTAGTGAAATTAGATTTTGATGGTTATTCTATTGGTGGATTAAGTGTAGGAGAACCAAAGGAAATTCAAAACGAAGTGTTAACTCACACTACTCCTTTATTACCTGAGGATAAACCGAGATATTTAATGGGAGTTGGAAGTCCTGGAATGATATTAGATGCTGTTGAACGCGGTGTAGATATGTTTGATTGTGTATTACCAACTAGAATAGCACGACACGGAAGTGCAATGACTACAAGAGGTAGAGTAATAATTAAGAATAAAGAATTTGAAAGAGACTTCAGTCCTTTAGATGAAAATTGTGATTGCTATACTTGTAAGAATTATACTAGGGCTTATCTAAGACATTTATTTAAAGCTGACGAAATACTAGGTTATAAACTGTTAAGTATTCACAATGTTTCATTCTTAGTAAATCTAACAACTAATATTAGACTTGCTATAAAAGAAGATAGATTTTTAGAATATAAAGAAAAAGTTTATAGAGATTATGGATTAAATGAGAAGGATAAGGATTTCTAATGAAAAAAATATATAGCATATTAATTTTATTTGTTTTTGTTCTTACTTTAACATCTTGTAAAGGTAATGAAGTTGAACCAAACAAAGATAAATTTGTTTTAGATTTCCCATCTGAATTTAAAGAATATCTTCCTTATGATGAAATTCCAAATTTTACATTTGAGTTTGATGGTACAATTAATACTATAGTTGGTGTATCACTTAGTAATTCTAAGATATTTTCTAACAATGATGACTTTATTTTAAGTGAGATTATAGCTGAGTTTTTAGCTGGAATAGAAGAGGACAGATTAACTATAAGAGAAATAAACAAAGAAGAAAAATACGAAACCAAGATGAATACTTTAGAGCCTGATAAGAATGGGGAACTAAACCATAAAAGTCATGTAATGAAAGTACATAATGGTGAGGTGTTTGAAGAAATAGCTTTAATTAGTTTAGATTCTGGTTTAACTCTTTCATTTTATTACAGAAGATTTGTAAGTGACTATGAAGGCAGTCTTAAGACTTACTATGCATGGAGTTATAGAACTTTAATGGAAATATACCTTCATTATCCACTTATGTTACATAAGGATGAAAATGGTGATAACGAGTTTTTAATTATACCTTTACCTGAGAATGTCGATTATCATTTAGGTGTAAGCAGACAACTTCCACTTGAAAACTTATTAAAAGATGACGAGTATCTTAAAGAAAGGTATAGAAGTTTTTATTATCCTGATTATTCTTCAGATCCAAGTGATACTCAAGAATTTGATTTGGAAGATAACATTGAACAAGTTAAAGAATTCTATATTAGAGACCATAATGGAATAGAAGAAAATGGGACATTTAAGTTTACATATAAAGGGTATAATTATAAAGTAACATTCAAAGATGTTGCTTTCACTATTGATATTATAGAATAAAAATAATCAAAATCTTCTCAACACGAGAAGATTTTTTGTGTGTATAATTATTGTTATCATTAAACGCCATTTTTCTACTGATTATGGTAAAATAAAAGTGTAAACGTTTTATTGGCGAAATTTTAGAAGATTGGGGCAAATTAACAAGTATGCCAATAAACTAACTTGTTAATTGAAATTTATATGAGAAAAAACACTAAATATTTGTTTTTCTTTTTGTTCTTTTTCCTATTAGTTTTCCTAGCTGCGTGTAACACAGAAGTTGCTAGTGTAACAGATGCTGAAATTAATAGTGATGATGAATTAGTTTTAACATTATCTAATGGTGAAACTATTAATGTTGGAAAAGTTGTTGGTCAAGATGGTGCTACTGGTCCTGCTGGTGCAGTTGGTCCTCAGGGATTAAAAGGTACTGATGGTCTTGGAATAAAATCAATCACTATCAACGAACAAGGAGAATTAGTGATAGTATATACTGATGATGAGTCAGATAACCTTGGTGTTGTGAAAGGCGCTAAAGGTGATAATGGTGCTGATGGAGCTAAAGGCGACAAAGGCGATAAAGGTGACAAAGGAGACAAGGGTGACAAAGGTGATAAAGGAGATCAAGGTGACGCTGGTCTAACTCCTTATGAACTTTGGAAGAAAAATTATCCTGGTTATCCTGGAACTGAAATTGAATGGCTAAAAGACTTAGCTAAACATCAATTAGTTCTAGAAGTAACAGTTGAGCTAAATGGTGGTATGTTCTCTGAAGAGTATGATGTACCTACTGAAGCAGCAAAAGGTGAAGTTATTTCCTTAGAAAATCCTACTAAAGAAGGATTTGGCTTTGTTGGTTGGTATTTGGATGCTGAGATTACAGAAGAGGCTGATTTAACTCAACCAGTATTAGAGGATGTTACTCTATATGCTGCTTGGGGTATTGCTGGTGAATTTGAATCTACTGGTGTAGTAGGATTTAATAACGAAGAAGACAATATGTTCTTATTTGAAGAGTTTGAATTATTTGCAAATGAAGAAAAAGTTAGTCTATTACCTGAAAATGTATTAAGAATGACAATGAATGGTGTAGATGTTGAATCTGATGGTGAAAACTTTAAGTTTGATGTTATGAGTGAATCCGGAACATATGCATTTGTAGTTGTAGATGCTGAAGGAAACACTATTGGTGCAAACATTGTTTGGACTGCTCCTGAAACCGTTACTGCTACAGCTGGAGATACTCTTGTAATGAATGATGTATTAATGCTTCAACAAGACTTATATACGCTAGACGTAGTTTCTGATGAAGATATCTTTGTACAATTAGTTGACTTAGATGGTGAATTTTCAGATCAATTCTCATTTGTTGCAGAAGGTACTACATTAAAATTAGCACTTAATATAACAAATGATTATACTGTAGGAACATATACGTTCTTTGTATATGCTGATGGTGAATGGGTAATTGCTGAAGCTGTTCGTGAAGAAATGGAAGATGTTGTATTTGCTGGCTTTGATTCAGAAGGTAATTTTGTAATTTCTGTAGATGGAATTGAAAACGACAGAGTATTCTTAAGAGATCAATTCTTAGCTGACTGGAATGCATTTACTGGTGCTAATCTTCCTGATATGTCTGCAACTCCATTCTTTAACTCTGCAAAGACTGGAATTACTGCAACTACTAATATTTCAGGTGGAAATCTATATAAATTCTTTAACGATGAAGTTATGGGAGAAAAATGGGGTTGGTTCTTAGATTATATGAAACCTCATGGTGATGGAATTGTTCACGGTGGAAGACAAATTCTTGCTATCAAAGGTGATGGAACATTATCTGATGGTTCTGGTGGATTCTATAATCTATACAATACTGATCATTTATCATATTCTATAGCTAACTTCTTTAATAAGGCAAACAATGTTGGTGGATTTACTGCTGTAAACTTTACAACTGGAAATAGATACGTATCTGTGCCTACTTTCAATGATAAGATTATGATGCAATATGGAAACTATACTTTAGTTCCTGCTACAGATGCTGAAGTTGTAGTTCCAGAAGCTCTTATGAGAGAAAACTTTACATTCAAGCATTTTACTGCTGGAGAAGATACTTATGATCCAGAAGATGTTATTCCTGTAACGGGTAATTTAACTTTAGTTCCTGTTTATGAAGCAAATTCTTATACAGTAGAATTCTTTAATGGAGAAACAAAACTTGAAGATTTAACTAAAACTTACACACATCTTGTGGCTGTAAATCTTGAGCCGCTAGAAGT
>JBAYTA010000101.1:0-6552 GCA_041675865.1 Bacilli bacterium | reverse complement strand
CTATTCTTGATTAAATGGTTTTCCTATTGGACTAGTAATTATTTTTCTTGAAGCATCATAATTAGGAATACTTCTAAGACAATTAACAATTGGTTCAACTTCTATAATCATCCCTGCTCCACCCCCATAAGAGTAGTCATCTACTCTTTTATTTTTTTTAGGTGAAAACTCTCTATAATCATGAATATTGATTTCTACCTCTTTTGTATTAATTGCTCTTTTGATAATAGAAGTATCAAAATTAGAAAACCTTAAGGGAGTTATTGTTACAATGGATTCACTTCATGCACAACATAAAACATTTGATATTATTATAAATAACAAAGGAGATTACTGTATTGGCATTAAAGGTAATCAAGGCGATGCATTTGAAGAAATAAAGTTAATAGCAACTGATGAGTATTTAAATAAACTTAAAAACAATTCAAAACAATTCAAAAAGATTGGTGAATATAAGGAATATTTCCAGATGCCTTTTAGTTGCTTTGCAATTGATAAAGGTGAAATAGACAAGATTCCAAAATGGAGCGGAGCAAAAAATATAATATGTTACCGTAAAGTAAACAAGAAAACTGGTGAAATTGAAACCAGATACTTCATCACTTCATTAAATGACTTAGATCTAAACATAGAAGCAATAACTGGAAGATGGGATGTAGAAAACTTGCTTCACAGATACCTAGATATGGATTTTGGGGAAGATGATAATAAAACCATGGACGTGAAAGCATATACAAATCTAAGCATTATAAATAAACTCTGTTTATCTATATTAAAAATAGCTAAACCAATATTAGATAACAGAAGCATGAGAAGAATTAAAAAATCTATGGGAAGAAGTTTATCTTCAAATTTATCAATACTGTTATCAGCTCTAGATCCCGTAGAAATAGAACAAATATTAATAAATAAAAACAGCGAGATTAAAAAATAATATTTTCATTAATTTAATAGATTTTTGGTGATTTCACATCACCAAGTTTTATAATACGATAAATTAAAAAAAGAGTTAATTAGTAAAATAATCATTGTATATTTACTAAATTAACTCTTTTAATTTTATAAAATTCAAAATTGATTCGGTTATTCTATTTATTATTTATATTTAAAGATAAATATCGTTACATAAACCATAAACAGGAACTAAATGCATCTTAAATAACAATAGCAATGTAAAATTAAAATAGAGTTAACTTAGACATGTAGTTTAAAAAAGTCAACTCTATTTATAGCTACTCTATACTACCCTTTATACGACCAAATAACTTCTGTTGCTGGGCGTAACCAACTATTATGCCAACCAACTGGTTTTTCATCTGCCTCACAATATATTTTAAGTTTTGCATTAAAATGGAATGTTTCTTTATCTAATATAGTAACACTTTTTGGTAATACTATTTTTTCTAACGAGTCGCAATATGAAAATGCAAACGATTCTATTTCTGTAAGTTTTGATGGAAGCACTATTTCTTTTAATGCAGTACAGTTAAGGAATGCAGAACTTTCAATTTTTTCAATACTTTCTGGTAAATAAATTCCAACTAGCGATTCACATTTTCCAAAGATCCCACTAGGAAGCACCTTTATATCGCTTGGTAATTCCACATCTTTAAGTGAAATACATCCAGAAAATATTCTTTCCCCTAAATTTTCAACACTATTTGGGATTGCTATTTTCTTTAGAGATTCACAGTCAGTAAATGCTCCATCTTTAATTTTAGTTACACTTTTTGGTATATTAATCTTTTTTAAGTTTTTACATCTTTGAAAAGCAACTACTTCAATAGTTATTATACTATCTGGTAATATAATATTTTCAACAGATTCATTATCTCTAAAAGCCCACTGCCCTATTTCTATAACCAACATTTCTTCATAATACTTAGGTATTTTATACCTAGTCTTATTTTTATTATCTTTAATATATCCAATAACTCTACAAGTATCATCATCAATTTTTTCAAATTTTAAACTATCTCCATCATCACTAAAACAAGCTGATAAAAATAGCAGTAAAACAACCACACCAATACTTAAAATCCTTTTCATATAACTAACCTCCTTGTATTTCATTATACTCATAAAACAATATTATTATAATACATTCTATTGTTAATTAATATTATAAATATTAATTATTTTGACTTTCAGGATCTACAGGTGGAGTTTTCTGAACATACCCGCATTTATCACAAATAAATTGGCCATAAGCATAATAGAAGCTATGGCGTTCTAAAATATCACAGCAAGTATATAAGTGATAAATAGCATTATACTGGACTGGGTTTTGACAATTGTGCTCTATATATATCGCATAATTTAGTACTGAGCCTGCTAGGACATTTTCCCACCCTGATGACGAAATATTGTAATTAGTTGTTTGAGAAACAGTAGTTCTAATAAATTGGATATTAGAATAACTATAGCTAGAAACATCTAATACTTCAACACCTTTTTTTAAATATAAATCAACATTAGTAAATGGATTTAAACTTATATTTGTTATATCATCTTCTCCCCAAACATGATTTATATGCCAATCATATGGCGCAAAAGTTCTATTGTAAACCATTGAGATTATCACTGTATCCCCTAAATTTAAATTAATATCTTCATATAAACCATCTGAATTAACATCAATATTAGTTCTAATATTGGAACTAGGTATCTCAAGTACAGCTTCAATATCTAATCTTCCGGCACCAGTGCGCTATCTAAGATCTCCACCAGCTTTTTTGTTATTGGTAATAACAGTTCCATTTATTATAGTTTGACCTGTATTAACATCATCTGAGGAAGATGCTAAAAGTAGAGCTAACGCTGATTGAGGATTTATTAATTCTCCATGTTTTTCAATTAGTAGTGCTATAGTACCTGTTATAGCTGGAGCACTATAACTAGTCCCAGAATCAGTTCCCACACCGGGTACTACTCTGTTTTCACCTACTGCAACAATTTCGGGTTTTGATTTAGATATTTGATAGTAATTATATCTACGGTAGTTTGAAAAATTACTTGGCATACCGTTTAGGTCTATAGACCCAACACTTATAACCGTCGTAGTATTCCCAGGTTGACCAACATTACCCGGGGCCCCATTTATACTAAGGTCATTGCCTGTAACACCAACTAGTATTACGTTAGTTGCATATGAAATACACTCCATATAAAGAAAATCATGGTAAGAAAAATGTCCTAATAATGAGAGTTCCTCTAAAGAAACACTCATGTTAACAATATCTACTCCAGCAAAAATAAGTTTTTCAATTGCATAAAAACCATCATCTGAATTTGCGTCAGCAAAATATATACTAGCTTTATTTGCAATCCCGTATTTACCACCTAAAATAGATGCTACCATTATAGGATGAATTTCGTCACTAGTATAATTCCCATCATAATCAGAAGTTAAATTATAAGCATTGATTTCAGAAAAATTTGGGTGTTCTGAGTCGAAAATCCCAATATCTAAAACACCAATATTTACCCCTTCACCAGTTAAACTTGTTCCATTTGGAAAATAGTCATATGGTATATCCCTTAAGTCAACACCTTGTGGTTGATAAACACTTTCTTGTAAATCTAATTCATCAATACTGATTGGTTCAATACCCCTTTTAAAATTTTTACTTATATAGATGTTTTCTACTCTGTCGCTTTCTGATAGTCTATAAATTATACTATTCATATCAAACATAGTTGGATTATTAAAAACGCAAAATACAAATGGGGTATATTTACTAATAAAAACTCTACTACAATTAATATCTAAAGACTCAAAATTAAAACTATTACTTACCTCTAAGTAAGTTCTATCATCATCCAATTCACCCTCTGGATTGTATCCTTTATTCCCACAAAAAATTATTGCTACTCGGATTTCTTCCTTGGAACTAGATATTATATCGAGGTGTACATCCCTCATTGGTTCAACAACCGTCTGGTCTTCGCTTCGGTACTCATAGAAAGCTTTGATAATTAAGCTATCGTTTTTTACAAAAAACAATGCAAGAAAAATAACTAAAATAAGAAGCAACTTTAAATACTTCATTCTTTTTTTTAAACCCATAAAATAGTTTCCCTTCATAATTTTTTTGGTTCTAGTAAATTTCAAGAATCTAACAATAAAACAAATAGATTCATTCTTTGATAGCAATATATTAACATGCTTATTTTTAATTGTAAACACTTAATTTTTTTTAAGTTTCCCCATTTTGATTTTTAAGTTTAGAAAAGCAGCACTTTTGTGCTGCTTTTAGTTAACCTATACCAATAGAAAAAAAGACCAAAATATGGTATAATATAAATATAGATGAATACCATTTGTGTCTATAAATACTTATACGAGAGGTCTTTTTATGATTAATTATAACACATTAAGTAAAAAAGTGAAAGCAGATTTATTAAATTATTCAAATAAACTTACTTTAGGATTATTTAGAACTGATTTGAAGTTTGTTACTCAAATGATTTATGGTCGAACAGCTGGTAGTTCATCGTACTTATCTGATATAGCAAGAAGTTTAAATGAATCAATTACAATTAAGAAATCCATTGATAGATTATCTAGAAATTTAAATAACTTTAAACAAATGGATCTTGTTTATAACAATTACATTCAAACTATTAAACCACGTATCAATAAAGATACTATCTTTTGCGTGGATCATTCAGATATAGTTAAAGTTGCAAGTCAAAAGTTAGAGTATTTAGCTGACATAGTTGATGGATCTAGAGATAACTCTTATGCGAAGGGGTATTATATGACAGAGATTACAGCACTAAATAAAAACAAACAACCAATAAGTACTTATTCAAATGTATGGAGTCAATTGGAACCCGGTTTTATTAGTCAAAATGATATTTTGTTTAAAGCGCTAGATAAAAACATTGAAAACTTTGGTACAAGTGGTACATATGTTATGGATAGAGGTTTTGATTCTAATGCAGTGTTAAGATATTTAACTAAAAACAAACTTAAATATATTATAAGAATGAAGAAAACAAGAAAAGTCATTCATCAGAAAAAAAGAAAGTCTATTGATAATGTAGTATTAAACATAAAAGGTAAAACAAATATAACAGTTATGTTTAATGATGAATCATATGAATGTAAAGTAAGCCATACCAAAGTAAAATTATCTGGATTTAAAGATGATATGACATTAGTTGTCATGTATGGGATTGGAAATATACCATTTAAGTTACTTACGAATAAAAGTATAAAGAGTAAACAAGATTTAATTAAAGTAGTAAGAGATTATTTATCAAGATGGAGAATTGAAGAATACTTTAAATTTAAGAAACAGCAGTTTAACTTTGAAAAGCTATTAGTTAGAAGCTTATCAAGTATAAGAAACTTAAATAGTTTAATAACATTTGTGATAGGTTATTTAGGAGTTTTATCAAACGAAAATGATGTATATACAATTCATATGATTAAAACTGGTAAATCAATAAAACAAAAGGTACAATTTTGGTATTATCAAATAATAAGGGGAATAGTTGAGGTCATATCAATAATAAAAGAAAATATAAATAAAGAGTTTGTAAGGATAAAGAAAAAACGAGAGAGGAATTTGTTTACTATAAATGGAATAAAGATTTAAATATAGATAACATATATCTAAACCTGGGAAAGTCAAAATTTAGGCATTCTCTATTTTGTCATATCTAGGTAAAAAAATGAACTACTATAATCACTCTAGTAGTTCATTTTTCTTCTTTTTATAATATTATTAATTCAAAATGGGGAAACTTAAATTAATTTTTCCGTGTGAACATTATTGCAGACTTCGTTTTTCTCATCTATTAGTTCTAAAAATCACAATATTTAATTCAATTATAAAAAAGCATAGTGCTAAGGCAATATTAAGCGTAGCTAATAAATATAAAATAATACAATATTCAAGTAGAATTAAACAGATAAGTGTCATACTAGTTAAGTAAAAAGAAATTTTCTCTATATATATAGCACGCAAAAAATAAGTAAAAAAACACTAGACTTATTAAGCTAGCGCTTTCCTTTGAATTGTAGAAATGCGAAATTTAGGCACTGTTGATTCATTTGTTTACTTTGCGATATTTACATAATTATCTATTATTTTGCTTAAATTCCAAAAAGTTATTCTAAATTGCTAAATAAACTATCATTAAGCTAAAATCTCATAACTACTATCTATGGTTATCTATACACTTTTTTAGCAATCACATTCGCCAGACTCCGGAACAAAATTATCTTGCAAACTTACATACTTTTCATATCCACTTTTAAAATAGTGGATATTTTTATACCCTAAAGAAAACAGTTCTTCAGCAACATATTTACTGGAACTTCCATCATTATCTATTAAAATAATTAATGTTGATTTTTTATTTCCTAACAGTAGTGATAAATTGGTAACTATCCTGTCAAGCGCCTCTACTTCATCTTCAATTTCTTCTATTCTTGAACAATAAAAACCTGGAATTCTTCCTGCATAACACTCTTCATATTCTCTTAAATCATAGGCTTTTGTTTTACCATCACCTATTTTATTCAAAATAGAATTG
>JBAYTA010000100.1:0-6557 GCA_041675865.1 Bacilli bacterium | reverse complement strand
AGTTAATTACAAGTAAACTTTGAATAGCAAAAGCATAAAAATATCAAAAAATTTTTAAAAAATGAAAAAGACTTATTGGTTATTTTAGGAGTTATGTTTTTAAAGATGTCGTAACAAAGACAAGATTTAGGGGTGCGTAAAATTTGATAGGGGTGCGCAATTGTATCCTTTAGTAACTCCCTTCGCAAGTTGATAGAATAGGTTTGATACAATCGTATCAGGCCTTTTTTTGTTTGGCAGATAGGGTGTTTTTTCCTTTATGCCAGAAAAATTAAATATTTTGATTCATGCGAATTGGATGAATAAATGATAGAAATAGTCGAAAATAAAAAAACTACAAATACAATTTAACGATTACATTACAATTTACACTATTACTAACGATTTACACTATTATAAAAATATAGCAAGTTTGCCTTAAAAGTGAACTGGTTTTAATAAAATGATTTCAGATGCCTTAGAAGGAAAAATTAATTTAATTATTACTAAATCAATATCAAGATTTGCTCGTAACACGCTCGACACAATTTCAAATGTTAGGAAACTTAAAGATAACGGAATTGAGGTTTTTTTTGAAAAAGAAAACTTATGGACAATTGACTCTAAGAGTGAATTAATACTTACGATAATGGCATCAATAGCCCAAGAAGAATCAAGATCAATTAGTCAGAATGTTCAATGGGGAAAGCGTGTAGCCTTTCAAGCGGGCAAAGTATCATTTGCTTATAGTAATTTTTTAGGGTTTAAAAAAGTTGATAACAAAATTGTTATTGTTCCTGAAGAGTCTGAGGTTATTAAGTTAATTTACAAAATGTTCTTAGTTGATGGGAAAACCCCAGGCGCCATCTCTAAATATTTAAAAGAACAAGGAATCAAAACACCATCAGGTAAAAATAATAATTGGACTAAAAATAACATTTCTTCAATTCTAACTAATGAAAAATACAAGGGCGATGCCTTACTTCAAAAGACATTTACTGAGAACTACTTAGAACAAACTGTTGTAAAAAACACCGGACAAATACCCCAATATTATGTGGGAAACAGTCATCCGGCAATTATAGAGCGTGATATGTGGGAACTCGTACAAACTGAAATTAATAGAAGGACTCAACTAGGTGCAAAATACTCTGCTAATGATATTTTTTCATCAAAAATAGTATGTGCAGATTGTGGAGGATTTTACAGAAACAAGAAATGGCATTCAGGAAGTATCTATGAAAGATTTGTATATCAATGCAATGACAAATTCCATAAAGGTAAGGAAAAGTGTCAAACTCCACATCTATACGAAGATGAAATCAAACAAAAGTTTATAGAAGCGTATAATTTTACAATGAAAGACAAAAATCGAATCCTTAAAAATTTAAAGGAAGTTGTTAGGTTATTAAGCGACACAACACAACTTGAAGCCAAAATAGAAAAAATAAATGCAGAGCTTTCCATAGTTGTTGAATTAGCATCTAAAGCAATCAAGGAAAGTTCAAAAGTAAGTAACGATAGTGAAGATCGAGAAAAAAATATCAAAACTTAGTAGAACGTCATGAAGCAATAACTGCAGAGCTTGACAAATTAATAAAAGAAAAGACCGATAAAGAAAACAAAGCAAATAGAATGAAATCTTTTTTATCGGTATTAAATAAATCTGAAGACGAGCTTGGTTGTTGGAATGAACGCATATGGATGCTGATGGTTGAAAAAGCAATCGTTCAAAGAGATAAAAGTGTTAAGTTCATTTTTCATGGAAACATGTAATTAAGCTAAGATAAATAATTTATTGTTAATAAGCGTTAAAAATGCTATAATTCAAGTAAAGAATTATGGCTTTTTTTATTTGTGAATTTGTATATTATAAAAATACAAAATAAATAGTTTGGAAAAATAAACGGGGTGATTTTGTGGGTGCTTGGTTAATAGAGTTGATTTCTAATTTTGTAGATATTACTGGAAACCCCACAATTGATACAGTTATTTTTCTTTTTATTGGCATAATTAGTGGATCAATAGCATTTGGATTAGTCGGTTTCATCTCAAAGATAACTGGAAACTATAATTCTAGATCGATGAGTGATCTCCATTGGAGTATTAGATTTATTTTATTTGCAACATTGGTCTATATTCTTGTTAAAATCTCCCAATTTATTAGATGGATCTTTAATCCACCAATTGCGTATTATTTAATCGGTATCATTGTAGCAATTATAATATGTGTTTTAATACTAATAATGTTGAAAAAACCAAAACCACTCAATTTAGAAATGAATGAAGATATAGATGATAAAAAGGCTAATCTAAATCCTGAAGAAGTAAGAAATAATTCAATAAACAAAGGCACAAATAACTGTCCTTATTGTGAAGGGTTACTTGTAGATAGACAAGGGCCATATGGAAATTTTTTAGGGTGTTCAAACTTCCCTAATTGTAAATATACAAGAAACTATAACTTAGGAGGCAGAAATGATTAATGAAATTAATGAATTTTTAACACAGGCTAATACTAATGCTTTAAGCTATGCATCACTTGAAAGAAAGATGACCAATAATAATAAAGATTTGATAGGAGACCTATTAGTAAGCATATCTTTTGGACAGGGCGTTTCTGCATATGTACCCTGGATCTCTATTTCAAGGTACAAGAACTATAAAGAAGATGGACCTGTTTTTTTGTATTATAAGTCTAAAAATAAATTGGTTCTTTCATTTGGTATTAAAGAAGAACAAACTGATGATGAAAAATATAATTTTAAATGGTCACAAGAAACAATTAAGGAACTTGAGGATATGGATAGTTTCTTTGGTGAGAAAGTTTTCAGATACAATAATAGCTATGTTTTCAAATCCTATGATGTAACAAATGGAGTACTTGTTGATGGAAGTAGTTTAGAAGAAGATTTAAAAGAGATGTTAAGTATTTATAAATCTGAATTGGATAATTTTGATTTAGTTGGTTTTATTAATCACAATTATAAAGACTATGAAGAAAAATTAGCCCAAGTGATCCAGAATGAGAGAAATACATTTATAGAAAAATATCCTCTTGAAAACCTTAAAAATTTAAATTTAGAACAATATAACAAATTAGGTGATACTGAATCGTTTATCAATTATGTTGAAAATAAAACACAATCTATTTGCAGCGGTTCATTGAAACGTGATAGAAATCGCTTATTCTTTGAAAAAAATGGAGAATTTAGCACCTTAAAAGCATATGAAAGATCACATCCAAACAAGACGGTTACAGAAATATTCGATATTTTTAAATTGAATCTATACAACTATATTAAAGAGTTTGATATTGACAGCTATGATGAATCAATTTTGCCAGGGAGACTTAATATTATAAAATTCAAGGCTATAAGGTTATATAGACCAGAATTAAATCTATATGGACTACCAAGTATAAGTTACATGAAAGAAGTAATTAAACACTTGAAAATGAATGATCCTAAGAAAGAGGAAGTTATGTTTTATAACTTTTTGCTCACAGAATATTTAAAAGAAAAGGATCCTAGTTTAAGTGAAAGAAATACAGATATAATAAATACGTTGATATGGGAATATTTCAATAATAATATAAAAGGGATTAGCTGGGAAGATATTGATGAAGATGATGATGTCGAAGAAAATAATGAAGGAATAGAAAAGATGAAAAAAGTAATAGATAAAAATTTAATTCTATACGGGCCACCTGGAACAGGGAAAACTTATAATTCTAAAAACTATGCTGTTGCTATTTGCGAAGGTGTTAGTGTTGAAGATGTAATGAAAGAAGAATATAAAGATGTTTTAAAACGATATGACGATTATGTTTCTTCAGGACGAATTGTTTTTACTACATTCCATCAGTCATATGGATATGAAGAATTTATAGAAGGACTGTTTCCAGAATTAGATAAAAATACAAATCAGATCATTTATAAAATAAAAGATGGGACTTTTAAAGAGTTTTGTAATGTAAATAACAGTAGCGTTGACTTTGAAACTGCATGGAGCAACTTAACAAAAGATGTAGAGGAACAAAGATTAAAATGGGGAGATGTTATAGGTACTGCTGAGGATCAAACGAAAGATCGTTTATTAGTATTAAATTCTAATGGTAACATTATAATTCCGTATGGTAGTGGTATTCCATTTACTAAAGAAAGTGCTTTTAAGTATTATAATGGTGAAAACGTTGAATATGCTTCAAGGCAAGGAATAAGATACCTCTATGAATATTTTGCGAAAAAATATTATAGTAATCTTAATATAGGTCCCAAAGTGTTTATAATTGATGAAATTAATAGAGGTAATATTTCTAAAATATTTGGTGAATTAATTACTTTAATTGAAGAAAGCAAGCGTGCTGGCGAAAAAGAAGAGATGAATGCAATACTCCCATACTCAAAAGAATCATTTAGTGTACCAAATAATATTCATATTATTGGAACGATGAATACTGCCGACAGGTCAATCGCTTTAATGGATACTGCTTTAAGAAGAAGATTTAGTTTTATAGAAATGATGCCTGACGCTTCAAAAATAAATGTTGAAGAAGTAGAGGGGTTAAACATTAAATTACTTCTTAAAACTATTAATGAACGAATAAATGTTTTATATGACCGAGAACACACTATTGGACATGCTTACTTTATTAGTGAAGATCAAATGAAACTTGAAAACTTAGCTAATATTTTTAGAAATAAGATAATTCCATTATTACAAGAATATTTCTATGAAGATTATGAAAAAATTAGATGGGTTCTTGGAGATAATGATAAAACAGATGAGAGTTTAAAATTCTTTTTAGAAATTAAAAATGAAAGAAACTTATTTAAGGGTAGTATTGATATGAATATTGTGCCGGAATTTAGATACGAAATTAATGAAGAGGCATTTTATAATATAGAAAGTTATAAACAAATAATTTAATTGAATGGTGGTGAAGTTATGAGTAAATCTTTGGTTGTTAAAGAGTTTGAAGAAATTATAAGTGAAGATAAAAAACAAGCATGGATGAATTGTCATAGTCTTCCATCAAAATCCTTTAATGATTTAAAAACTTTTATAGAAGAATTTAATGCTGATGGCGATACATCGGATGCTCTTGAATTCATGAGAATTAGTTATAAGCGTGATTACGGGGATGTTATAACTGTAAAAAACTATGTAGGATTAATTCAATTGAAGGATGGGACACAAATTGAAATACTACCAAAAATATCATATGAAGAAGACGAAGATAATGCTATATCAAAAAGAGTCTTTTTAAAAATGCTTAGAAGTTTAAAAGATTTTTCTGGTAAGGCATTTAACTCTGCGAATCTTAACACTGATAGGATGAATCTTTATGAGATTTTTATTAGTATGTATCTTGAAGAAGTAAGATACTTAATTAAAAAAGGAATGAAATCATTTTATGAGCGAAAAGAAGATAACCTTAGAGTTTATAAAGGAAAAATAAAGATTAAAGAACAAACTTCTATAAACGCAATTCATAAAGAAAGATTTTATGTCGAATATGATGAATATACAGCAAATAGGCCTGAAAACAGATTAATTAAAAGTGCATTATTAAAATTACAAAAGGTGTCAAACTATATAGAAAACATTACTGAAATTCGTAATTTGCTTAATAATTTTGAATTTATTGATATATCAAGCAATTATGATAAAGATTTTTCACAGGTAGTAATTAGTAGAGAAAATAGAGAATATGAGACACTTATGAATTGGTCTAAAGTATTTTTATATGATAGGAGTTTTACTACTTTCTCAGGCTCTACAATTGCAAAAGCTATAATGTTCCCAATGGAGAAAATTTTTGAATCATATGTTGCATCAGAAATTAAGAAAGTTACTAGAGATGAATACTGGGAAGTTAGCACTCAAGACAGAGGATTATTTTTATTTGATTCTCCAGAGAAGTTTTCATTAAGACCGGACATAGTAATTAGAAAAAATAAAACTGATTTAATTGTTTTGGATACCAAATGGAAAATCTTAATTGATAATGAAAGAAGGAACTATGGAATTTCGCAGGCAGATATGTATCAAATGTATGCCTATGCAAAAAAATATGAAGCAGAAAAAGTTATTGTTATATATCCAATGAATCCAGAAATGGAAAGATATGAAGATTCAATTTCATTTAGAAGTGAAGATAATGTAGATGTAAATTTATTTTTAATTGACTTGATTAACATTGAGGATAGTATTAAAAAAGTATATGATCAATTATAAAAAAAATCGCTTTGCTAAGCCATCTATTTAGGGGTGCGCTGCAATTAGCAGGGGTGCGTAAAAAAACACAAGGGTGCGCTAATTTTAGGCAGGGGTGCGCTCTTGTATCAATATAGGTCTAATGGCCCATTTAAGTAGAATAGGTTTGATACAGTGTATCAGGCCTTTTTTTATGCCAAAATATCAAAAAACAACTCTTTTTTAGGCTTTTTGTGTGAACGTCAAATAAAGGCACTAGGAAGAAAACCTACAAAAAAACACTAGACTTTAACTGAAAAATCTAGTGTTTTTGTATGTAGGGTCCAAATCCTGCTGGGTGAAGATTACCGAACTTT
>JBAYTA010000099.1:0-6566 GCA_041675865.1 Bacilli bacterium | reverse complement strand
ATTCCCATAATCAAAGAAATATGTGTTTCTATTTACTAATTCTTTTATTACTTGAAAATGTCTTCTTAACGATATATCTACTAAGTTTTCAAACTTTGATTTATCATTTTTTAAAAGTTCAGTTCTTTCTGCAAATGAAATACCAGCTGGGCAATATCCTCCATCATATGCATTATGACAAGATGTTTGGTCACTTAACAAATCAATATGGATGTTGTTTACATATGCATATTCTAATAAATCAACTATATTTCCATAATAAGCAATTGAAGTAGCTTCTTTTTTATTTAAATATTCTTTTGCTCTATTAAATGTAGTTTCAGGAGTGTTTTCTATATATTTAATCCAACCTTGGTTATATCTTGTTTGGATTCTTGAATAATCAACTTCTGCTATAACTCCAACTGCACCTGCAATCTCAGCAGCCTTACCTTGAGCTCCACTCATTCCTCCAAGACCACTAGATATAAATAACTTACCAGCTAGGTTTTCATCGTTTTTCAAACCAAGTTTCAGTCTTCCTGCATTAAGGATTGTGGAATAGGTACCATGAACAATTCCTTGTGGTCCAATATACATCCAACCACCAGCAGTCATTTGTCCATAGTTTGCAACCCCTAGACTTGATGCACGGTTATAATTATCCAAATCATCATATAAACCCACCATTAGTCCATTAGTAATTAATACCCTAGATGATTCTTCACTACTCTTAAACAAACCTAAAGGATGTCCACTTGCAACAACCAAAGTTTGATCATTTTCCATTATCTCTAAATATTTTTTGATTAAATGATACTGCATCCAGTTTTGAACTACAGAACCTGTTTCACCATAAGTAACTAATTCATAAGGATATAGAGCAACATCAAAATCAAGATTATTATCAATCATAACTTGGATTGCTTTTGCTTCTAATATTATTCCCTTATATTCATCTATTGGTCTCCCATATATTCTTGTCTTTGGATAAAATCTATAACCATAAATTTTTCCACATGTTTGAAGTTCGTCTAAAAACTCTTCAGCTAACTCATCATGCCATTTTTTGGGGATATATCTAAGAGCATTTTTTAATGCTAAAAGAGTTTCTTCTTCAGTTAAATTAAGTGCTCTTTTTGGAGCTCGCCTAATACTTTTATCAAATTCTGGATAGCTTGGTAGAGTATCAAATATAGACTCAAGCGTAATATTATTCATTATAGCTTACCTACTTCCTTCTCTACAATTTCAATTAAATTACCATTTTTAATTATATCAATACATTCATTTATATATGGATACATTACTGCATCATCTTCAATAAATTTTAATTTTTCTCTTAAATATTTATAGGCAACACTAGTACCTTTACCTAGTACAAGATTTTTTCGAAAATCAATAGCTTGTAAACTTGCAAGAATTTCCATTGCAAGAACTTTTAAGGAATTGTTTAAAATATCTCTTGCACCTCTTGCAGATATAGTCCCCATAGAAACATGATCTTCTTGATTTCCACTTGAAGGAATTGAATCTACACTTGCAGGATGAGCAAGAACCTTGTTTTCTGAAACTAAACTAGCAGCAGAGTATTGAACAATCATAAAACCAGAATTAATTCCAGGATGCGCAACTAAAAATGCAGGTAGCCCTTCACTCAAAGCTGGATTTACTAATCTTTCTAATCTTCTTTCACTAATATTTGCAAACTCTGCAATCGCAAGTTTAAGAAAATCAAACCCTTGAGCGATAATTTCACCATGGAAATTACCCCCAGATATTACATCTTCTTCATTAAACACTAAAGGATTATCAGTAGCAGCATTCATTTCTAATTCCACTTTTTCAATTAAATAACTAATTGCATCTCTAGATGCTCCATGAACTTGCGAAGCACATCTTAAGGAATAGGCATCTTGGGTTCTTAACTGTCCTTGTGTTGTAATAAAGGTGCTATCTTGGATTATCTTTCTAACATTTTCTGCAACTTTAATTTGTCCTACTTGACCTCTAATCTTATGAACCCTTTCATCAAAAGCACATTTTATTCCTCTTAAGGCTTCTAAACTAAGAGATAATGCAATGTCAGCTATTTTAGATAATCTAATACTATCATATAAAGTAAGAGCACCAACTGATGTCATCGCTTGTGTACCATTAATTAAAGATAAACCTTCTTTAGCTTCTAAATTCTTAATAGGCTCTATATTTGCTTTTTCCAAAGCAGCTTTACTTGGCATAATTATTCCTTCATACATAACTTCCCCAAGTCCTAAAATAGGAAGTGACATATGAGCAAGAGGTGCCAAATCACCACTAGCACCTAAAGATCCTTGCGATGGTACTATGGGTATAACATTTTTATTTAATAATTCAATTAACTTATTAACAACTTCGAGTCTGATTCCAGAATAACCTCTAGCAAGAGCATTAACTCTTAAAACCATCATCCCTCTAACTACTTCTTCATCAAAATTTTCACCAACTCCGCAAGCATGAGATTTAAGCAAGTTTTCTTGAAGTTTATGCAAATCTTTATTTTCAATTACTACTTCACTTAGTTTCCCAAAACCAGTATTTACACCATAAACTTTCTTAGACTGCAAAACTATACTTCTAATTCTTTTGTTTGCTTCGCTAATTTTTTGTTTTAAATCTTCACTTAAAACCACTTCTTCTTTAAATCTTGCTACTTTGATAAAATCTTCTAAAGTAAGATACTTATCTTTAAGTATAATTGCCATAAATTTCTCCTTCGTACCAATATTATATACATTAAATATATAATTTCATCTAGTTTATAATACTATAAATCCTATAGATTATCAAGATATAATATCATGTGGACTAAATGAAAAAAACTTGAAAAAATCAAGTTTTATGTTTTTATAATATTTTACTTAAGAATTCCTTTAATCTAGGACTAACAGGATTATTAAATATTTCCAAAGGAGTACCCGTTTCAATAATCTTTCCTTCATCCATAAATATAATTCTGTCACTTATATCTTTTGCGAAAGCCATCTCATGAGTAACTATGATAGCACTCATCCCTGCTTGCACAATTTCTCTAATTAAATCTAATACTTCTTTAACCATTTCGGGATCAAGTGCACTAGTCGGTTCATCAAACAACATTAGTTCTGGTTTTAACGCAGTTGCTCTAATAATAGCTAATCTTTGTTTTTGCCCTCCACTTAAATCACTTGCTCTTGAATTTGCTTTATCAAATAATCCAATCTTTTTTAATAAATCAGAAGCAATATTATTAGCTTCCTCTTTAGAAATCTTTTTATTAATTGTAAGTGCTAATGTGATATTATCAATAACTGATAGATTATTGAATATATTAAAGTTTTGAAAAACCATTCCAACTTTTTGCCTATATGAATTTAATTCATTTTCGTTCAAGATAATTTTTTCATCAAAAATAAGATTGTTTTTATAACTTACTTTTCCAGAACTTGGCACCTCAAGTAAATTAATACTTCTAAGAAGAGTTGATTTACCACTTCCTGATGGACCAATTATTGAGACAACTTCACCTTGTTTTGTTTCTAAATCAATTCCTTTTAGAACTTCTAGATTTTCAAAACTTTTTCTTAAATCATTTATTTTAATCATACTGCATTTAATTTCCTTTCTAAAAACTTAATAAGTTTAGAAATTGAATATGTTAATACTAAATATATTACCCCAATAATTATATATGGTTCAAGCGAAAGATAAGTAAGTGTAGTTATTGTATTTTTCACTGTCATAAGTTCACCAATAAAAAAAACAGATGCTAAAGATGTCTCTTTTATAACAGCAACAAACTCATTTCCTAATGCAGGCAAAATATTTTTAATTGCTTGAGGAAGAATGATTTTTTTCATTGCTATGCTTTTTGATAAACCAAGACTTCTAGCTGCTTCCATTTGTCCCTTATCAACTGATGCTATCCCACTTCTTACAATTTCTGCAACATAAGCAGCAGAGTTTAAAATTAACGCAAGACATACAGCTACAAATTTCCCCAAAGATGATGATGTAAGTAAATAGATTACCCAAAGTTGTAGTAATAAAGGAATTCCCCTAAAGACTTCAATATAGATTGAAGAAATAATAGATAGAACTTTGTTGTTAGATATCTTCATAAGAGCTAAAATACTACCAAATATTGTTCCAAACAAAACTGTAATAATAGCTATTACGATTGTAACTAAAGCACCTTCTAAAAAGATTGGATAATACTTTATTAATATTTTTATGAGGTTTTCAAAAAACATTATAATAATCCTAACTCAATAGCTTTTATAGTTGCTTCTTCATCCCATATGGCATAAAGCCCCTCTGCAACAACTTTTTCAATTATTTCATTAATCTTTTCAATTAATAAAGTTTCATTCTTCTTTGCAATCACATACATTGCTGTTGACTCTTCATCAACCTCAAACACACCTTCCACAAACTCATACTTTTGGGGATGTTTTTCCATAATAATATTTGCAACCTTTTTAGATATAGA
Organism: Bacilli bacterium; assembly: GCA_041675865.1. Lineage (GTDB taxonomy): Bacteria > Bacillota_I > Bacilli_A > ML615J-28 > CAG-698 > DUVT01. The sequence goes on along the minus strand of JBAYTA010000099.1, from coordinate 2,077 downwards.
AATTCCACTAATGATTTTGCTATCAAGCGCAGTAATTCCATCAGGAATAGCAAGGAAGTTCTCTAGTTTCGCATTTTCTAATTGACTAACATAATCAGCTTGCATACTGCCTGCTTGGGCACCTATTTTTATATTTGTATTTAATTTTTCTTTAGTATTTAAATTTTCATAATTTTCTTTTAAAACTAAAACACCTTGTTTTCCTTCATTATAATAAGGAATACTTAATTCATAATTTTCAGCTCTTTCATCTTCATACGTATAACCACTAATTGCAAGATCAACAGTTCCAAGGGCAAGGCTTGCAAGAGTAGTATTAAAATCAGCAACTTCTAACTTTAGACTAACACCTAATTCCTTTGCAATATATTTCATAAGTTCAATATCAGCTCCAATATATTTATCATCTCCAGTTTTGGATGGATCAATAAATTCAAAAGGTGCATAATCTGGTGAAGTTATAATTACTAATTTACCTTTTTCTAAAACTTTCTCAAGTCTTGTATTCTCTTTTGAACAAGCAACTAAACTAAAAACCAATATAACTAATAATCCAAGAATAATTTTTTTCATTTTTATTTCCTCCTAATATAAAAAAATCTCATCTTAAAAAAGATGAGACGAAATTTTTCCGCGGTACCACTCAAATTGTCATAAATATATTTATGACCACTCTAATCCATTAACGCTAGATTCACGTTTGTTCTACTATTATTTCGAATCAAAATCTCCCAAGTGCGCTTCAAACTTAATATTTCACTAGACTCTCACCATCTCTAATTCGCTTTAAAAATTAATTAAGTTTTACTCTCTTGTTCTTTGACTTATTAAAAATAAAAACCCAAAATTATTTGGGCTAAACATTCGATCCTATACTCAAGGTAAAATTTTTACCTATCTTGTTTAGCTGTAATTAGCCTTCATAAAATTAAGATATAGATATTATATACTAAATCAAAAATAATTCAAGTGGAAAATATTATGTAAACGTTATTTGTTTTTTAAGTTTTTTAGTGGTATAATATGCATAAATTATTATGTAAAATTATCAGATATTGAGGGAAAAAAGAGGTTAAAAATGAATTATATTTGTTTTGATATTGGTGGAACTAAAATTAAGTATGGCTTGTTAGATGATAACTATAATATATTAGAAAAAAACGATGTAGATACAAATGCAAAACAAGGTGGGGAATCTGTAATTGCGAAAGTTATTGATATAATAAATGATTACAAACTTAAACACAAACTTAAAGGTGTTGCAATTTCAACTGCAGGTGTAGTTGATCATATTAATGGTAGTATAATTTATGCTAATGATATTATGCCAGGTTATACTGGTTTAAAGATAGTCGATTTAATAAATGAAAAGACTAATCTACCAGCAAGTGTAGAAAATGATGTTAACTGTTTTGCTTTAAGCCATATTTTATATAATAATGATGATTATTTAATGGTAGCAATCGGGACAGGAATTGGTGGATCAATTGTAATAAATAAAAAAATTTATCATGGGATCTCAAATTCTGCTGGTGAATTTGGAACTATGTTAATAAATGGCACCAAATATGAAAACCTTGCATCCGTATCTTCTTTAGTAAGGACAGCTAAAAAAATAGGTTTAGATGTTAATAGTGGCTTAGAAGTATTTAAACTTTTCGATGAAGGTAATAGTTATGCAATTAGTGCAGTTAATTATTTTTACAAAAATCTGGCAATTGGTTTAGTTAATATCGGACAAATTTTTAATTTTTCTAAAATTATTCTTGGAGGAGGAATTACAAATCGTAAAACTTTTCTAGATGAATTAATGCTAGAAATTGATAAATATAAAGACCCAGCTTATTTTAAAACTAAAGTTGAGATATCACCTAATACTAATGATGGGGGAATGATTGGGGCTTTAGTTAATTTCAAAAGTAAATATGTATAAATTAAAAGGAGCTTTTGCTCCTTTCAGGTTGTTGACAAAGTCAGCAGCCTTTTTTGTTTCTATCATGGAATTATATTAACTATTGACTTTTTATAACATTTATAGTATAATTTAACTATATAATATTGTTTTGTGAGGTTTCTT
>JBAYTA010000098.1:0-6592 GCA_041675865.1 Bacilli bacterium | reverse complement strand
GTTGATTTATCGCTCTTTGGAAAGACTCGGTCATGATCTTCTATTTTTAACGGGCAACCTTCGCTAATAAAAAAATTCTGTATATCTTTGGGATTAAAATTCATTAGACTACTAAATAAGAATTTTCCGTTTTTAGGTGTATTTTCTATCACTATATCATTTGCTACATTTGCTGTTACATTACATCTTCCACCACCAGTTAACCTCATCTTTTTTGCTAGTTGGTTATTTCTTTCTATTAATAACACTTCAAATTGTGGATTATGAATTTTACTAGAAATAGCTGCCATCATTCCCGCAGGACCAGCTCCTATAATAACTATTTTTTTCATTATAAATAATACCTCTTATTTTTTATTTATTATAACATAAGATTATTAAATTAAATATTTTTTGTAATTTTTGTTTTACTTTTAAAAAAGTATTGTATAATAGTTATAGAAACAATAGGAGGAAATTATGAACTTAGAAAAATTAAACAAGTATGCTCGACTTGCCATTGAAGTTGGTGTTAATTTACAAAAAGGGCAATTACTAATGATTAACTCTCCAGTAGATTGTAAAGAGTTTACAAGAATGTTAGTTGAGAATGCTTATAAGGTTGGAGCAAGTGATGTTATTGTAAGATGGAATGATGATATAATTGGTAAATATTTTTATGATTATGCATCAATGGAAAAAATTAAGGAAATACCTAATTATTTAGTTGAACAAATGAAGTATGTTGTTGAAAACAACGCAGCTGTAGTTTCCATATCTGCACCTACACCTGGATTATTAAAAGATGTAGAACCAGAGAAACTACAAGCTAGAAGTAAAGCATCCCACGAAAAATTATCGTTTTATCAAAAACATATGATGGCAAATGGTGCACAATGGGTTGTAATTGCATATCCTACAGAAGCTTGGGCAAATAAGGTTTTTGAAAATGACAGTTCCGCATTTGAAAAATTATTAGATGCTATTTTAGTAGCTTCTCGTGTAACTGATGATAATGATCCTGTTAAGGAATGGCATACTCATATGGATAATCTTGCAAAGCATAATAAAATGCTTAATGATTATGCTTTTAAATCATTACATTTCAAAAACTCAATTGGAACAGATTTAACAGTAGAATTAGTAGATGGCCACATTTGGGCAGGTGGTGGTGAACATACTAAAGGTGGAGTATACTTCTGTCCTAATATCCCAACCGAAGAGACTTTCACAATGCCTCATAAAGCTGGTGTAAATGGAAGAGTTTATTCTACTAAACCACTTAATTATCAAGGAAAATTAATTGATGAATTTTGGTTAGAATTTAAAGATGGTAAAGTTGTAGATTTCGATGCGAAAAAGGAAAGAGAAACACTAAAAGGATTATTAGAACTTGATGAAGGATCGTCAAGATTGGGAGAAGTTGCTTTGATTAGTCATGATTCACCAATTTCTAATACTAATATTTTGTTCTTTAATACATTATTCGATGAAAATGCATCTTGTCATTTAGCGCTAGGAAATGCATATCCAATGAATATCAAAGATGGAATTGGAATGGAAGAAGAAAAGCTAGAAGAAAAAGGTTATAATAAGTCTATGGCTCATGTTGACTTTATGTTTGGAAGTAGTGATATGGAAATAGTAGGTACAACAAAAGCAGGCGAAAAGATTCAAGTATTCAAGAACGGAAATTTTGTATTTTAATTAAAAGTTGATTTTGGTATAAGGTAGAATATAATAAGATATAGGAGGGATTAGATGAAAATATTTAAAGGATCTCTACTTTATCTTATTTTTTTATTCTTATTTTTAGTTGGTTGCAATAATGATAAAGAAATTTTATTTGACTACTCAATAACTAAGGATTCTTCATTCTTTATAGAAGGGATCTCAAATATAGAGACTTATAGTGATTATGAAAAACTTACAAGAGATGTATTGAACAATCTAAACTACGATGAAAGTTATTTCGAAGATTCAGATTTGATTATCTACGGAACCAAGGAAGGCTCTGGTTCAGTTAAGGTAAATATAGATTCGGTAGATTTGTTTTCTAATTATGATGTTTTAATTAATATTAAGAGAGAAACACCGGTTAGTCTTACAACTGATGTAAAAGAACATCAATTTATCATAGAGTATAAAAAAACAACCGAAAAGATCGCTGAAGTTAATTTAAAAATTAAAACTATAAAAACCATTATTTGGTATGATTTAATGGAAACAAAGAAAAAGACCATTGAAAAATTTATAAAAAAGAACGACGTACAATACATTAATGTTAGTGTTTTTTCTAAAAAATCAGAAGAGGTTCTTAGTCAACTAAATGGTGAAATGTTTGTTAGTCAGTACACTCCATTAATTAGAGTTAGATTAGACTCGGTGGATGATCTTGATTTTGAATTGTTATCAAAATTGACTGATGATAATATAAACGTTAATATTAGTATATTTTATAAAATAGAAAGTTTTCAGATTGCCTGAAAGCTTTTTTGTACTTTTGTCTATATTTTAGTTTCCAAGTCGAAGTATGATTCATAGTATAATACGAGGTGAGAGGATGGAAAAATTCCATTTAATCGGTATTAAGGGAACAGGAATGTCAGCTTTAGCTGCTATACTACATGATTTAGGTTTTGAAGTAAGTGGTAGTGATGTGGAAGATGAGTATTTTACATCAAAAAAATTGAGGATGAAAGGGTTGAAGTATACTTTATTTGATATAGATAATATTGCTGATGATAAAATATATATTGCTAGTTCTGTTTATGATAGTGATAATATAGAAGTTAGGGAAGTTTTAAGAAAAAACTATTTATTCTATTATTATCACGAATTTATTGAGTTGTTTTTTAATAATAAAATTGGAATATCTGGAACTCATGGTAAAACAACAACTACAAGTATGATAACTAAATTATTTGAAAATGAAAAAATAGCATATTTAATTGGTGATGGAACTGGTGGAGCTATCAAGGGATATGAACACTTTATATTTGAAGCTTGCGAATATCAAAATCATTTTCTAAAATATAATTATAAATATTTGGTTATAAATAATATAGATTTTGATCATCCGGATTTTTTTGATTCAATTAATGAAGTAGTAAGTTCGTTTCAAAAGGCAGCAGATAATGCAGAATATTTAATTATTAACAACGATGATAAAAACTGTAAGTTGATTAAGCATAATAATAAATTTACCTTCGGATTTAGTGAAGATTCTAATTTGAGAGCGACTATTTTAAAAGTTCACTCTAATGGATATACGATTAAAGTTGATTTAGAAGAAAAGCATTTCCAATATTATCTTCCATTTGTAGGTATTCATATGATATATAATTTTCTAGCTAGTTTAGCTGTATATTATTTAAATAATTTAAATTTTGATGATGTTCAAGATTTAATTCTTACATATAAAAGACCTTCAAGAAGAATGGAAGAAACTTTTTATTATGATAATATAATTATTGATGATTATGCTCATCATCCAGTAGAGATAAAAGCATGTATTGATGGGATTGTTCAAAAGTATCCAAATAAAGAAATAGTAATAATCTTTCAACCACATACGTATTCAAGAACTCTCGCATTAAAAGATGAATTTATGAAGGTTTTTAAAGGAAGAGAGTTATATTTAGTAAGAACTTTTACTTCAAAAAGAGAAGGGGTAAATAAACAATTAGAGAAACAAGTTTTTAAGATTTTTGGCAATCCAAAAATGTTTAGAGAAAAGGACATAAAAACATTAAAAAAGTTGAATAATAAAGTGATATTATTCCTTGGTGCAGGGAATTTAGACAAGTATATAAGTAGATTAATTCAGTAAGTAATTAATAGTAATGTAAACAGAATATATATTTTCTTAAAATTGTTGAAAATATTTTCATTATATGATAAAATATTAATTGAAGTAAGAGGGTGAAAAAGAATGAATCAAGCAAAAATTTATGATATCGCTGGAGCTGCTGGTGTGAGTTTAGCAACCGTTTCACGTGTGTTAAATCATCCTGAGAAGGTTAAAGAGTCTACAAGGAATAAAGTATTAAAAATTATTAAAGAAAAAGGCTATAAACCAAATGCCAACGCTCGTGGTTTAGCTAGCCGTAAATCAACTACTGTTGCAATTGTTATACCAACAATTTCTCGTGCTAGTGTTGCGGAAATGATTCAAGGTATTGACGATAGTGCAAAGAAATTTGGATATACTGTTCGCTTGTTTACAAATACTGATCCTAATATGGAATCTGAAGTATGGAGTGAAGTTATAGCTTCTAGTGTAGATGGAATCCTTTTAATGAATGATGAAATCACAAGAGAAACTATTCAACATATTAAATACACTCCTGTTCCTGTTGTTTTTGTTAATATGCTTTCCCCTGTTAGTGAATATGGAAGTGTAGGAATTGACTACGAAGCTTGTGCTTATGGAATAACAAAAGAAATGATTGAACGTGGTAATAAAAAAATCATGTTTATTGGAACTGAACATAAATACACTGTTAATGAATTGAAGGAAAAAGGTTATCGAAAAGCAATGGCTGAGGCTGGGCTTGATTTAAATATAATTCGTTCTAGTGGTGATTTAAAAATTAATGAACCACAATTTTCAGAAATTTTAGATCAAGGAATACCTGAAGTAGCGCTTGTTGTTAGAGATTCGATGGCAATCTCATTTATGAACATTGCTATTAATAAAGGTTATAAAGTTCCAGATGACTTGCAAGTTATTGGATTCCAAAATACTAAGTATGCGGAATTGTCTAATCCAAAATTAACATGTGTTGAAACGCCTATTTATGAAATTGGAAATAAAGCAATGGCTTATTTAACTGAGTTAATGCAAGAAAATAGTCAAAATAAAAAAACGTCAAATTTACTTATAGATTATAAAGTAATTTGGCGAGGGTCAACTAAATAGAAACGATGATCAAGAATCAAGTATAAATTAAATTTGTAAAAGCAGAGATTTAAGTGGTTGGTGTGAACTTAAAACGGTTTAATTTAGAATTACAATCTTAGGAGTTTCACCAAATTTTAAGTGTTTAGAGTAATCTAAAAATTAAGGTGGTACCGCGGAATTAATTCGTCCTTAAGAGCAATCTTTTGGACTTTTTTTATAAAAAATATGGAGGAATAAACAAATGAATTTAAGAAAGATGAATCTATTAGAAGATTTAAAATGGCGTGGCTTAGTCTACGATGTAATTAATGAAGAAGAATTAGAAAAAAGATTAGAAGAAAAGCCAATAACATTATACTGTGGTTTTGACCCTACAGCAGATAGTCTACATATAGGCTCACTCCTTCCGATTGTAACATTACTTAGATTTCAAAAAGCAGGTCATAGAATAGTTGCATTAGTTGGTGGGGGAACAGGTTTAATTGGGGACCCAAGCGGAAAAAGAAGTGAAAGATCGATGAATGAAGTTGAAGTAGTTCAAGGATGGGTTGAGTTATTTAAAAAACAATTCTCAAGATTTATTGAGTTTGATAATAAAACTGCATTCTGTATTGATAATTATGAGTGGTTAGGAAGTATGAGTGCACTTGAAATGTGGAGAAATTATGGGAAGCATTTTAGTGTCAATGTTATGTTACAAAAAGATTCTGTAAAGTCTAGATTAGAAAATGGTTTAACTTATTTAGAATTTTCATATATGATCATGCAAAGTATAGATTTTCTAAAAATGTATCAAGATAAAGATTTGAAATGTGAGATGCAAATTGGTGGTCAAGACCAATGGGGAAATATTACAGCTGGTATGGATTTGATTAGAAGAGTTGAAGGAAGTGAAGCTAAAGTATTTGGTTTAACAATGCCTTTAATAACTAAAAGTGATGGTTCTAAATTTGGCAAAACCGAAAGTGGAGCTGTATGGTTGGATGAAGAAAAAACTACACCATATGAAATGTACCAATTCTTCTATAATACAGCTGATTTAGATGCTATTAAATTTTTGAAATATTATACTTTCTTAGATAAAGAAGAGATAGAAAAAATAGAAGAAGAATTTAATAAAGCACCACACAAAAGATTAGCTCAAAAAGTTTTAGCAGAAGAAGTTGTTACTCTATGCCACGGTAAGGATGCTTTCATTCAAGCTAAAAAGGTAAGTGAAGCGCTATTTAGTGGTGAGATAGCTAGCTTAAATGCAAGCGATATTAATGTAGGCTTTAAGGATGTTCCTTCAATTGAAGTAACTGAAGACATAAATTTAATTGATTTGCTTGTGGAAGTAAAAGCAGCATCATCAAAAAGAGAAGCAAGAGAATTTATTAAAAATGGAGCTGTTAGCATAAATGGTGTTGTTCAAAAGGAATTTGAATTCTTAGTAACTAAGCGTGCAGCTATTGAAGAGAAGTTTAGTGTTATCAGACGAGGTAAAAAGAATTATTATTTAGTTAAACACATATAAAAAGAGATTAGCGTTTTGCTAATCTCTTTTATCTACCTAAACCTAACTTTTTATAAATTTTTTCAATCTTTCTTTCTGCCATTTTTGTTGCTCTTTCCCTACCTGCGTCAAGGACTTCGTTAAGAAGTGGTGAATTAATGATTTCATTGAATTTTGTTTGAATTGTTTGAATTTCTTCAGCAACAATATCT
>JBAYTA010000097.1:0-6642 GCA_041675865.1 Bacilli bacterium | reverse complement strand
TAAATGCTCGCAAAGCAAATGAATCACCATTATCTTTTTCAATGTCATATAAGATCACTTTATTTTTCATAATTTTCACTGCCTTCTAAAAACCATCTATTTTTGTCTATAATCAAATTATAGCATTTAAAGGTTTTTATATCAATTAATAGTTTCCATATTTTTACAAAAAAAAGCAAGTCAGTATTTCCTAGTTGGCTTGCCTTGCTCTATTTACTACTATTTACTTATAATTTCTAACTAACAACATCTATTTATTACCTTTATATGACCGTTAACACATATTATCGGGTGTATGAATTGATATATTAATTTCTTTATTCTCTAACTAAGTCTATCAAGTAAAATCAAACTGTTATTATCATAACAAGAAAGATCGTTCCATTGACACGAGAGTGATGAATCTGTATAAATGTTTCTCACTAACGGATTTGTAATGCAAAGGATATTGTCAATAATCTGAGAATTTTGTCTTGAATGTCCATGTCCGTGAATATACACTTTTATATTGGGATATTGGGCAAACAACTTATCTGAATGAATGCCAATTTCTTTATTTTTACATACTGCATACTCCTTAAAAGGCGAATGTGAAATCACTACAATTGGAATGCCGCTATCAACTGAGTCGAGAAGTATTTTTGCTTGGTTAATATAATCTTCTTTTGAAAACAGTTTTCCAAGGTCTTTATTATTGAAGAACGATCGCTTACCTACACCATCTTCATCAGTTACCATTGTCAAGCCAACGAATGCAATTCCATTTAGATACTGCACTTCATTATTCAGGATTTTTACATTTGGAAATACCGATTTCAAATTATTAATAGACATAGTGTAATTTGTTTTAATTTCTTTTTTGATATCATTTACACCATCTATCCAATTAACATCATGATTTCCCAAAACTCCAATTCCAACTATATCACTACTTTCAGTTATTTTAGCACCTGCACGATGATAAGTATTATTGTAAAAATCACCAGCAATAATATTGAAATTCTTTGAAAAATTCTCTTTAGCTATATCTTTCATATCATTGAAATGCAAATCTGAAGAAATGGAGATTTCATATTCATTGAATTCAGAATTCACATTGTCGCTTCTTGACATAATAAATCTTTTAATTTCAAAAGCGATATGGTTTTCATAAATTGAAAGTAATTTGAAAAACTCTGCTTTTTGCTTACTTTCATCATTTATAGATAATAAGGTTTCAGCAACTTTTCTATAATAAGTTTGTCTAGTAGATGCACCTAGAATCTTCTTTTCAATTAGTCTCATCAATAAACTGAATTTCTTATATAAAATAATGCTTTTTATTTTGGCTAGTATAATAAAGTCAGGATTGATATTTCCATCATACCTTTTTGCATAATTAGTAAACTCAACCATAACATCTTTATAATCATCAATAAAGATGGGTAACTTTGCGAATTCTGGTAATTCTGTGATTTTCCTAAAGAATGACTCTATATAATTTGGCATATAAACGTTGCCGATAACTTTTTGCTCTGTAATCTGTATTTGAGTCGCACCTTGATTGTTGTATGACAATAATGGGATAAAGCTTGGGGTAATTTTACTTTTATTTAATTTACCATTGAAACTGATATTACCAAGCTGTTTAAATTCATTTTGATTTAATAGATAAAAATTTGTATATTCTTTGATTGTTGAAACACAAGCAACAATGTATTTTTGTAGAGTTTTATGGTTGGCTATTTTATTTGGATTCAATTTGTAATCTTTTTGAACAGATATTGGTCCCATTCTCTTTTCTTGATTTAGACGACCTAGAATTGAGATCATAATAATTATATCTTCATCTGTAAATTTAGATTTACCATTCAAAATAGCGATGTATTTTTTATAGGCTTTAGTGTAGCTTTTATCGTATGGTTTACTTAGCATTTTTATGAATTTCTGCTTACTTTTTTTAAAATCAAGGAGAATATCAATACAAATTTCTTCAGTAAATTTCCTGTTTGTATCGTGTTCAATATCTGAAAATGGTGATTTTGATACAAAACTTAATTCTTTATGAAAAGAATCGAATACTAGTTCCATCGAGCTATTTTTATAAATAATAAAATTTCTTGTTCTGCGTAAATTCAGTTCTCTTAAGTATTCGTTTTTATTTATATAGTTGACTATTGGTAGTACTTCTTGCATTTTATTGGTTTTATATAAATTTTGATCTTGCTTAAATATTGGTAAATGTGCCAATTCTCTTTGGATAGTTTCATCTAGATAATTAACATACTTTTCTTTGTCAATTTTAGAATAAAAGTCATACCCCTTTACCAAGACGGCACCCCATTTATCTTGAGAGATAACAAAGAGAATACGAATCATTCCATTCGGTTCCTGTTCTAAATGACGAACATTCAAATAATTTCTTTTAAAATGCTCATTCATAAAATCGAAAAATTGTTGATCAACTTTTAAAAAGCCTATGTATTTCATGCTATACCTCTCGTAATATTTTTTATTATATTTGTGGGTTTAATAATCCTTTAGCAATCTCTCAAATAAACTTTACTTAAAGTACAGTGAGTTTAAGCACTACCTCTAATTACACTAATTCTACTACAAGTAAATTATACCATACTTAACAATTACCCCAAAACAAAAAACCACAAAATAAATGGAAAATTTACTTTGTGGTAGTTTCTTAAATGGCTTGTCTTACTGAATTTTCTACTATTTACTTATAATTTCTAATTAACAATACTTAAATACTATCTTTATATCACCGGTAACATACATTATCGGATATAAAACATTTTCGAATTTAGCAATTTTTTTTACATGCTATTGTTGTTTATTTCCAAAAGCTTTATCACCAATAATTTTTCCTTTTCTCTAAATTTCTTTATAAACTCTTTAAACAGTAAATCAGTTAATCTTTATTACAATTGAAATTGAAACTATTTAAATCGTATTATGTGCAAGCAGAGTATAAATTATCTTTTAAACTAACGTGATAAAATATGTTTTGAATTGATTTTCACTCATTATTTCTTCTTTACCTTTTTCAAGTTTATAAATTATCCAATTACCATCATTTCTGATTAGAAGATAAAAGTTTTGATTTGTCTCTTTTGAGGCAACCTTAAACATTTTTCTCAATTCATATACCAAATACAGTTATGCTATTTACAACAGACAATAAAACTTACATGTCAGAGATACTAGAGGTTGATAATCAATATATTTTTTATGATTATGAATTAAAATCAATTCTAATAAGTAAAAAAGAATACAAGGATATAGTGCATATTGGAACACTCCTATTTGAGGCTAAGCCAAAATATGATTACTTTATTTCCAATAATTGATAGCAACTGTTGTGGTCTTTACTTTCTCATATTTTGTGATAAAATATATACATGCTGGGTAATTGGCGTTACCTAGCAATTTATATTCACTTTATTTTTAAAGCATCTTTTTATAAAGGATGCTTTTTATTTTACACTTAAATTTATAAATATGGATTTTACAATTACTAATGAAATGGAACTAAGCTTTGCACTAGCTTTTATATCTTTACTAGAAGAAAAACAACTATTAACAATCCAAGAATCATTGGATATCAAAGCCGAATTACGTAAGATTTACGCTGAAAAGATATCAAGCAATAGCCTATTATAAAGTAGCTTATTAACTTGCTATATAGTTTTTATAACGGTAATATGCTAACACAAGACAAGGAGGAATAAAATATGCAAAGTAAAGTAGTTAATATAATAAAGCCAACAATAGACTTAGATAAAATAATCATTAATAATAAGACACTCAAAAAAAGGGTATGTGCCTATTGTAGAGTATCAACAGATAATATAGAACAAAAAACATCTTACGATGCTCAAGTAGATGAATATACAAATCGTATTAAAAGTAATACAAACTGGGAATTTATAAAAGTATTTGCTGATGAAGGTATAAGTGGTACTTCTACCAAAGGGAGGATCCAATTTAATGAAATGATAGAAAGAGCTAGAGATGGTGAAATTGATTTAATTATAACTAAATCAATTTTTAGATTTGCACGAAATACAGTTGATTGTCTAAGCTATATTCGAGAGCTACGATTAATTAATGTAGAGATATACTTTGAGAAAGAAAATATATATTCATCAGACCCTAAAGTTGATTTCTTGCTTACTATAATGTCTTCAATTGCACAAGAGGAAGCAAGAAACATAAGTGAGAATGTAAAATGGAATGTTCAGAAACGTTTTAAAGATGGTGTACCTATTGTTAATCACAAAAGATTTCTAGGTTATACAAAAGATAAAAAAGGTGGTAATTTAGTAATAGTCCCTAAAGAAGCTGAAGCTATTAGGTTGGTTTTTAAAATGTATATTGAAGGAAAAGGTGCGAGACAAATAGCAAGAGCTATGGAGGAGTTAGGTTATAAAACAGGAGCAGGGAAAGCCAACTGGAGAGGAAGCACAGTTTTACCAATAATTAAAAATGAAAAGTACTGCGGAGATCTACTTCAGCAAAAAACTCTAACAGTAGATTATTTAACACATAAACAAGTTTTGAATAATAATATAGCTCCTAAATTTTTAATAGAAGATAATCATGAAAGTATCGTTGATAAAGAAACTTTCGAATTAGCACAAAAAATTAGAAAAGATAGATCATCAGCATATGTTGGTGATAATAAAAACTTATCTAAATACAATAATTAAGATCCTTTCTCATCTTTAATTTTTTGTATCAAATGTGGAAGGACATTAAAAAGACGATACTGGAATTACGGTAGTCCATCAGCTAGGGTAATGCAACAATGTGGAAATTATCTAAAAGGTAAAGAAAATTGTGATGCTAAAGCAGTCTACCAAGAAGTCTTAGAAGGTGCTACTCTCCAAATGCTTAATGAAGTATTTATTAAAAATATTAATATTTTAGAAATAATAAAATCAGTTATTTCAAAAAATATTACTGTATCAGATGTAGAAACAAAAATTGAAGAATTAAAAGATAAGAGAAATGAGCTCGAAACATTAATAGGAAATTTAATTGACATGAAATTAAAAACACCATCTTTCGATGATGCAATTTTTAATACAAAGTATAGTGAATTAAAACATGAGTTACATAAATTGAATTTAGATCAAGTTAAATATGAAAATGAATATATGAATACATATGATACAAAAAGTAGATTAGCGACAATTAATCAAGCATTAACAAGGTATAAAACAGGTATAACTGAAATTGAAACTGATATTTTAAAAGCATTTATATTTAAAATAATTGCAGTTGAATATAACAGTATTATATTTTGCGTTGCAGGTGGAAAGAAATATAATGATAATGAATTTGCAGAAAAAAGATATGAATTTATAAAATGTGAGGAAATAGCATCTGGTACTTATTTTTATGAGAAATATAATCAAAAAATGGACTATAAAGTAGTTATAATTTAAATTTAAAGGAAGCAAATTATTAAATAAAATACGCTTCCTTTTTTTATTAACTTAGAAACTTTCTATGAGCTATCTTTACGTTATTTTGTTCTACCATAGCATACTGCAAGGTGGTATCAACCTTAGTATGACCCAACATGTGTTGGACTTGTTCAATAGGCATGCCTTTATCTATTGCTTTAGTAGCGAGTGTTCTTCTAAATTTATGAGGATGAACCTTTTCAATTTTTAACTTTTGATCGAGTTTTCTTACTATAATCTCAATCCCACTTATATTTAATCTGTTATGAGGCTTTTTTAAATGTACAAATAAAGCCTCATTATTGTCACTTCTTGATAAAATATATTCTTCAAGATGTAGTTTTGTTTTAGCATCAAAATATGCTTTACGTTCTTTATCACCCTTTCCAAAAACGATGCATTCTCTACTACTAAAGTTTATATCAGAAATATTTAAATTTACTAATTCTCCAACCCTAATACCGCTAGAAATAAGCAGATCAATAATTGCTAAATCCCTTAAATTATTACAATTGTCTCTTAACAATTCTATACTCTCATCTGATAGAGTTTCCTTTACTGCTTTACCAGTTCTAATTTTGTGAATTTTCTTAACTGGATTTTTAACGATATAATCTTCTTCTTCTAACCATTTAAAAAATGTAGATAATACTCTTCTGATATTATCTACTGTAATTTTAGTTGCTTTACTATCTTTTTGGTAGTTATCTAAGTAACCTCTGATATCATCTGTAGTTAAATGTAATATTTCTTTATTAACATTATTAAAGATATTGGTTAAAGTGTATTTATAATAATTAATTGTTTTTTTTGAACAGCCTTCTACTCTTTTTGAAGAAATGAATGAATCTAATAAAGAGTTATTAATACTATTTTTATTCTCAGTTTCATATAGCTTTTCTATCCTTAAGTTATATAAAGTCTTTTGTAAAACTTCTTTTAATTTCTTAAGTTGCTGGCTATTTAGATCAATAACCATTTCGTTTAGTACCTTTGGAATTATTTCATTTTGCATTTTAAAAACCTCCTAATAAATGTAGGTTCTACATTTATGGCTCTATAAAAAGTTTTATGGTTTTATGGTTTTATAAGAAAAAGTTTTATGGTCACAAGTTTTATGGTCGCTATCAAAATGTTTTATGGTTTTATAATTAAAAAATAGACATAACACTTC
>JBAYTA010000096.1:0-6738 GCA_041675865.1 Bacilli bacterium | reverse complement strand
CAAAGCAAAAAACTATCAACATAAGGATAATGTTATCTAAATGTTGTTTTTTTTATTTTATTTAAAATATTTGTTTAAAACAAAAATAAGAGTGCCTACAAAACCTGTTTGTCAACACTCTGATAATATTATTAATAAATAATATTATTTGTAAATTTCTTCTTAAATATAAGGAACTAGATAAGCTTATTAACTGGTTATTTGTATTTAAAACACAAAATATTTATAACATTAATCAAATTACAAATTATTAGTTATAAATTATTAGTTAATAATCACGTATTCAAAAATGTTAGAGTAAGAGAATAATATGTTAAAAAGATTGTAAACACAAAATAAATAATAAATAATATACCACTAGTTCTATTTACTTTCCTAAACTCTTTAAATGTAAGAAACACAAAAATAAGTAATAATATAGACCATAAAAATCCAACTAAAAGTGATTTTGTTCCAAACATAATTGGAATATAAAATAAGTTTATAAGTAAACTTATATAATAATAGTTAAATGCTCTTTCTTTTACATTCTCTCTTATATCAACCAAAAATGCACTAATACCAATTAAAAAGTACATTAATATATATATCCCAAAAAACACAAAACTTGGTAATGCAGGAAATGGTTTTACAAGCATATTATAATAATTACCATATCCTGGAACTAACATTAATATTATAAATAATAACATTATTGGAACAAGTAAATGAAAAGCTAATGATTTGAAATTAAATCTTGTATTCATAAAATAACCCCCTAGTTAATTATATGAATAAGTAAGTTGATTAGACTCTTCTTTTAAATAACCTATCTTTCATCTTCCTAACTTCAGCTAAACATATCTTCCAATTTAATCTGAAAATACTATCCTTTGTAATAATCAACCCAAGTAAATAAATTATAATAAACAAAACAAAACAAACTATAAGTTTAATCAACAAATTGAAAATAAACAAACTTATAAAATAATCAATTAATACAACAATTATAGAGAGTACTATATATTTAGATATCTGAGTATCAAATAAAACAATTCTATTATCAATTTCTCTTAATACAAAAATTCTCATTATTATATTTAAAAACAAAAAAGAAAAACCTAAAGTAATTATACAAGTTATAGGATTAAACAACCCTAAGAAATATAAAACAATATTTAATCCTATATTAATTATTCCCCCAATTAGATTATATTTTATAATCTTTTTTTCCATTTCAAAAACATAAAGGATTCCTTCTCTTTGTAAATATACAGTAGCATTTAATAATATAACAATGCTAAAATACTTTAGGGGAATAATTGATTCTAAATATTTACTACTTGTATAAAGGATAATAATATCATCACTTAATACAAATACAAAAACAATCAAGGGAATGAAGATAATTAAAAATGTTCTTAAGATCTCATTATATAACTTTCTAAAATCATCTTTACTTTTATTATGATAATAATCATTTAGTCTTGGAATAGCAACTACAAAAATAGATAAAATCACATTATATATTGAAACTACTATATATGATGGAATTGTGTAAGTTGTTACTGCATTATCACTTAGCATAAGACCTAACATTAGTTTGTCAGCTTGCATATACATAAGTGATATGTTGCTAATTAAGAAAATTAAGATTATTGGCTTTAAATGTTTTTTTAAGTTTAATCCTTTAAACGAGAGTGAGTGTTTTCTGTAAATATAAATAAAACTTATTAAATTATCTAATATAAAAGTAAAAGAAATAATGTAAGTATAACTGATTAAGTTATCACTCTTTATGAATGTGAAAATGGAAGACACATATAACACCTTAACAATTAATGATTTGATTGTAATAAATTTATAATCTTCAAATGCTTCATTCATCCATTCTACAGATACAAAACTTCCAATGAACTGTAACATTAAAATATAATAAATTGTTTCTCCACTATGATTATTAATGAAAGTAATATATAAAAGATAAAGTATTGAAAACAAAGAAGTAAGAACAAAACTATAAATAAAGATCTCAGTAAAAGTCTTCTTCACTTCTTCCTTATTTTCCCTTATCTTACTTATACTTCTAACACCATAAGTAAATATAGATACACCAGCTAACATTAAAAAAAGTCCAACTTCCACATTTGCTTTTGTATACGTATCATATGAAGTTTTACTTAATGTTTTAATAATATATGGACCAATAATTATTGGAATTACAATATTACAAGCTGTTAGTAATATTCTTAGTATTGCATTAAATCTTAATGATATCTTCATAAAAAAACACCCTTAATTTTATTATGGGCGTTTTGTATTAATTGAAACATTAATATACAAGAAAAAATTAAAATTTATTTTTATCTGTAGGTAATCTCTTTTACAAATTTTAATAGTTGTAATTATCGTATAATGTTATAAACTTCTATAGCATGGTAGTCAGTCATACCAGAAATATAATCTAATACAAGTAATATTTTATAATATAATCTTTGCTTTTTATCTACAATGTCACGTATATTATATTTACATATATTTGAAAAGTTTTCAGAAATCAGTAAATTATGTAAAGGATCACTTAAATCTTTATTATCACTTCCAAATCTATTAAGCGCACTAATAACAAATATATCTAACAATCCATATAGTGTCTTTCTAGCAATTATTTTTTGTCTTACAATTTTTTCAGAATAATAAACTTTTTCTATCAAAATTTTTCTTATAAAATTGTCAACGTATTTAGAAAATGGCGAAGAGGTAAGTAAACTTTCGTTATATGTACCATTCATAATATAATTATATTTTGATGAAAATTCTGTTCTAACATCATTAATTAATCTACCTCTAATGTGTGCACAGTTAATTTGAATCTTATAAAACATAGTCTCTTTATCATGATTTTCTCCATCAAAAAGATTATATAAAGATAGAAGTTTTCTTTCAACCTGAGTATTCCCATTATTTTTGGCATCATCCATTGCACTTTTTATATGTTCTCGAATATACTTAAAATCAACCAAACCTTTCTTTACAGAATCTTCTAAGTCTGAACATAAATAAGCAATATCATCTGCAGCTTCAAGTGCAAAAACTAACGGATGTCTTCTATGCTCTAGACCCAATTTTAATTGAATATCCATATATAATTCTCTTTCAGATAAAAAATATCCAAGTTTTTTGGGATCTTCGTCATTATATGTTTTTTTTGTAATAGGATTAAAAGGATACTTAATTATTGTTGCAAGTAAAGGATAGGATAATTCAAGTCCATTTGTTATACCATTTTTTGTAATACATATATTCTGTAAATTTTCTACTATTCTTAGCGCTTGAGCATTACCATCAAATTTTGTAAAATCATCTATGTAACCTTGCATAAACTTTTCTAAAGTATTATTACCACTACCATCAGTCTTTTGAAAAAGCATTTTAGCATTTTCCTCATTATGATAACTTAATCTAGGCAAATTATTTTTAAACCACTCTTTAATGATTTCTTCTCCTAAATGTCCAAACGGAGGATTTCCAATATCATGTATTAATGCTGCCGTTTTTAAAATATAAGGTATATTTTTCAGTAAATTTTTATCTAAATTCAAATTGCCTTTTTCTTTATGATTTATTATATTGATAATTTCATTACCAATAGATTCAGCAATAGTCATCGCCTCTATAGAATGGGTTAATCTACTTCTAACAAAGTCCCCTTTCTCAAGCGGAAAAATTTGAGCTTTATCCTGCAATCTCCTAAAACTTGACATAAAGCATACTTTGTCAAAATCAACTTTACTATATATTCTATTATCCCATTTTTGTTTTCTTTCTTTTTTCGATGTCTTTTCGTCTCTATCATTACTTAATAATTGATTCCAATTTAAACGTTTACTCATGTTTCCCTCCTTAATTATTACTTTTTTATATACTACTAACATATTTTATATATTTTAGTAAACATATCCTACATTATTATAAAGAACCAGCATCTTCACTATAATACCGGTTTTTTATTTATTACGTTGTTGAAACTCCTCCACCAAATGTAGCTCTTGCAATATCAAAATCTTTGATCGGTGTTGAACTAGCTTGATAGTTTGGAATTCCATAACCAGTAATCTTATCATAACTCTTATAATAGTAATATCTTAAAGCTACTCTATTAGAGGTATTACCTTCAATAGTATACATGATATCACCAACAACTTTTACAACAATCCCTGTATGACTTGCTCCATTACTCTTAAAGAATACAATATCTCCACATATTGGAACATAATCACCATTTTGTGTTTCTTCATATGATTTGTAAAAATCACTACCTTTAGCTTGATACCAAGCTAAACCAGCAGCAACTGCTGCATATTTAGGAATAACTGTTTGAGGTATTCCTACTTGATGAGCACTCCATGAAACAAACATTGCACACCATGGTTGATTAGGCATACCATACCATGTTCCATATTTAGTATCATTATTTGGGCCTTCTACATAACCAAATTCTTTAATAGCTGTTTCTACAATCAAATTCCTATAATTGATCTCAGGAGCTTCATTTACTATTATTTCTACATATCCAATTGAATTATTATGTTTAACTTCAATTGAAGTTGTTCCAACTCCAACAGCAGTAATAATTCCATCACTACTTATTTCTAGAATACTTTCATCTAAACTTCTAAAATCACATAAATGTCTACCAATTGAGATGCCTTTTGAATCCCTAACAATTAATGTTGTTTCATTATCTCCTATTACCATCTCACTACTTGGAGATACAGATATATCTAAAATAGGTGTTTTAATAGTTACATCAAAACTAACACTTACACTTGCATCTTCAGCTAAGGAAACTTTAATTGTTGCTATTCCTTCACTAATACCTTTTAATACTCCACTAGAAGTAACAGTAGCTATATCTTCATTAAGACTTGTGAAAACAAAAGTTGCTGGACTAATATCAGTCTTAGCCTTAAGCATAATTATTTCACCAATCTCAACAATCTTAATTCCACTTACCTTGATTACTTCTAAATCAACCTCAGTTGTGTTATTAACTGTTATAATAGTTTCTACTTTTTTACCTTTATAGCTAGCAGCAATAGTTGTTGTTCCACTAGCTTTACCTAAAACAACACCATTACTATTTATACTTGCTACACTTTCATCACTAGAAGACCAAGTGATGTCTTTTAATATTTCTTCACCATTTCCT
This sequence comes from Bacilli bacterium, assembly GCA_041675865.1. GTDB lineage: Bacteria > Bacillota_I > Bacilli_A > ML615J-28 > CAG-698 > DUVT01. Next base: position 1,547 of record JBAYTA010000096.1, on the reverse strand, counting down.
AAAAGAACTAAAGTAAGTTCTTCTCCTTTAAGAATGCTGAAGTTTGTATTTTGAAATTCAAGTTCAATATCTACTTCTCTTCTAAGAACATTAACCAATACTTTAACTTGTACTTCAGTGTTTTCTAATTTTATTAATAAATCAGCACTACCAAGACTAACAGGAGATATATAATTATCATTAGATACGATAAATACTGATTCATCAAGTGATTCATATATTAAACCAACTTCTCCTTTTACACCTTTTAAAGTAGGTAGAACTAGATAATCTTCACCAATATACACATCAATTTGTTCATCTACCAATATCTTTGGTTCTTCAACTGTAGTACAACCAACTACAAATAATAAAATAAATATTGTTATAACGCTAATAATTCTTCTCATCATTTCCTCCAGAAAACGTTTTATTGTCTTATTATAACATTTATTATCGAAAATTAGAATAACTAATTAAAAAAGAAGCCCATATTGTACTTCTAATTTCACTAAGGATCTATAGCAATTACAACATCTTCTTTTGTAAATTTAGATTACTTAAGAATATAATAAAATAAAATCTAAAAAAAACATAACAAAAACAAAGTAAAAAACAACAATGAAAACATTTTCTTGAATTTTAAAATATAATTTAGTATAATCTTATTAATGGTGTTTTTTGGATTATTATGTATTATTCGAAAGTCCAACACTTCATCCTAATATGTTTTAATTCAAAAATTTCCTAGTTCTAAATTATAAGGAGATGATATTCATGAATTTAGATGATAAAACATTAGTGATTTTTCTTGCATTGATTATTGGTACAACTGTACTATCACTAATTTATGCATTCTTTTTAAAGGGCCAATTAAAGAAACTAAAAGTAAATAATGATGAAATTGAAGAAATATCTTCATATATCAAAGAAGGAACATTGGCATTTTTAAAGAAAGAATATAAAATTATTGCAATATTTATAATTAGTATTGCTGTAGTTTTAGCCTTATTAGGTTTTATACCTGCACTTTCAGTTGCTGAAGGTGTTGGTTGGAAAAGCTCACTTTGCTTTATACTAGGTGCAAGCTTTTCTGGTTTAGCTGGCTATGTTGGTATGTCGGCTGGTATTAAGGCAAATGCTTTAACAGCATCTGGTGCAAATACAAGTGGTATGGGCAAAGCATTAAAAATGGCGTTTAGTGGTGGATCTGTTGTTGGATTAAGTGTTGTTGGATTTGGTTTGTTAGGACTTACTGGTTCTGTTTTAGTCCTTTATTTATCATTCAATGATCTTGCATTAGTTGGACAAGTTGTTATCGGCTACGGTTTAGGTGCTTCACTAGTTGCATTATTTGCTCGTGTTGGTGGTGGAATTTATACTAAAGCAGCAGACGTTGGTGCTGATTTAGTAGGTAAAGTTGAAGCTGGAATTCCTGAAGATGACCCAAGAAATCCTGCTGTTATTGCTGACAATGTTGGTGATAATGTTGGTGACATAGCTGGAATGGGTTCAGATTTATTAGAATCATATGCTGGAGCAATAATTTCTTCACTTACATTAGGTAT
>JBAYTA010000095.1:0-6772 GCA_041675865.1 Bacilli bacterium | reverse complement strand
TTCCATATTCAAATAATATAGTAGTGGTAGATCAAAATAGAATCTACCAAAACACCACTTCTTCCACAACTGCTAAAGTTACTTTCCAACATGGCTACATTTACCATGACTTGATTAAAAAACATAATATAGATAGTGCTAGACTTTATAAAGATTTTAATGAATTTGGCTTAAATAGAATTCAAGACATTATTGAAAGAGAAAATATTAGTTGTGATTTTAAGTTAGTTAATTCCTATCTATTTGCTCTAAATGAAAATGAATTAAAAAATATAGAGAATGAAAGAGTTGCTTACCAAAAATTAGGGATTCACTTTAAAGAAACATCAATTGATCCAGTTATCTCAAAATATAAAGCACTGCAAATCAAAGAACAAGGTAGATTTAATGTTGTAAAATACTTAGATAAATTATCAGATATATTAGTTGAACGCGGAATAAAGATTTTTGAAGAAACAAAAATTGTAGAAGTTAATAACTCTAAAAAACCAATCGCCAAAACATTAAATAATTTCTCAATCATTGCAAACAAGATTATTATTTGCTCTCATTATCCTTTTTATAAAAAATTCAATTTCTATTTTATGAAAATGATTCCTCAAATTGCTTATGCAACAATCGGTAAAGCAAATAAAACAATTGAAGATGCTAATTACATAAATACTGATTCAAAAAACACAATCGCAATTAGATACATTAATATTGATGGAGAAGACAAAATTTTAGTAAGTGGTGCAACACATAATTCAAATAAATTTATCCCTGAGTTTGAACAAATCAATCAATTAAAATCATTCGGTAAAAATCATCTACAGATTGATGATTTTGAATACACTTGGAGCGGACAAGATTATCAGTCAACTGATTATTTTCCTTATATTGGCGAAGTGAAAAAAAATATCTATATGGTTGCAGCTTTTAATGAATGGGGTATGGCAGCAAGTATAGCAGCTGCAACAATAATAAAAGATTTACTTGTAAGAAGAAAGTCTCCATATGAAAAAATCTTTAAACCAAAACGTGTTAAACTTACCAAAGATTTATTAATCTATAATACAAAAATGCTACCTACATTAATAAAAACTAGAACATTCCCACAATGTAGAACATGGAAATTAAGCCCTAATACAGGTAAGGTAGTTAAATATAGGGGCCTTCCAGTAGGGATGTATAAAGATGAAGATGGAAAAATTTATCTTGTGAAAGCAATTTGTCCGCATATGCACTGTGGTTTAAGATTTAATTCAGTTGATAAAACATATGACTGTAAATGTCATGGTTCTAGATTTAAGTACAATGGTAAACAAATAGATGGTCCATCAAAATATAATCTAGAAATAATAGATTCGAGTTTCTTTCAAGAAAAATTTATAGAATAAAAAAAAGTCCAAAGGAAATGTCTTATTAAGACAATTCCTTTAGGGACTTTTTATTTTTCATCATTTTTTATTTCTTTGAAACCACCAATAAATCCAAGTAATGCAATTATTAAATATACAAAGAAAAATACATATACCAAATCAGAGCCATTTGGATCATTTAAACTTGGAATTACATTAGATAGTCCAATCAGACCACTAATTATTAATGAACAATAAAACAGAATCTTTTTCATTAAATTACCTCCCCTGATAAATTAACTTAACCAATCAAGACTTAATTTTAATCTTCTTAAACTTTCATCTTTGCCTAAAATATCTGCTATTTCAGTAGATCCTCCAGGTGTAACGCTTTGTGATGATAGAGCAATTCTTAAAACTGTATATACTCCACCAGCTTTTAATTCTAAATCAGCTGCTAATTGTTTAATTAGTTCATGAAGATTATCTTCATTAAAATCAGTTAAAGCCTCAAATCTATTGATCGCTTCAGTTATAACTGTTTTCGCAACCCCTGCATCTAGCTTAAACTTTTTATGGTCATACATAGCCGGATCTATTTTATTAAAGTCATCTATAAATGTCACTTTATCAATAATCTCACTAAAGATTTCAATTCTTGATTGCAATATTTTTCCAAACTTATTATAATCAAATCTTCCTTTAATAGTTGATTTTTCAAAATAAGGAGTGCTATATTCCATAAAATCTTCAAAACTTAATTCTTTTATATATTCTCCATTAAGCCATCTCATTTTATTTTCATCAAAGATTGAAGGAGATTTAGATAAACCACTAATTGAAAATCTTTCAATTAATTCAGCCATTGTAAATTTTTCTTCCTCTCCTTTAGGACTCCAACCAAGTAAAGCTATATAATTTATAATTGCTTCAGGGAGGTAACCTTTTTCAATAAAATCACCAAAATATGCATCACCATGTCTTTTACTTAATTTTCTTCTCTCATCTTTCATAATAGGAGTTAAATGCATATAATATGGAAGATCCCAACCAAATGCTTTATACAGTAAATTATATTTAGGAGTTGAACTTAAATATTCATTTCCTCTAATTACATGAGTAATATTCATTAAATGGTCATCTATTACATTTGCAAAATTATAAGTTGGCATCCCATCAGATTTTATCAATACATGATCTTCTAGCTCATCATTATTAATTGTAATATGGCCAAAAACCAAATCATCAAATTCACTTACACCTTCAGTAGGCATATTTTGACGTATTACATAAGGAGCACCACTTGCAAGTTTTGCTTCAACTTCTTCTTTACTTAAATGAAGGCAATGCTTATCATATTTTGTATGACCTTCTTCTTTAATTTTTGCTAAACGTTCTTTATCACAAAAACAATAATATACATCTTTAGTTGGAATTAACTTTTTCGCATATTCTAAATATATTTCTTTTCTTTCACTTTGAATATATGGCCCAAATTCTCCACCTTCGTGTGGACCTTCATCAAATGTAATCCCAGCTTGTTCTAAAGTTGAATATATTACATCAATAGCTCCTGGAACAAACCTATTTAAATCTGTATCTTCAATTCTTAAAATAAAACTTCCATTGTTTTGCTTTGCAAATAAATATGCATATAAAGCAGATCTTAAGTTTCCAACATGCATAAATCCAGTTGGACTTGGTGCAAATCTAGTACGCACTTTAAATTTATCCATATATATACTCCGTTTCTTCTCTTTAAAAAAGCGCTTTATGATATCTTCGCGCTTTTTGTTGCTTTTACTTTTTTAATTAAGCTAAATAGTGTAGATGCTTTATCATTTAATAAATCCTCTACTTTACCGTATTCTAATACTCCACCATTACCCAAAATTAATACTTTATCACATTTCACAACATTATAATTCTTATCAGTAAGGATAATAGTTATTTTATTTTTCAATTCAAAAACTTCTTCAATTAATGCTTCTTCACTTCTAGGATCTAGTTTTGAATCTGTTTCATTTAGAACAAATATCTTAGAATCCTTATAGAATGCATTTGCAAATATAATTCTATACTTCATCTCATCACTTAAAGGATTATCTATATTTATTATTGTTTGATCTCTATCTTCATAATTTCCTAATAATTTCTTTAAACCACTTTTATTTAGAGCATCATTATATTTATATTCATCAAACTCTAGTGGATAGATAATATTGTTTGCAATAGTATCGTTGAATAATTCGCTATCATCAGGAATTGCAGTAATAAGACTTCTTAAATAGAGTGTATTAATTTTATTAAAATCACAATTATTAACTGAGATTACACCTTCTTTAGGTCTAACTAATTTAGTTAATAATTCAAAAATGATTTTATCATTATTAGAATCTAGTGTAAGAACACCCAGTTTTTCACCTCGTTTAAGTTCAAAACTTACATCTTCAATACTACCATCAACTGATGTATACGAAACATCTTGGAATTTTAGCGATCTAATTTCATCAAGTGAGTTAATCGGTTCAGATTTTAATTCACTCTTTATTCCTAATATTTCTTCTAATGATGATAGTTCAACCTCAATGAAGCTTGGATATATATTATTATACATTAATTGATTAAACATACGATACATCATTGGAATCATAATTACAATCGCAACTATAGTTCCCGGAATATGTTCTCCTCTAGTAGACATATATCCACCAACACCTAAGATTAGTGTTAACAATAAACCAATTAATAAATCAAATAATTTATTTTCCTTAATATCCAAGAACATTCCATGTGTTCTTTTTGAAGAAATAAACTTTTCATTTAATTTTTGTAGTTTTTCTTCTTCTTGTTCAATCCCGTTTCTTAATTTTATACTTCGAATTTTTTCTAGGTCTTCACTAATATTTCTTGATCTTTCTAGATTAACTCCTTCAGCTTTTGCATGAATTCTTTGATAGAATTTATCATAGCTTCTAATAAGCATATAAAAGAGAGGTAATGATCCATATGTAATTAAGCCCAATACAGGATTAATTATCATCATAGATATAAAGAAAGCAACAAGATAAACTATGTTCCTCAAGAACAAATACCAGTTTTTCCCTATATATACTTCACCAATATAGCTTGAGTCATTAATAATTTTTGAAACCATTTCATTATTATCAACTTTCTCAAACTCATTAATCTCAGATCTTAAACTAGTTGAATAAGCAGCTTTAGATAAAGCAGCAGTAACATTCGAAGAAATTGTTAATGCTAAATTTTTATTTACTATTCCAGATGCAATCATTAATGTAAGAGATATTGCAAAAGCACCAATCCAAAATGCTAATTTTGGTGCTTCATCAACAGGAGTTGAAAAAATATCATCTACTAATGTTCTTACAATTAGAACGCAAAATACAAGTAGTGTAGCACTAATAATAAGTGTTCCAATAAAATATATAATTAAAGATATTTTCTTTGATAAAGCTTGACTAATTATATCCTTAGTTTTCATTTTTATTTCCTCAATCCTTTTTATAATAATACACTAAAAACCCCTTTTTGTAAAGTTAAATAGTTTATTTAGACTAAATTTATAGAAAAAATTGATTTAGTGTTTTACTTAGGGTATAATAATATTTAGAGGTGGCATATGAAAATAGCAGTATACCCAGGTTCATTTGATCCAATTTCTAATGGACATTTAGACATCGTAGAAAGAACATCAAAAGTATTTGATAAAGTATATGTACTAGTTAGTTTAAATCCAAACAAAACATATATTTTTACACCTGATGAAAGAGTTGCCTTATTAAAAGAAGCAACAAAACATCTAGATAATGTAATTGTGGAAGCATCAAATCAATTAGTACTAGATTATGCGAAAGAAAGAAATTGTTCAGTAATTATTAGGGGAATGAGAAACATCTATGATTATCAAAGTGAAATTACTCTATTCCAGTTTAATCACACAATAGATAATACTATTGATACTTACATTTTATTCCCTTCAACTGATAATTTATTCCTATCATCATCAGCTATTAAAGAACTTGTAATGTTTAATAAACCGATCGATGCATTTGTTCCTAATGGAATGGCAGAAAAAATAACTAAGATAATTAAAGAAAGACAAAAATAAACCGAGGGCTATTCGCTCTCGGTTTCTTCATACAGTGGTAATTTAATTTTCGCTAACCCTCCCAAAGAAGTTTCACGATAATTTGAATGTAAATCTTTTCCTGTTTCTTTTAAAGATACAATTACATCATCAAGTTTTATATAGTGATTGCCATCTGTTAATAGAGCAAAATTACATGAATCAATTGCTCTTCTTGCAGATAATGCATTCCTTTCAATACAAGGTATTTGTACATAACCTAAAATCGGATCACAAGTCATACCAAGATGATGCTCAAGCGCAATTTCTGCTGCATATTCTTGATGTTTATTGTTACCACCTTTTAAATAAGCAAGCGCTGCAGCAGTCATAGAGCACGCAGTCCCAACTTCTCCTTGACAACCAACTTCAGCACCACTAATTGAAGCATTATGTTTAACTAAATTTCCAACTAAACCTCCAACTAATACCGCCTTTGCTATATCTTCAATACTACATTTCTCAGTTTTAAAATATGCATACATTACCCCAGGCAAAACTCCACTAGCACCACAAGTTGGGGTTGTTACAACAATTCCACCACTTGCATTTTCTTCACTGACAGCTAAAGTAGCAGAGAATACTAAACTATTGAAATCTTTATTTTCTATATACTTATTATAAATAGAATTTGCTCGCCTTTGAATTTTTAGTGGTCCTGGTAAATAACCAGTTTTCTTAAGACCTTTTTCTACTGTATCAAACATTTGGACAACAACATTTTTTGAAAACTCTAAAATATCATCATCTTCACATTCAAGAACATAATCAAGCAAACTCATATTATTTTTCTCACAGTAATGTAAAATATCATTCATAAATCTTAGTGGGTAGTAAGATTTATGCGCAATCTCTCTAGGCTCATTTAAACCTTTTAGACTCCCACCACCAACTGAGAAAACTAACTCTTCTTCTATTATTGTATTGTTTTCAGAATATGCGAAAAGTTTCATTCCATTTGGATGATAATCATAAAACAACTCTGGCTTAAAAATAACTTCTGTTTTATTTTTACCCAAAGTATCATATAAAATCTTATCAGTTAAGTGTCCTCTTCCTGTTGCAGCAAGTGACCCATACAATTCAACAACATACCTATTTGCATTAGGATGACGATTTTTAAATCTTAAAGCAGCAAACTGTGGCCCCATAGTATGTGAACTTGAAGGACCATTACCAACCTTATATAATTCTTTTAATGTATCCATTTTTTACCTCAATCATATTATATCATAAGAAAGATATTTTTAATAGTTTACCCTAATATTTTTTATTTAGTTAT
>JBAYTA010000094.1:0-6874 GCA_041675865.1 Bacilli bacterium | reverse complement strand
TATTTACTCATATTCATATTTTATTATATAAAAAAAACATCTAATAGTTTGCTTTTTAGCTACTAAAAATTAAAAATATACTACTTTTGACTAATATATATACATATTTACTTATATATGTATATAAAGATGGTAGTTTAATAAAAGTGAACTAAAGAAATAACAAAATATTAGTGTTACAGTATAGGTTGAGTTTAATTTATTCCAACAATATTTATGTATTTACGTAAATATGTATATTATAGCAGATAGTAATAACTATTATGTATAGATATATAATCTATTAAGCTACAGAAATTAAGTTTAAATATAATAAATAATCATTTTTATTATTATAAATATATAATTAAAGATTAAAATGGGTTGCATTTATATGTAAATACATATTTATGTATCTAAATGCTTACAATCTAGATAAAAATTTATTAAGAAAATTATATTTTCACTTCACAATTACATTTGCTAAAGAATTTATTAAAGAAAAAATAAATGTATTTTAATAATTTAGAAGTTGCTATTTATGTATATAAGTAATTATGTACAAATTTATTGTAATAGTTCAAATTATAACCCTGTTAATTTATAGAAAATTAGATATCCAAAGAAAAAACAGCAATAACAGATCAGACTCTTGCGTTTATAATAGATTAATATTTATGTATATAAGTAATTATGTATAAATATATTGATACTCTATTTAATATCCACTTTTACTTTTATATAGAAATGAGAATATCAAACTAAAAATAGTAAAAGTTGATCGTGCATATACATATACATTAGATAAACATTAATGTATAAATGTAATTATGTATTGGTTTTAGGATAACTCGCATAAATTTAAGCAGAACAATCCAAAATCAAGCAAGAGATAATTACAATATTTTATGTATATACATAAATAAGTATAGATATATTATAAAAATTATACGATATCTAGGTTAAGATCCATTGTGTAGAAATAAAATAATATGGTAAACAGGAGCAAAGTACTTTTTTGGTTAAAGTATTACAATAAGATGAATATCTGTTTATTTGAGTAGAGGTAGATTAATCTAGAACAATTTAATAAAAATATATTTTCAATCATTCTATACACATTTATGTATATATGTATAAAGACGATATTATTCTATATAAAAGTTATCCAATAGTTTTCCACAGTATTTTGTGGAAAACTATATTATTTTTAAGGTTTTACTAAAAATACAATAAAAATTTAAAAAACGCCTTAAAAATGCGGTATAATCGCTTTTAAATTATTGAACAAAACTTGAAAGTTTGACCATTTAAATGAATTATAACCCTAAATATAGTGGTAATTTTCTAAAATTTTTAGCACTTTATAAAAAACAATAAAAGTTAAAATATATGTAGCAAAAATCCTTAAAATATGGTATAATAGAAATATTAATAAAGGGCAAATATGGGATGCTTTTGGATAGAGGTTATATGAAAAAAATAGTAATTCAGAGTGAATATATTACATTAGGGCAGTTTTTAAAGTTTTCTGGGATTATAAGTAGTGGAGCTATGGCAAAAATGTATTTGTTAGAGAATTCTGTGCTTGTAGATGGAGTTAATGAATCTAGAAGAGGAAGAAAACTATATCCTAAAACAGTAATTGAAGTAAATAATCAAAAATATGAGATAGGCAGAGAATAATGATTCATATAAAAAAGTTGAAATTATATAATTTCCGCTGTTTTTCTAAATATGAGGTTGATTTCTCTAATAAAATTAATATTCTAGTTGGTAATAATGCTGTTGGCAAGACAAGTGTTGCAGAAAGCATCTATTGTTTAAGCTTTGCAAAGAGCCATAGAGCTAATAATGATCAACAACTTATTAAAATTGGCAATGAATATGCAATTATTAAAGGAAATTTCGAAAATAAAGATAAAAAGTACGAAGTAATTCTAAATATAACTGATAAAGGGAAAAAAATTATTATCAATAATAAACCTTTAAGCAATTTAAGTGATTATATTGGTTTTTTAAATGTAGTAATATTTTGTCCTGAGGATATGGAGATAGTAAAAGGTGGCCCAGCTACTAGACGAAAGTTTTTAGATTCTAATATATCCCAAATGGATTCAATATATTTAAAAAGTTCTATTAATTATAGAAAGATCTTAAAAGAAAGAAACGAATTATTAAAAATGATGAGTGAATCTGCTAACAAAGATTTCAGTCTTTTAGATATTTATACTCAAGCCTTAATAAAAGAAGCAAAAAAAATAATAAAAACAAGAAGAGACTTTATAAATGCATTAAATCCATATGTATTAACTAAGATTAATGCAATAAGTGATGGAAAAGAAAGTGGAATAATTAAATATTTACCTAATGTTGATATTGATGATCTTGAAAATGTCTTTAAAAACAATCAAAAAAATGATTTGTTTTATAAAACTACTACAAAAGGGCCACATAGAGATGATTTTCTAATTGAGTTAAATGATAATAATGTAGCTCAATTTGGTTCACAAGGGCAACAAAGAACAACAGTTTTAGCAATTAAATTGGCTTTGGCTGAATTAATAAGTAAAAAAAGTGATAACTTAATCATTATTTTAGATGATGTATTTAGTGAATTAGATTTAAACAGACAAAATGAGATTATAAATCTCTTGAGTGAAACGAATCAAATATTTATAACTACTACATCAGTTGAGAGTTTATCTGAAAAAGTATTAAAAGATAGTAGAATAATTACATTAATGAAGGAGTGTGAAGAGAGTGGAGAACATACAAGAAACAAAAAATAGCTATGGTAGTGAAAATATACAGATACTAGAAGGATTAGAAGCTGTTAGAAAGCGCCCTGGGATGTATATTGGTTCAACAGGTCCAAGAGGATTACATCATTTAGTATGGGAAATTGTCGATAATGCGATTGATGAAGCGTTAGCAGGCTATTGTACACATATTGAAGTTGATTTATTACCTGAAAATTATATTCAAGTAACAGATAATGGCCGTGGAATTCCTGTTGAAATTCATAAAAAGACTGGAAAAAGTGCAGTTGAAGCTGTTTTTACTATTCTTCATGCTGGTGGTAAATTTGATGGTAAGTCATATAAGGTTTCTGGGGGCTTACATGGGGTTGGAGCGAGTGTTGTTAATGCACTAAGTGAAAACTTAATTGTAGAAATTAAAAAAGAAGGAAAACTTTATAGTCAAGAATATGTTCGCGGAGGCAAATTAAGCGAATTACAAGAACTTGGAGTGACTGAAGAGTCTGGAACAAGAGTTAGATTTAAACCAGATATTGAAATTTTCAAAGAAGGGATAACTTTCGACTTTGAAATTTTAAGAAACCGTCTCCAACAATCTGCTTTTTTAAATAAAGGACTAAGAATTTCTTTAAGAGATGCAAGAAATCCAGAAAATATAAAAGAAGTAAGTTATTGTTATGAAGGTGGGATTAAAGAATATGTCCAGTACTTAAATAAAGCAAAAGCATCGATCCATAATGATATTATTTATATCGATGGAGCTATGGATGGTATAGAAATTGAAATAGCAATCCAATATACAGAAGAATATTCAAGCAATATCTATTCGTTTATTAATAATATTTATACTCCAGAAGGAGGAACTCATGAAGAAGGGTTCAGAGCTTCCTTAACTAGGGTTTTAAATAATTATGGGAAAGATAATAATTTATTTAGAAAAGATGAATCATTTACTGGTGAGGATGTTCGTGAAGGGTTGACTGCAATTATTTCATGCCGTCATCCAAATCCACAATTTGAAGGACAAACAAAGGCTAAATTAGGTAATACTGAGGTTAGAAGGATAACTTCACAAATTTTAGGAGACCAATTAGACATTTATTTAAAAGAAAATCCTTCAAGTGCGAAAATAATTATTGAAAAAGGTGTTTTAGCATCACGAGCAAGAATTGCAGCTAAAAGAGCAAGAGAAGCAACACGTAGAAAGAATCCACTAGAGTCTTTAGGGTTTGCATCAAAACTAGCTGACTGTAGAAGTAAAAACCCAGAAGAGTGTGAAATATACATAGTCGAAGGGGATTCTGCCGGAGGTAGTGCTAAACAAGGAAGAGATAGTGCATTCCAAGCAATTTTACCTCTACGCGGTAAAGTATTGAATGTAGAAAAGGCAAGACTTGATAAAGTTTTAGGTAATAAAGAAATTATTTCTATGATTCAAGCATTTGGAACTGGTATAGGTGAAGATTTTAATATTGATCAAGCTAGATATCATAAAATCGTAATTATGACCGATGCTGATGTCGATGGCGCTCATATTAGAACCCTTCTTCTAACTTTCCTTTATAGATTTATGAAACCATTAGTGGAAAAAGGATATATTTATATTGCTCAACCACCTTTATACAAGATAAGTGTGAATAAAAGGGTTGAGTATGCTTATTCAGATGAAGAATTACAGAAAATATTAGAATCACTTCCAAAATCAGCTAGACCTATCTTGCAAAGATATAAAGGTTTAGGGGAAATGAACCCAGAACAGTTATGGGAAACTACGATGGACCCAACACAAAGAACCTTGCTACAAGTTAGTTTAGATGATGCAATTGAAGCAGATACTGTATTTAGTATGTTAATGGGTGATGATGTAGCTCCAAGACGTGAATTTATTGAAGAAAATGCCGTTTATGTTGAGAACCTAGATATTTAGGAGGTATAGAGTGGAAAAAGATGATTTAAAATTAGATGAAGAAACTAAAGAAGAATCTAAAGATCAAGAAAATAATGAAGTAAAAGAGTCTGATACCGTTCATCATGGAGGAGTTAAAGAAATAGACTTAAGCAAAGAAATGAAAACATCATTTCTTAATTATGCGATGAGTGTTATTGTTTCGCGTGCGATTCCTGATGTTAGAGATGGTATGAAGCCTGTTCATAGAAGAATTCTATACGCCATGAATGATTTAGGTATGCATTCAGATAAACAGTTTAAGAAATCTGCAAGGATTGTTGGGGAAGTTATGGGTAAATACCACCCACATGGTGACTCAGCAATTTATGATTCTATGGTTAGGATGGCTCAAGACTTTAGCTATCGTTATCCTTTAGTTGAAGGACATGGGAATTTTGGTTCAATTGATGGTGATGGTGCAGCAGCAATGCGTTATACCGAAGCTAGAATGAGCAAAATTGCTATGGAAATGCTTAAGGATCTAAATAAAAACACAGTTACATATATTGATAATTATGATGGATCTGAAAGAGAACCATCAGTTCTACCTTGTAAGTTTCCTAATCTCTTAGTGAATGGAGCTACAGGTATTGCTGTTGGTATGGCAACTAATATCCCACCTCATAACATGACAGAAGTAATTGAAGGCCTAATTGCTTTAGTTAAAAACCCTGAAATTTCAATTGAAGGATTAATGAACTATATTAAAGGTCCTGATTTTCCTACTGGTGGCTTAATTATGGGTGTAAGTCAGGTTAGAAAAGCATATCTAACTGGTAATGGTGCTATTACAGTAAGAGCTAAATGTGAAATCCAAGAAATTGGTAACGGAAAACATAATATAATAATTACAGAAATTCCATATCAAGTAAATAAATCAAGATTAATTGATAGAATTGCGGAAACTGTAAAAAATAAAGTAATTGATGGAATTGTTGGTTTACAAGATGAATCAAGTAGATTAGGGATGCGTATAGTTATTGAATTAAGAAGAGATGCAAATCCAAATGTCATCTTAAATAATTTATACAAACATACGCAACTACAATCAACATTTGGAATTAATTTACTTGCTCTCCATAATGGTCAACCAAAAGTATTAAACTTAAAAGAAATTTTAGAAGCATACTTAGAACATCAAATCGATATTATTACAAGAAGAACTGAATTTGATTTAGATAAAGCAGAAGCTAGAGCACATGTGTTAGAAGGTCTAACAATTGCGCTTGGGAATATTGACTTAGTAATTCAATTAATTAAGAAATCTAAAACAACTGAGGATGCACTTAGTGGTTTGATGAGTGTCTTTAATCTAACAGAGATACAAGCAAAAGCTATTCTAGACATGCGTCTTCAAAGATTAACTGGTTTAGAAATTGATAAAATTAAGAATGAATTATTAGAAGTTAAGAGATTTATTCAAGAATGCAAAGATATTCTAAATTCACATGATAAAAAGTTAGGAATAGTTTTAACAGAGTTAAAAGATATTCTTGATAGATTTGGTGATGAAAGAAAGAGTGAATTAAGTCTAAGTGATGATTTAGATATAGAAGATGAAGATTTAATTCCAGAAGAAGATGTTATTATCACGGTTACAAATCGTGGTTATGTAAAACGAATGACAGTCGATACTTATCGACCTCAAAATAGAGGAGGAAAAGGTATAAGTGGCGCTAAGATGGTAGAAGATGACTTTATTGAAAGAATTCTTTATACATCAAGCCATGATACTTTACTATTCTTCTCAAACTTTGGTAAAGTTTATCGCTTAAAAGCATTCCAAATTCCTTATTCCACAAGAGCAGCTAGAGGACTACCGATTGTTAACTTATTAAGTTTTGAAGAAAATGAAAAATTAGCAGCAGTAGTAAACGTTACAAAAGAAGATGATTTAGATGGATATTTAATGTTTGCAACAAGGAAAGGGATTGTTAAAAAGACAGAAATTTCTGCTTTCTCAAACATTAGAACAAATGGAATTAAAGCAATTCTTTTAAGAGATGATGATGAACTATTTGAAGTTGGACTTACTGATGGTGAAAAAGATATTATCTTAGGGGCATCAAATGGTAAAGCAATTAGATTCTCTGAGAGTGATGTTCGTCCGATGGGAAGAATTTCAGCTGGAGTAAGAGGTATTTTAATCGAAGAAGAAAATGATTATGCTATCGGTATGGCTATT
>JBAYTA010000093.1:0-6932 GCA_041675865.1 Bacilli bacterium | reverse complement strand
GCCAATACTACTTGTACCTTCTTTTATAAGATCATATATTCCGATTAAAAAAGCTCCAAAGCTTGCAGGAATATACATCATAAATGAGAATCTTAAAGCGCTGATGAGTGATAAACGATTGCTTACTCCAAATGATGAAGTTACACCACTTCTACTTATTCCAGGAAGTAGACCGATTACTTGAGCAGACCCCATTAAAATACCATCTTTTAATGTTACTTCCTCACGTGTTGCATCTTTTGCAATACTATGAATATAAAGTAATAATAATCCTGTTATAAACAAACATATTCCAACAACTAGAATGTTTGTGAAAAAGGTATCAAGATCATATATTTTAATTATAATACCAACAATACCTGCTGGTATTGATGCGATTAATACATAAACGATATATAAAAATTTTGGTTTTTTCGATTGATCCTTTTTAAATACATAGTCAATACTTCCAGAGATTAATTCTTTTAATAATTTTCTATAAAAGAATATAATTGCTAGCAAAGAAGCAAAGTTAACTATTATTTGGAAGTTGTTCATAGCAGCACTAGATATGACTTCGCCAAAAATAGAGTCTAAAATAACCATATGCCCACTTGATGAAATTGGCAGAGGCTCTGTAATTCCTTGGATTAAACCAAGTGCAAGATATTTTAAAAATTCAATAATGTTTTCCATTTTATTCACCTTTAGTTATCATATATTATATATTAATATTCAAAAATTTTCAATGAATTCCTAATTGTTTATAAATTTAGAATATTTTTGTTTAAGGTATTATCAAATGGGGAAAAATATGGTATAATTACCAAAAAGATACAAGGAGAAAAATATATGTTTTTAAATTTAGGTCCTAGTGAAATAACATTAATTATACTAGCAGTTGCTATTGTTCCAATATTAGCATTAATAGTATATGCTATTGTTGTAGCGATTAGGAGAAATAATAAAAGAAGCAAGTTAAGAGATAAAGAAATAAGTGAATCCGTAGATTTAACACAAATTGAATTGTTTAATGAAGTCTATGGTGGGAAAGCTAATATTAAGGCTGTAAAAAGAGAATTAGGCCGTATAAGTGTTGAAGTAGAAGATATTGAAAAAGTTCAAGTAGAAAAATTAAAAGAACTTGGAGCTAATGGAGTTTTATTAGTTGGAAGCGAAGTTAAATGTTCTTTTGGGGATAGGGCTTCTTACATTTATAATATATTAATGGATGGAAATAAAGATAATGAGTAATATAGATTTAAAAGCAATTGATACATTAAGAGTATTGTCTATTGAACAAAGTACAAAAGCTAAATCAGGTCACCCAGGAATAGCTTTAGGGGCTGCACCAATTATTCACACTCTTTATACAAAAGTTATGAATATCAATCCTGCTGCACCTGATTGGATTAATAGAGATAGATTCATCCTAGCTGCTGGTCATGGTTCAAGTTTATTATATTCGGTTCTTCATTTATCAAATTATGGATTAACAATAGCTGACTTAAAAGACTTTAGGCAATATAATTCTAAAACACCTGGGCATCCAGAAATTGTGCTTACAAAAGGTGTTGATGCAACAAGTGGACCACTTGGCCAAGGAATTCCTGCTGCAGTTGGAATGGCTATTGCAGAGGAGTTTTTAAGAAATAAATTTAATAAAGATTCATTAGAACTAATTAATCATTATACTTATGTTTTATGTGGTGATGGTGATCTTCAAGAAGGTGTTACTGCAGAAGCTATGAGTTTAGCTGGACACTTAGGATTAAGTAAGTTAATTGTTTTATATGATTCAAATGATATTCAATTAGATACAGAAGTAAGTGAAACTAATAGTGAAAATGTGAAAGCTAAATATGAAGCAATGAATTGGAATCATATCTTAGTAAAAGATGGAGAAGATATTGTTGCTATTGAGGCTGCTATTAATAAAGCAAAAAGTTCAACTAAACCAACTTTAATTGAAGTTAAAACAATTATTGGAAGAGGTACAACAGTTGCGAATACCCCAAAAGCTCATGGTAGTCCTTTATCTAGCGAAGAAGCTCTTAGCTTAAGAAACTTACTAGGTGGAGAACCATTTGAGGTAAGTAGTGAAGTTAAAGAATATTATAAACAAAATGTTGTACTAAAAGGTGAAAAAACATATTCAACTTGGGTAGATGTAAAAAACAATTATACTTATATGTTCCCACATGAAGCAGAAGAATTCAAAAAAGTTGTAGATAATGATTTTCATATAGATTTTGAAAATCTAGTTGAATTTGATAATAAATATAACAAAGCTACAAGAGTAAGTGGTGGTGCTATTTTAGATGCACTTTCCAAATTACACCCAACTATTATGGGAGGATCAGCTGATTTAGCTTCTTCCACAAAAGCAAAAGGTGCAGATGGTAATTTCTCTAGCAAAAATAGACTTGGAAGAAATATTAACTTTGGTGTAAGAGAACATGCAATGGCTGCAATTTCTAATGGGATTGCTCTACATAAAGGTATAAAAGTTTTTTGTAGTGGATTCTTTGTATTTAGTGATTATATGAAACCTGCCATGCGCCTTGCAAGTATTATGGAACTTCCTGTAACTTATATATTTACGCACGACTCTGTTGCTGTTGGAGAAGACGGAGCAACTCATCAACCGATTGAACAACTTTCAATGTTAAGAAGTATGCCACACTTTAATGTAATTAGACCTGCAGATGCTTTTGAAGCATTATATGCTTGGAAGAATGCATATAACTCTAAAGATACACCAACTGCTTTAATTTTAACTCGTCAAGATGTTCCAGTAATTTCTACTAAGGAAGACGCGAAATATCTAGAAAAAGGTGCTTATGTCATTAGAAAAGAAGACAAAAAGGTAGAAGGAGTTATCCTAGCTAGTGGGTCTGAAGTTTCGCTTGCAATCGAAGTAAGCAAAGAATTAAAGAGAAAAGGCCATGACATTAGAGTAGTAAGTATGCCATCTATTTATTTGTATGAAAAACAATCTAAAGAGTACAAAGAAAGTGTAATCCCAACTAATGTGAAAAACATTATGGCAATTGAAGCTAGTGAAGCTGTACACTACTATAAATACTTAGGATCAACTGGTAAACTTTATAATATTAATAAGTATGGAGCAAGTGCGCCAGGAGATATTGTCATGAGTAATTGTGGATTTAATGTACAAGACATAGTTAGTTCATATTTAGAAATGGTAAAAGATAATAGAAAATAAAAAAATGCATCGATTTGATGCATTTTTAACTATTCTTTAAATTATTTGCAATACAATTACATAAATGATTTTTTTCTTCAGTTGAAGCACCTCTCCAAAACAATTCTAAGAGTACGCCTAAGCCTGGTAAAACCTTATCTTCTTTTGATATTGAGTCATTTATTGTTGACATAATATCATTAGGATTTGAGTTTTCTAAATTGCTAATTACTGCTTGTCTAATATCTAAATTCATTTTGATATCTCCTTTTTTATATTTTATATATTAATTTTGTCCAAATAATGGTATACTATGCATATGATAAATAAAATAAAGGTGATTATATTATGAAAATTTTAGAAGCTGTAAAGCAAAATGAAAAACAATTAATTGAAGATTTACAAGGTTTACTTAGAATTGATAGTACATTAGTGGAAAATTTGGATAATCCAAAAGCTCCATTTGGTGAAGGAATCAAAAAGAGTTTAGATTATGTTTTAGACTTGGGTAGTAAATTTGGTTTTAAGGTAAAAAATATTGATAATCTTGCTGGTCATATAGAATTTGGTGAGGGAGAAGATATTATTGGTATCTTATGCCATATAGATGTTGTTCCTGCTGTGGGAAAATGGACATACCATCCATATTCTGCAACTATTAATGATGGCAAAATTTATGCAAGAGGAGCAATTGATGACAAGGGTCCTACAATTAGTTCTTTATATGCGTTAAAGGTAATTAAGGATTTAGGATTAAAATTAAACAAAAGAGTTCGTTTAATTATAGGTACTGATGAAGAGACAAAATGGAGATGTATGGATGCCTATTTTAAGAGTGAAGAAATGCCTACTTTAGGATTTTCTCCAGATGCTAATTTTCCTGTTATTTATGGAGAAAAAGGAATAATGTCAATTGATTTAATATCGTCTAAGTCAAATGATTTAGAATTTAAAAGTGGTGTTAGATATAATGTCGTTCCAGATGAAGCTATTGCTAATGTTAATGTAGACTTAAATGAAGCATTTAATAAATATCTAAGCGACAATAACTTTGAAGGTGATACTAGCAGTGGCTTAAAACTATATGGTACTAGTGCCCATGCAATGCAACCTGAAAAAGGTGTTAATGCTGCAATTAATTTATGTAAGTTTTTAAGTGAGCATATCGATAATAATGTTGTGAAATTCGTGAGTGAAAAACTAGATGATACAAGATTTAAAACAATGAATCTAGATTTCAGTGATCCTGAAATGAAAGATTTAACTGTTAATGTTGCAATTGTAGAAATAGATAAATCTAGTGGTAAGATTGGTCTAAACTTACGTTACCCTACAAATTGGGATAAAGAAGGATTCTTACGAGAGTTAAAAAAACAAGCAAGTTTTTATGCTCTAGATATAAAAGTTGTAAGCGATCAAACCCCACATTATGTAAGTCCAGATGATGATTTAGTAAAAACACTTCACAATGCTTATATTCATTATACAAATGATACTACTACAAAATGTATTACAATAGGTGGTGGAACTTATGCAAGAGCACTTAAAAAAGGTGTTGCATTTGGTAGTATGTTCCCTGGTAGGGAAGATGTTGTCCATCAAGTAGATGAGCATATCTTTATTGAAGACTTAATTAAAGCAACATCAATATATGTAAAAGCAATACATGATTTAGGGAAGTAAAATGCGTCTTAGAAAAATAAAGAATGCGAAAGAAAAATTATTAGAGTTTCCAAATTTAGTAATCCAAAATCCAGAGGACTATATTGATAAATGGAGTGAAATCTTTAAGAATTCTAATGAAATACATTTAGAGATTGGTATGGGAAAAGGAAAATTTATTACTACTAATGCCATGCTTAATCCTGATAAAAATTATATAGGCTTAGAAATATCAGATAGTATGGTATTAAAAGCTGCAAGAGAAATAAGTCAAAAAGAAATAAAAAACTTAAAACTGATAAATTATGATGCAGCTAATTTGCGTGAAATATTCAAACAAAAAAGTATAAGTAAAATCTATTTAAATTTTAGTGATCCTTGGCCAAAAGCAAGACATGCAAAGCGTAGGTTAACATCTGATGAGTTTTTAATTCAATATTTAGATATTTTGACAGATGATGGTATCATTGAGATGAAAACAGATAATAGAAATCTATTTGAATATAGTTTAATGAAATTAAACGAGTTTAAGTTTAAATTTGAAGAAGTAAATTTAAATTTACATGACATAGAAAATAATGAGATTATAACAACAGAATATGAAGAGAAATTCAAAATGTTGAAAAATATTATTTATTATATAAAGGTGAAAAAATGAACGTAAAAAAAAGAATGAAAGTTTATGAAGATTTAGTAAATCTAAATGGAATTCCTGGGCATGAAAAAAGTGTTAGAAAGTATATGAGAGAAGAAATATCAAAATATACTGAGGAAATAATTCAAGATAAATTAGGAAGTATTTTTGGTGTAAAAAGAGGATCAGGTAAACCTGTAATAATGATTGCAGGACATATGGATGAAGTTGGTGCTATGGTTGTGAAAATAACAAATGAAGGATTTATAAAAATGATTCCTGTTGGTGGGATTAATCCAGATGTTATGGTGTCGCAAAATGTTATCGTCCACACAAAAGAAAAAGAAATCAAAGGTATAGTAGGTGCTATTCCGCCGCATATCAATCGCGGAAGTGATGCTAACTCCTCATTAAGCTTTGATGATTTATTAGTGGATATTGGTGCTGATAATAAAGATCATGCAATTGCAATGGGAATTGAGATTGGACAACAAATTACATTTGTAAACAATTATTATATTACAGAAGATGGTAAAAAAATTGTTTCTAAAGCTTGGGATAATCGCTTTGGTTGTGGCATGGCTTTAGATGTATTAAAAGAAATTAAAGATATGGATCATCCTAACGTAGTTGTTGCTGGAGCTACAGTACAAGAAGAAGTTGGACTACGTGGTGCTACCACTGCAAGTCAAATGGTCGTTCCTGATTTGTTTTTAGCAATCGATGTTTCTCCTGTTGGTGATTTTTTAAAGAAAGATCATCCAAGAGCATTTGGTAAATTAGGAGAAGGATTCTTGGTTAGATTTTATGATCCAAGAAATATAATGCAACCTAAAATCCAAGAATATTTTGAAAAGTTAGCTGCTAAGAAAAAGATTAAACTCCAACATTTCCTATCTATGGGTGGTACTGATGCTGCTGCTGCGCAATATGCAGGTAGTGGAACGTTATCTACTACGATTGGTCTACCAGGAAGATATATCCATTCTTCAGCAGCAATGATTCACATTGATGATGTTGAAGCTGTTAAAAAAATGGTTATAGCTATAATTAAAGATTTTGATGAAGATAGATTAAAGGAATTACAACATGACTAAATGCTATCTAGGTTCGCAAAATATTGTGAAACTAGCAGCTGTAGAAGAAGTTTTAAGCGATTATGAAGTAATTGGCTTGAAAGTTGATAGTGGAGTTGGTTCTCAACCCCTATCTGATTTAGAGACTATTAGAGGAGCGTTAAATAGAGCAAATGCGCTTCCAAAAGATGGACTGAGAATAGGTTTAGAAGCAGGAGTAGAAATTCATAATAACATTTTGTTTTTAGTTAACTGGGGAGTTTTAATAGATACAGATGATAATATCTATTATGCAGGAGGAACTAGAATTCCAATGGATAGTTTTATCAAGGATAAACTGTTTATTGAAAAAAAAGAACTTGCAGATGTTATG
>JBAYTA010000092.1:0-7063 GCA_041675865.1 Bacilli bacterium | reverse complement strand
TGAATAACCTATTACAATTAAAAGGAAGATTTGAACAAGCATCTAGATCGACAGATGGATTTGGTGCACCTAATTTACCTGCAGGTCAATCTGTAAATGTATCAAAATTACAAGATTTACTGAAAAACTTAAAAGAGCTTAGAGAGTATTGGAAAGGTCAAAATCTCCTCCCTGGAGCACTTATTTCAGTGTACTATATTAAAGTTGCAGCTAAAAGCAATAGGATACAAGCTCTTTTAGGAAACAATTCAAATAAACCTAATAATTCTATAGTAGGTGCAAAATTTTCACTTGATGCCTCTCCCAAGCACATTATCACACATTACATATCACAAGATATTTTAAATGAATCGATACAAAAATTAACCCATAGTATTAATATTTTAAATCAACAGTTTGATGGAGAAATTGACTGTGATACAATTGATAAAATAAATAAAAAAAAGATTCCTTATACTCATAAAACAATTTTCAAAACAAATTTTCTTAATGTCGTTAGAGATGCATATTATGTTGAAAAGTTTGATATATCTATTGAAGATGCAATGTTTGAACAAAATGCAATTATTACTATATATAAAACAGATGTCAAAACAACACAACTTTTGAAAAAAATAGGAATAAGTATTCTCTCTAACCGTATCATGGATGAAACAACTATTTTATTGAGACCTGATGAACTAGAAATCTTAAAGACAAAAGCTCCGTTTTTAATATCTATGGCAGTTAGTGATTTATCTGAAATTACAAAAGATGATTTTCAATTTATTGATGATGGCATTATCACTATCGACTCTCCCAAAAATGAGCCAATAATTGGAGTGATTGATACACTTTTTGATGAAAGAGTATATTTTTCAGAATGGGTTGAATATACTAATATGCTATCTAGTGATATACCTGTATCTGAAAGTGATAAAGAACACGGTACAGCAGTTTCTTCTATAATTGTAGATGGACCAACTTTTAATTCTCATTTAGATGATGGATGTGGTAGATTTAGAGTTAGACATTTTGGAGTAGCTAGTGGTAATAGTTTTAACTCATTTACTATATTAAGAAATATTAGCGAAATAGTAGCTGCAAATAAAGATATTAAAGTATGGAATTTATCTTTAGGTTCAAAACTCGATATAAATCCTAATTTTATATCTCCTGAAGCAGCTATTCTAGATAAGATTCAATTTGATAATGATGTCATATTTGTTATAGCTGGAACAAATTTATCTTCTGGAGAAACTGTAATCAAACCTATTGGAGCACCTGCTGATTCAATAAATTCCATAGTCGTAAATTCTGTAGATAAAGATAATAAACCTTCTTCTTATAGTAGAAAAGGGCCTGTATTGTCATTTTTTATTAAGCCTGATATTAGTTATTATGGTGGTGATTTAAAAAATCCAATGAAAGTTTGCACTCCAAATGGAGAAGCTCTTGTAAAAGGAACTTCATTTGCAGCTCCATGGATTTCTAGAAAACTATCATATTTGATCAATGTCCTAGGATTAAGTAGAGAAATTGCTAAAGCACTGCTTGTTCACTCTGCTACCACTTGGGATAAACAACAAAGTGATCCAACGCTTGTAGGACATGGAGTTGTTCCTATATACATCAAGGATATTGTGCATAGTCAGGATGACGAAATACAATTTGTTATACAAGGTATTTCTGAAAAATATGATACATACAATTATAATATACCAGTTCCTATAGTTAAGGATAAACATCCTTTTATTGCAAAGGCTACACTTTGTTATTTCCCTGCATCTTCAAGAAACCAAGGGGTTGATTACACTAATACAGAACTTGATATAAAATTTGGTAGATTAAACGATAAGAATGTTATTCAATCAGTTAATAAAAATCGCCAAACAGAAGAATTTAATCATCATACATATGAAGAGGATGCTCGTAAATCTTTTAGAAAATGGGATAATGTAAAACATATACGAGATTTTTTTACTGGAAAAAATAGAGAGTTGAAGGCTTACGATAATCATTTGTGGGGTCTAAGTCTTAAAACAAAAGAACGGCTTGATGAAAGACATGGAGATGGACTTAAATTCGGTATAGTGATAACATTAAAAGAGATCAAGGGGGTTAATAGAATTGAAACATTTATTCAAAATGCTCAACTTAGGGGTTGGCTAGTAAATCAAATAGATGTGGAGAATAGAATTGATATATTCAATATTGCAGAAGAAGAAATTGAATTTGAATAGTTTATTCAAAATTGACTGTTTTTAAATTTATTGAAGGGAGGTAAAATAGTATGGGATTAAAACCAGGACCAAAGCCTGTTGCAAAATCAACTGGCAAACTAGACCAACGGCGTAGAGATAATAAAAGTACTCCAGGTAATAAGCCAAGCTTAAAACCATCAAAGAGCTCAAAAAAATAATATGGCAATTTGTAATATTTTTGAAGCACTTTTAAAAAAGTTTGTAAAATTACTTAATTTTATGCTGGGATAATGTTCTCAATGGAAATTAAATACAAGGAGTTGATAGGGAATAAAGACAAGATTTAAGATAAATACACAGATGATATATGGTTATAAGCGTATAACCTGACGGCAATCAGGTTATTTGGTTACGCTATGCGTATAAATTAAGTGTTATCAAGCTAATAAGTTTAAAACAATTAATCTATAATGTTTTTGATCAAGCAAATTATAGTTGATTACATATTATATAAATATAAAACGATTGTATAGTCAATATACTTTTTTTAAGCTCATTACTCTTTGTAACACTATTTAGCTAGAAAGGATAATATATTGGCTAATGAAGTTACGAGATATATAAAAAAAGAAGTCGAAAGAGAACTTTGGGCAAGAAGTGCTGGCAGATGCCAGTTTGAAGGTTGTAATAAAATTTTATTCAAATCTTCAATTACGCAAGAAAGAGTAAATATCGCACAAAAAGCTCATATATACTCTTTTTCAGAAGAAGGTCCTAGAGGATGGGGTCCATTCGTTTTTAATAAAGATGCGTTAAATGAAACAGATAATTTAATGCTAATGTGTCATGAATGTCATGTGAAAATTGATAGAAATGAATCTAAATATCCTGCAAAAATGCTCCAAGAATGGAAGCAAAAACACGAACAAAGAATTAATGTTGTTACAGGTATTGAAACAAGTAAACAATCGCATGTAGTGTTTTATGGTGCTAATATAAGTGATCAAAAATCACTAATACAAAAAAATGAAGCAATTGCTGCGATGTTTCCAGATAAATACCCCACAAATGAAAACCCTATACTCTTATCTATGCAATCTGAATTGAAAGATAATGATAAAGATTTTTGGAATATTGAACTAAAACATTTAGAAGCAATATTTACGAAATATATTGAACCTAAAATTGAAGAAAAAGATTCTGGAGATTTTTCAATATTTGCTATGGCTCCAATGCCTTTATTAATAAAGCTTGGTAGTTTATTTACAGATAAAATATCAGTAGATACATATCAACCAATTAGAGAACCAAAAACTTGGCGATGGCAAGAAGAGCCTAAAGATTTTGAGTTTGTTGTAACAAATGATGAAGAGTATGAAAAAGAGCCTGTTCTCATTCTCTCATTAAGTGGAAAAATCTCAAGAGATAGAATTTATGAAGTTACAGGTCAAGATGTAAATATATGGGAAATCACAGCTCCTAAGAGCTTTTTACATAATGATTTTATGAGGTCAAAAGCACAACTCTCATTATTTCGTCAAGAGATTAGAAAACTCATGGTTCAAATAAATGATAAACATTCAAAAAAACCGTTAAAAATTTTTCCTGCAATGCCAATATCGTGTGCAATTGAATTAGGAAGAGTACGAATGCCAAAATCAGATATGCAGTGGATCATTTATGATCAAAATAACAAAGCTGATAAATTTATTGAAGCTATAACTATTGGAGAAGCCAAATGACAAAACAACAAGAGACACTAATTTTAGAAAATATTGTAGAGCTATTAGAGCTACCTGATACTGCTTATAAAAAAGCAAAAGAGAGATATGAAGACCTAGGTGAATGGTTCGGGAGAGATGAGTCACTATTTAAAGATAACGATGTACATGTATTCCCGCAAGGTTCATTTAGACTCGGAACAGCTATAAGGCCTCTTAACAATAATGAAGAGTATGATTTGGATTTAGCTTGTAATATAAGAGATGGTATTTCAAAAAGTACACACAGCCAAAAAGATTTAAAAGAGCTTGTTGGGAAAGAACTTGAATCTTACAGAAATACTAGAGGAATCAAATCAAAAAAAGATGAAAAGAGAAGATGCTGGAGACTTGAATATCAAGACTCACTAAGCTTCCATATAGATGTTGTTCCCTGTATTCCTCTTGATGAATCAATATCAAATTTGATTTATAAGGATATCTATGGAAACTATGTATCTGATGAAAACTTGTCTAGGAAAATTTCGAGCAAGTCTGTTTCAATAACTGATACTGATAAAAAAAACTATCCAAAAATTGATAGTGATTGGAATATTAGCAATCCAGAGGGATATGCGTTATGGTTTGAAGCAATGATGCAAAAAAATCAAGCTACACGATTGTTAATGGAAAAGGCTCAAGTTGATAAACTGCCAAGTTTTAATCAAAAAACAATTTTGCAAAGAGCTGTTCAGTTGTTAAAAAGACATCGAGATAATATGTTTAAGGATAACGATGACTCAAAACCAATTTCAGTTATTATCACAACTCTTGCAGGGCGAGCATACAATGGGGAAGAAAATTTAGTAGATGCCTTAAAAAATATTCTTGATAATATGGATAAGTATATAAATAAAAGTGGTAAAAAAGTACCTAATCCAACGCATCCAGAAGAAGATTTTGCAGATAAATGGGATGATGCATCATATACTCATTTAAAATTGGAAGAGAATTTTTACCTTTGGTTAAAGTCTGCAAGAAGAGATTTTGCTTCAATGACTGGAAGTGATAATGGTGGATTTGATTCTGATTTAATATCTGAAAAAATGAGCTTATCATTAAACTCTATCGATAAAATAGGAACAATGTTAGGTTTAGCTGCTAGTTCAGCTTTTTCAAATAATTATCATATTAAAAAAGAAGATACTGCTAGTCCATGGAGAAAATCTTAGATGAGTTTAATAAGTAAAATTAAGCTGGAAGATTTTTTAGATAAACATAGATCTATGTCTATTAAGCCGTCAAAAAATGATGGCTTAATAGTTGAGGGCAAATTATATTTTACTGCTAAAACTGATGGATACAGAGAGGTTAAAGACTTTTATAAAATACGAATTAAAATTGCAAATAATTTTCTGTCTGCTATCCCAGAAGTTGAAGAAATAGGAAACAAAATTCCTCGTGAGGAAGAATATCATATCAATCCAGACAACACTTTATGCTTGGGTTCATCGCTAAGATTATTGCAGTTATTGAGTAAAGATCCAACCCTTGAAGGTTTTATAAAATATTGTTTAGTTCCATATTTATATGGAGTTTCATTAAAAATACAAGATGGTGAAAAGTTAGTTTTTGGTGAGTTGGCACATGGCGAAAAAGGCATCATAGATGAATATGAAAAGATCTTTGCTATTAAGGGAAAAGATTCTATTAAGCAGGTAATAAAAATGCTTTCTATGAAAAAAAGAGTAGCAAATAAACAGCCATGCTCTTGTGGATGTAAAAACCGACTTGGAAAATGCAGCCAAAAGTTGAATGTCAAAATTAATCAATTTAGACATTTTGCTGCAAGATATTGGTACAAAAATTATGGAGAAGAAACTTTCACGGAGGCATAGAAGTGTCTCCTTATTTCTCCAAAATCATTCAATTATGAATATAAGTGAAAGAGATATAAAAGGAGAAATTCA
Source organism: Bacilli bacterium (assembly GCA_041675865.1). Classification (GTDB taxonomy): domain Bacteria; phylum Bacillota_I; class Bacilli_A; order ML615J-28; family CAG-698; genus DUVT01. The sequence goes on along the minus strand of JBAYTA010000092.1, from coordinate 1,210 downwards.
ATGACAAGTAAAGTAAGTGTATTAGATATATACAGATCAGAGATTGAGGAGTTTGTAAAAACTGGTGCTAGTTTAAGAAGTATTTGGAAAATATTAAGTTCTAAAATGCCAAGTGATGTACAAATATCATATAATGGATTTTACAGGTACTGTAAACGAAAAGGGCTAAAATAGCCCTTTAAATTAATATGTTAGTTTATTTAAAAAATCAAGATTTTCTTTGAGAATATTTATTGATTTCGAAGCATTTTCTAAAACAAGACTTATTTCATTGTCTGATAAATTTTCAACTATTGAAATTAACTTCTTTTTATCAAAAACGGTAAAACCATGCCCTAAGTTTTCAAATGATAACAAATCAAAACTGTTTATTTTTTCAATTAAATACTCTTTATCATTGCTATTATTGGCTGTATCATCTTTTGCAATATGTACTAAAATCTTATACAAAAATAAGATAATTCTTTGCGTTTTAGGAAAAATAATATCTGCTAATTTTTCAAAAAAAGATTCTTTTGTAGTTGATAATTTTAAAAATAGTTTTTGAAGAGTAAATTGTTTTAGATAATCAGCAACTTCTGTTTCATTTTGAGAAATTGCAATAGCATTATTGAGTGCAATAATTGATGGACTTTCAATGTTTTCAATACTTTGTGTGTTTTTTGTGCCAAAAATATAATTGAGATCTATATTGTTTTTTTTAGCATATTCAATTATAGGTTCAAATTGTAATGAGTTTCTTTGCAACCATCCCCTTAATGTATTGTAATTTATTTCAAGTAAATCAGCTAAATCTTTATCATTTTGAATTTTTTCAATTTGCTTTATTCTATATAAAACATCTTTTGCATCCATTTTAAACTCCTTTTCCTTGTTGTGTATTATACATAAATTAATCTAATGTTTACTTTTAAAACATTATCAGATTAGTTTTGAAGTTGAAATGTTCACTATTATATTGACAAATGTTTTATTATTTGGCATAATTTGTTTTAAAGTGTATCACTTAATGTTTTATATTTAAACAAAGGAGTTTGTTGTGATTTCAAAAGAACTTTATCCTTTGCTTTTTGCAAAGAGGTGGACAGATCCAATTGCTTTTGTAGAAGATGTTGCATCAAAGATTGAAAATCCTTTTTGGGGTAGTGGCGGTGCTGCACGAGAGTATGCAAAAGAGATTTTAAAAATTGACAATCAATGGCAATGGTTA
>JBAYTA010000091.1:0-7094 GCA_041675865.1 Bacilli bacterium | reverse complement strand
TTATTAACTTTGGCGGCCACTGCGCTTCGCTAATATACTCTGCTAATATTTCTTTCGGATATAGAAATGTTATATCATCGCCAGTCGTTGTGGTCGCCCACAAATTATCATCATCTTCCAAATTATCTAAATTATTTGTATTTTCTGTTATATTCCAAAGTGAATAAAACCGACTGAAATATTTATGAGTAGCAACGGCGCTTTTTCCTGTTGCGGACTTAAAAAAATACCCCGACCCCATTTGCTCGGTAAATTCGTAGCCTTTGGTTTTCATGAAATCATGTATCGTGGTCCCGTTTTTACTTTCGGTCATAAACTTATTATCCGAACCCGACAACTTCACGATATCAGCATCACCAAATTTTAATTGCATAATTCCTTTGATTTGTGGCCAGGGATTCCCTTCTTGAAAAATTACTGGTCTATACAATAAGACGACTAAGACAAAAATAGCTATCAACACCCCAAAAAAACCAAGTATTTTATTTCTTTTTGTTTTTAACATATTTTTTTATTAATAAAGTAATACCTCTAATAATAATTCCGATTAGCCCGCCAAATATACAGACAATTGAGAAAAATAGAACCATTTGCAGGGCTCCGAGAAGAATAAAACGGCCATCATAATCATACTCAATAACGGATTTATCTATATAATGTGCAGAGCTACCAACAACCCCAGGGATGCTTTTTATCATACCCATAGCCTTATTATCAATATAACGATCATCTGGCGAAGGTTCTATAACAATATTAGCATATTGATAATCAATTGCTTGTTGATTAATTGCCTCTACTATTCCTCCAAAAATTGATGACACAAAAACTAAATTAACATAAGCCAATGTCATAATTAAAATTGTCATCAATAATGTTCCTTTATTGCCTCTCTTTATCGAATTAAAAGCTAAAAAGAAAGCTGTTTTTACGTTCATAAATTATTAAGATTGTTTAAATCAAGCGAACTATTATTATAGTATCATAATTAACGTATCATTATTAGAGCCATTTTAAATTTCTCTTTTGCCTTCAGTTCATGAATTACGTCTAACGGCAAGATAATAACCTCTCCTTTGGTGACTTTAAACATCTTGCCGTCTATAAATATTTCAGCGCTACCATCGAGGATGTAAACCAAAGCATCAAAAGGAGCTTTGTGCTCACTTAACCCTTGACCTGCATCAAAGGCAAAAACCGTAATAGTTCCTGATTTTTTCTGAATTATTTCACGACTCACAATAGAACCTTCTTGATAATCAACCATCGCGGAAAAATTATAAACCTCGGCTGCATTTATTTTAAGCATATTATTATAAAATTTAAAATTATTTAATTATTTTAATTTCTAAGAGATGGTTCCTGTTTTTTTATTTAGAATATTTTTTAAAAATACATACACATAATCTAGTATTTTGTATCTCTAAAAACAAATAGCTTTTCTTTAAAATCTACAACTCTATTTTTCCTGATTTCAATTCCTTCTTGCTTGAGCATATCTCTTTTTTTGTTTGGACTATAAGCAAACCCCCCTAATAACCCCGCACCGGTCACAACTCTATGACAAGGAACTTTGGGGGCAAAAGGATTTTTATTTAAAGCATTGCCAACGGCTCGATAGCTTTTTGGGCGACCAATATAACGAGCAACCTGACCATAGGTAGATATTTTGCCTTTAGGTATTTTCTTGGTCGCCTGATAAACTAGATTTGCAAAATTACTAACTACTTTCATGTTGATTTATTTAGTATTTAGGCTCTTCCTCTTCTTGCTTAGCTAATTCATTAACAAAGCGAGCCAGAACATACAAAAGACTCGATAAACGATTCAGATAAGCCAGTACCAAACTATTTACCTGCCGCTTGTCAATCTTTTGTAATTGCAATGCCCTTCTTTCTGTTTTTCGAGCTAAAGTCCTCGCCACATCAAATAACACACTTAACTTACTACCGCCACTTAAAATAAAACTTTTTTTGGGCTTTATTAATTTACTGAGTCTATCAATAATTTCTTCAGTTGCTGTAATTAGGTTTACATCAATAACAACCTTAGCCTCGGCAAAATATGCCTGACAAATAAAAAGTTGATTCTGAATATTTTTTACAATCTCTAATATTTCTGGCAAGCTTTTGGCTTCGACAGCACATAAACCCAACCAGGAGTTTAATTCGTCTAAAGAACCAAGGACTTCAAAAATATAATCACTTTTTATTATTCGAATTTTGGGGTTAAGTAAGTTTGAGGTACCATCATCCCCTTTGCCAGTGTAGTACATAAACTTATAAATTTAATTAGTTTAGTTTAATTCACAGGCACCCCCAGCACAAGCTAATTCTTTTTTAGCTTCCGTTTCGTCGTATTTTTCATAACTTACAATTTGCGCAAAATCCATATTTTTGAACTTACCAAGTAATTCCTCATACTGCTCTTTATTTATTTCCTCATAGGGAGCTAATTCATAGACATGGTTACTGCGTGGTAGAAAAGATAGTCCGCCAACAATCTCCCAATTTTCATATACCCAATTGGCAACCTCGATCCACTCATTATCGGCCACCGAAACTGTGACTGAAGGGTTATGCTCGGTATAATTTAACTTAACCTTTTTCCAATGCTCTAGCTGATCAAGAGCTTTAATGTCATTACTACAAATAGATCCTTCAGGAGCTTTTACCGGGAATTCGAAAACAAGGGTCGTCGCATCTTCAAGTAATTGACCGACCTCGGGCTTATATGAGACACCCTGATCTCTTAACATTTTAAATAGAGAGTCGGTCGCAGAAATTCTAACACGGCGAATATAATATGGAGCATAACGGGCATGCATGCCGGAAGCGCAGTCAACTAATTGAGAAACCGTGCCTGAGGGCTTCACACAAGTAATTGAAGATGATGGTGAAACATTGAACTTCTTAGCATAAATTTGATTAACCTTAATTGCCTCTTCTTTTAGCTTGCGCAAAATATTGACATCGCGACTAGCACTAGAATCCCATTGTCCGGTAACGGATACCCCTAACAATCTTTCGGCTTCACAGTTGCTACCCCAGTCTTTCGATAAATAAGGAAAATTAGTTAGAGTGGATTGATAAGTTCCTAAAATAGCAGCTAATTTAATTTTTCTTAGTAAGGATGCTTCAGTATCATCAGCACGGGCCACCACCTCAGTTAAATTACAAAATTGCTTTGATTGTAGAATAATTTCGCCACAAGGATTTGTTCCCATTTGTCCAACAATAAATTGCCCAGTAACATCAAAATAGCCTTTCTTTGCTCGCAATAAATTCAATCTACGTTCCGGCATAGTCTTAACTAAAGATCCACGATTAAAAATACCTCTTTCCCCTGAGCCTGATTTAATTAGAGCAATCCACTCACTTAAAAATTCCTCATTGCTCGGTTTTTTTAAATAAACAGCTGAGTTATTAGCTAAACTTCTTTGAGGTTCCACTATATAAAATTGACCCTTCTTGGCATCACGAATCTTATCATCATCTAAATCAGATAATGAAATCATGGCGCTTCTCCTGACCCCACCAGACACAACACAATAACCAATCATGCAAATAATATCATGCAAATCAATGGTGCGTAGCCGCCTACCCTGCCTGGCCAACATTTTTTCTTTGGTAAAATCCAAAAGCTTTTTTAAAGGGTCCGGTCCAGAACTTTTGCCTCCCATAGTTTTTAATCGAGCACCCGCTGGTCTAAGTTTAGAATAATCAAAATTAACATCTTTACCGTCAGCCCAAGTCTTCATCCCCAGCACTAAAGCATCAGACCAGCCTTCTTTATTATCAGGAATAATAAAAGTATCTAATCTTTCACCAGTTTGTGTGAGAATTTGCGGAAATTTTTCTACATTTTGACTTTCCACTGACCAACCAACGCCAGTACCACACATAGAAACATACATTATCTCAGCGATGTCCTGAAAGCTCTCAGGAGCGACATAAGAGCAATTATATGCACAAACGTTGGTTCTCTCAGCTGCTTTACCAGAAAATTGTAACAAACGCATAGAAGGCATTACTTCTTGTTTTAGAATAGCCTGCTTTAACTCTTCATATTCATTTTCATCTAGAGCCTGGCCTAAATTATTTTTCATATACTCCATGTAACGACCGACCGTTTCAATCCAAGTTTCTCTTCTTTGCTCATTTTCTATCCAACGAGAATAACTGCGGTAGAAAATAAATTCAGACAAGGGATTCTTAAAATACTTTTTACTCTCATCGGTTAATTTTTGGACATGCTCTGGCACTTCCTTTCTTTTAACTCTTAACTCGGTTCTTTTTTGTCGATACAAAATATAAGCCTTAGCTACTTTTGCGTATTTATTTTTTATTAGCTCTTCCTCAACTAAATCCTGAATCATTTCTACGTGAGGAACAAAATTTTCAAGCGAAGAAAATCTTTCAATTTTAATTAGATCAGATTCTACTTGCCTACTAATCTTCTCGGCAAAGCCATTTAATTTTTCACCGGCCCCCTGAAAAGCCTTGGCAATCGCCTGCTCAATAAGTTCACGTTTAAAGTCAACAATTTCGCCACTTCTCTTTCTAATTTTTGTTATTTCAATGATATTTTTGTGCATAATAATATTTATTTAAGATTGCCTACATTAATTTAATTAGAAGTCGCTAATTTTTGCTTAATATAGCTTAGGCTTAACTTAGGATTAGTAACAAATGATTGATAAATAGCTGAACTAAAAACAAGAGCGAGTGAAACATTACCCAATAAATGGTAGAGGGTAAACATTGCCTGACCAGTTAAAGCTTCCATAAAAGTTTGATGGAAAAATAAAGGGCCAATGGTTAGGCCGGTTAAAGCATCATATAATAAAGTTGCATAAATAGCATGAACAGCAAAATTTATAGGTGTGCCCTTTCTGTTTTTAAAATACCAATGAGAGAAAAGGGCTAATAAACCATAAGCTAAAGCAGTTATCCATGTCCACAGGCCCAGCCTACCAACGACTACATCAAATAGAATGATATTTATAAAAGCAAACATAAACCCAGCTAACCAGCCGAAATACTTAGTAAAAGGCATTTGCACTGTTAATATCGGCTCTATATTTGGTGGACGAAAAGGAATGAGTCGTAAACCAAAGGTCAAAAACCAACCAAGCAACATTCTAGCTATGTTATTTGGGCCATCTTTTGCTTCTTCTTTCATAAAAATAGAGATAATTTATTACTATATATAGTATATTAGTATATATTTTAATACTATATATAGCATATTATCAAATTTGTAAATATCGGTCAAACATTATAAAATAACGATAAAATTAACTAATTTTTATATAAATTTTAAAAATAAAAAAATTAGATATTATAAAAAAGCGAGGCTTTAGCCTCGCTTAATCCACCTTAAGCTCCAAAATGGGGCATGTGACAATATAAATTATCAGGGGTGCGTATAAATTGGTTATTTAGTTTAGTTTTGTTTTGTTTTTTAAATTCTTAATCATTTCAAATGATATTTTATCTAGGTCAAATTTATGTTGCCAGCCCCAATCTTTTCTAGCCCGTGAATCATCAATCGTTGATGGCCAGGAATCAGCTATTTTTTGTCGTTCATCAGGTTTAAAAGTACATTTAAAATTATTAATATATTTTCCTACATTATCTGCTAATTCCGAAGCCGAAAAACTTAAAGCTGTTAGATTATAAGCGGTTCTTACAGTTATTTTTTCCGGATCAGCTTTCATTATTTCAATTGTTGCCCTGACTGCATCATCCATATACATCATCGGCAAAGTAGTATTTTCATTCACAAAACATTCATAACTTTGCTTTTCTAAAGCTTCATAATAAATTGCGACAGCGTAATCAGTCGTCCCTCCTCCCGGTGGAGTTTTCCAAGAAATTATTCCGGGGTAGCGTAAACTTCTAACATCTAAACCATACTTAATATGATAATATTGACAAAGCAGTTCTCCGGCAACCTTAGTCACGCCATACATAGTTGTGGGCTCTAAAATAGTTTTTTGAGGTGTATTTTCTAAAGGAGTGGTTGGACCAAAGGCCGCTATAGAGCTGGGCCAAAATAATCTACCTATTTTATATTCCACTGATAATTCTAATATATTTTTAAGACCAACCATATTTACATTCCAAGCTAAATCAGGCTTGGCTTCACCAACCGCCGACAAGATGCCTACTAAATGATATATAATATTAATATTATACTTTTCAATTATTCCCCTTAAGGCTTCCTTGTCCTGTGCATCGGCTATTTCAAATGGACCAGCATCTTTGAATGCTTGATCCGGTTCAGTGTGATGTCCGACGGCTATCACATTTTCATTGCCAAACTTCTCTCTTAGGGCTGGAATTAATTCAGAACCAATTTGCCCCATAGACCCAGTTACCATGATTTTTTCATCCATATTTTTAATTTATTATCTTTAATACTAAAGATAGTATATCACTTTATTATATTTAATTTAAATAACTACCAAAATGTATTGTGTGGCAAGTGTAGCCACCAGGGTTCTTTTGTAAATAATCTTGATGATAATCTTCAGCTGGATAAAAATTTATAAATGGCTCTATTTTTGTGACTACCGGGGCTTGCCATCTTTTTGATTTGTTAACAATATCAATAAATAATTCGGCTTCTTTTTTTTCTTCTTCAGTGCTATAAAAAATGGCCGAGCGAACAGAGCGTTAGAGGAACTAGACACAATCAATACCGTCCAGACTTAATTGTTGTCGACGATATTGAAGACCTTCAATCAGTTAAAACTAAGGAGGGGCGGGATAAATCATTTAATTGGCTAATGGGCGAAGTTTTGCCAGCTGGAGATACGAACACAGTTGTTGTTGTGATTGGAAATCTCTTACACCAAGACTCAGTTATTAAAAGACTGGAAGCAAAAATAAATGATAATAAAATCAGAGGTGGTGTTTATAAAGCCTACCCTCTTATAGATGAAGATGGGGTTGTTCTCTGGCCTAGCAGATACCCGACTTATGAGAGTATTGAAGATTTAAAAAATACTTATGATGCAGTCACTTTCAACCGAGAATTCATGTTGAAAATATTACCAGCTGAAGATCAAGTTGTTCGTGAAGAATGGC
>JBAYTA010000090.1:0-7148 GCA_041675865.1 Bacilli bacterium | reverse complement strand
TTCCAAAAATTGTTGCAATCAAGGTAGAAATTAAAGTAACTATTAATGTGTTTTTAACAGAAGTAGCAAACATTCTATCACTAAACATATGAATATAATTAGTGATTGTGAAAGTTGTAAAAACAGATAAATCATTTGATGCATTTACAGATTGTAATGCAATAACAAATATAGGTAAGTAGATTAAAATAATTATTCCAATCACTACAACAAAATTAAATATTTTAAAAACTTTCTTTAGAACTCTTCTATCTTTATAACCATATTCTTCTAAAGTAGCTTTTTCATAATTTATACTTTCCATTAAAGTAATATTTCTCCTTCCTTATCAACTTTATTTATAATCATAAGTGCAGCAAAAATTATAATTAAAATAATAATTGCATAAATTGAGCCTTCATAATATCGCATATTTCTAAAAGCTTGTTCAATCAGATTACCAATAAATAAAATATTACTTTTGCCTAATATCTCAGGTATAGCGAATCCACTTAAACTTGGCAAAAATACTAAAATAGATCCAGTAATTATTCCTTTAATTGATAAAGGAAAAACAACTTTCCAAAACTTTTGTAATTCCGTTGCACCTAAGTCAAGTGCAGCTTCTTCCAAAGCAAAATCAATTTTTTCTAAAGAAGTATATATCGGTAAAACCATAAAAGGTAGATATGTGATAGTTAATCCAACTAATACACCTATTGGTTTTCCTAAGATATTTATAGATAGATTTATCCCAATTCTACCAAATAAATTACTTAAAATATTATTTGGTTCCATAATATTACCTAGGGCCTGAGTTCTTAGCAATAAATTACTCCACATCGGTAAGATCAAGATAACTAATATTATAAATTTATTTGTCAGTCTACTTCTAAATATTCTGTAAGCTACCATATAACCTAATATGATTGTTAGAAATGTAGTAATAAAAGCATAAATAAACGAATTGCCTAAAGCTTGTAGTGTAGCTACTTCAAGTAAATAACTAAAATTCCCAAGTTTAAAACTTGCTTCATCAAAACTTATTCCTTCTGTTGAAAAAAACATCAAACCAAACATTACAACCACAGGAAACAAAGCCAGAATATAAAGCCAAATTTGATAAGGCTTTGCTAACTTTTTAAAAGATTCATTCATCTTCATTCACCTTCATAATATGAATTTCATATGGATCAACCTTTAGTCCGATATCATCTCCAACATTATAGTTTTCATAAGTATTAACTAAAAACTCATAACCTTTAATATCAACTACGAGTTCATTATGAACTCCTTTGAATATCGCAGATTTCACAACGCCTTCTAACTTCGCATTCTCTAATGGAACAACATCAAAATCTTCAGGTCTAATGACAACATCAACAATTTCACCATCTAAAAACTCATACCCCATACACTCAAAATCAACACCTAATATATTAACTAGGTCTTTTTTCACATAAACCCCTCTAACGATATTAGATTCGCCTATAAATGTTGCAACATAACGATTAATTGGTTCATTATAGATCTTTTTAGGTGTACCAAGTTGTTCTATAACACCTTCATTCATAACAACAATTCTGTCGCTCATCGTCATAGCTTCTTCTTGATCATGAGTTACAAAGATAAATGTGATTCCAAGTTTTCTTTGCATTTCTTTTAGTTCATATTGCATATTTTGTCGTAGTTTTAAATCAAGAGCAGCAAGTGGTTCATCTAGTAATAATATTCTAGGTCTATTTACAATAGCACGAGCTAATGCAACCCTTTGCTGTTGCCCACCACTTAATTGTGCAACTTTTCTTTTTTCATATCCTTTTAACTTTACTAATGAAAGAGCATGAGAAACTGATTCTTCAATTTTTTCATCTAATTTCTTTCTTATATCTCTTTTAGTAATTTTAATTTTTTCTTTACTCGTTACTTGCTTTTCATTGATAATTTCTTGTTTTATTTTATCCTCATCATAAAACTTTAATAAATAATCAATCCCCCTATTATTTAAACCAAAAGCGATATTATCAAAAACATTTAAATGCGGAAACAATGCATATCTTTGAAAAACTGTATTAATTGGCCTTGCATATGGGGGTAAATCATTTACCACTTTTCCATTTACAATAATTTCGCCCAAATTTGGTTTCTCAAATCCACCAATCATTCTTAATGTGGTAGTTTTACCACAGCCAGATGGACCTAAAAGTGTAAGAAATTCATTCTCATAAATTTGCAAACTTACCCCTTTTACAATCACATCATCATCAAATTTTTTCTCTAAGTTATGTAATTCGATAATTACTTTATCCACAGTTTTTCCTCCAAAAAAATAAATCAAGATATTATATATCATTTTTTGAAAAATGCAATACTTATGATAAAAATAATTTTGAATTCGCTTTCACTATCCCAAAAGAAAAAAGGCTAAAAACTTTAGCCTTTAAAAATTAGTTCAATAATAAAATACTTAATGCCATAACAGCCATACCAGCAATCATTCCGTAGATTGAAAGGTGAGTTTCACCATATTCTCTTGCTGCAGGTAGGAGTTCATCGACACAAATAAATACCATAATTCCAGCTACTGCTGCAAATGCAATTCCAAATAATGTAGGTGTTAGGAATGGACCTAAAATTAAGAATCCAACTAATGCACCAACCGGTTCTGCAAGCCCAGATAAGAATGAAAGCATAAATGCTTTTTTCTTACTTCCTGTAGAATAATAAATTGGAATGTAAACAGATATTCCTTCTGGAATATTATGGATAGCTATCGCAATTGTAATTGGAATGGCAAGTGTAGGATCACTTAGTGCTGCTAGGAAGGTTGCGATACCTTCTGGGAAGTTATGAATTGCTATTGCAAGTGCAGTTAAAACTCCCATTCTTAATAGTTTCTTTGAACTAGCTTCTTTCTTTCTTTTCTCAACTTCTTCATCAGTTAGATTTAAACTTTCAAGGTCTTCTATTGATGATACTTCATGTGGGTTTTGTGGCTTTGGTATTAATTTATCAATTAAAGCAATTAATAAAATACCACCAAAGAATGAAATTACATTAACCCATTTCCCAAGTCTTAGTCCTAGATCAGCTACAAGTGCAGTTTCTGCTTTAAAGAATATCTCAACAAAGGATACATAAAGCATAACACCTGCAGAAAAACCTAAACTAATCGATAAAAATTTTGTATTTGTTTTTTTTGCAGATAGGGCTAAAATACTCCCAAAACCAGTTGATAAACCAGCAATTATTGTAAGTCCTATCGCAACCAATACATCTTTAGTTTCATAGTTTGCTATTGCAAGCATCTGATTAAAAAACATATTCACTCCTTATATTTGTTTATAGCTTAAAATTTCTTCTAATGAAGGAAGACTGTTTAATACATGTTTTTGGGTTGTGGAAACGGCAGCTGCAATATTTGCATAATGAGCTGCTATTTTTAAATCATTAGTATTTGCATAAAAATATGCAAAACTTGCATTAAAAACATCTCCTGCCCCAGTAGTATCAATAGTATTAACCTTCAATCCATTAATATGAAAAGTTTCTTCATTGTCTATCAACAAACTACCTTTATTACCTATTGTAATAATAACTTTTTTGAAATTCTCTTTAAAATATGTAGTCTTTATAACATTATCAATTTCTTTTTTAAAATCACTAGTTGGTGATAAACCAAAAATATCTTTTGCTTCTATTTCATTAGGAATTATAACATCACACATATCATATAATTTAAACTCTTTATTAAACGGTGCAGGATTTAGAATAACCATTACGCCGTTTGCTTTAGCTATTTTTATCGCTTCTTCAACAACCTCTAAATTAGGTTCTAGTGTAAGTAATAAAATATCAGAACTTATTATTTCTTTTTTAAAATCATTTAAATGGTTTAAGTTAATTTTTTCACTTGCACCTCTAAAAACAGTTACTTGATTATCTCCATCTCTATTAGTTAGTATAGTCGCAAGTGCAGTTTTTGACTGTGTTTTCTTAAAATATAATTTAGCTTTTTGCTGATTTAAATAATCAAAACAAACTTTTCCATAACTATCATCACCTATAGAAGATAAATAGGAAACTCTTGCACCTAATTTTAATAGGCAAGCTGCTTGATTATATCCTTTTCCGCCTGGTTCAATAAATAACTCTTTTGCTGTTATAGTCTCACCAGGTTTATGGAATTCGTCTACATTTAAAAATATCGATTGCCCACTTAAGCCTATTATAGCTACTTTAATATCCTTAAACATAATGAATACTCCTCTATATTAATAAATAAATTATATCACATTTTTAATATTTTGCATATAAATTAGAAATGAAAACATTGTCTAAAGATGAAAAAAGGTACCCTTAATTCAATAAAGGATACCTTTGTATATTATTCTAAATCTTGTGATGGGTCAAAACCTAATCTTTTCAATGTTTCAACAACATAAGATTCACGATATTCTTCTTCAGGTTTTCTTCCATAATAAGACTTGAAGAATTCTTCATTTGCTTGTTCATAAGGAATATTTGCAATGTTTGCAATAATTCTTGTACTTCTATCTATTAACTTCTTATTAGTAGGTAATACTTGAATCATCCAGTTACCCCAAACACGTCCTAACTTAGCCATTGATCCAGTACTAATTAAGTTAAATGCAACTTTAACTAATATATGAGTCATGATATCAGTTGATGTTCTTGGTAATTTAACAGGGATACGAATTTCTTCTTTAGCTAATCTACCCTTTGGAATATTACCCATTCTAATAACTATACCTTCTGTATATTTATGTAAGTTTTCATGATAATATTTCATAACTTCAGGAGTAGCAGAACCATTAATATCTAATACAACTAATCTAGAGTTTTCTCTTGAGTAACGTGATGGATCATCTTCATTACCAATGTTGTATTGATCTACTTCACTTGATGCTACAAGTGGAGGATTATTAATAATTGATTCACTTGCTTCTAGACGTTTATAATCTTCTACAGTCCAATCTAACCCTTTAATAGGACGACGGAATACATGTTGCCATGCAACAGTATTTGGGTATAGTGGATCTTTCACATATGCCCAACTTACAAGTGCTTCTTTATCTGCAAATTTCTTATAAGGAGGTAATGTAAATGTAGGTTGACGTTCAGTAGTATCTGTTAGTAAGTCTAATAGATAATCATGAGTTACATAAGTTATTAAACCTTTTTTCTTATAAGTATCTGTTTCATAATCAACAGCTTGAGTTAATCCTTCTAAAGCTTTTCCTTTTGATAATGCTTTATTTAATTTAGAAAATTCTTTCGCATAATCATTTAATTCAAGAGCAACCAAACCAATTGTCTTAAGTTCATCTTCAGTTAAGTTTTCTTGTAACCATCTATTAGCAGCAACTTCCATTGCAGCTCCAGCAGCTAATAATTCAACTGTTGTAACTTGCATTCTAGTAGAGCCTGAAACAGCCATATTACCAACAAATAAACTAATTTTAATGATTTTCTTGTTTTCAAATACAACTCTAACTCTATCTAAATGTTTAACTAAAATTTCTTTTGGATTACAATATAAATAATATGTTGTACATCCTCTTTCTTGTGCTTCTAAAACTGATCCATTAATACTAGCAGAAAGTCCACATTCAGCTAAACCAACTAAAATGTCGCCTTCACCGATTCCAGCATCAACAACTTGTTGTCTTCCGAAGCTCATATAATCTTCAAAATTTTCTACAGATCTAACTAATGCTCTATCTCCACCTGTTGTGAAAGAAGAAATTAGATTAGCGATTTCTACAAATGTAGCTGCTCTTGTAGGTAATTTTTCAACTAGAGATGTCCAAAATTGTCTCCATGCAGCATCAAGTGTAATTGCCATTCTTCCTGATGCACCAACTGATGAGAAAACAACTTGTTTTCTATTATCAATTGCTTTTTTAATATCATCAACAAAACCTTTAAATTCTTTTGTTTTAAAAGCTTTTGCAGCAACTGGTGCGATATCTAAATCAGCAGATAAAATCATTTGCACACCTGCAGATGTATCTTTAGAAATAGTAGCACTTAAATTTCTAGTTCTTGGATTTGATTGTTCTGTAGGAATAACTCCTAAATGAAACTGTTTTTCATTCTCTAGGAAATTCCTCGAAGCCTCTTTATAATTCAAAGTAATAACCTCCTATATGTCTTTCTTGAAATATTTAACCAATAATTATTATACCACAGCAGCATATTTTATGCAATAGCGGTAAACTGAAATTAAGCTAGTAAAAACATTCATAATCAATTATTGCAAATGAATATATACTAGCTAATATTCCTTAATATTCTAAATAAACTTCTATATTATTTACATCACGTAATCTAAAACTCTGCTTAGATTCTTGATAACTGAATCCAGCTTCTTTTAAAGCATCTAATACTTTACTTAGCTCATCTTTAGATGGATATTTAATCGTAAATGATGCAATATCTGCTTGATCATCATTATGCAAGGAACCATTAAATGAATTCCAAATATTCATACCTAAATGGTGATGATATTCTTTATCAGACAAAAATGCAGCTGATGACATTTCTAAGACAGTCTTAAAACCTAATAAGTTATAAAATGCCTTACTCTTATTCAAGTCCACTACAGATAAATGTAAGTGACCAATAATAGTACCCAGAGCTAATTTATTTGTTGGAATTGTAACTTCTTGAAATAGATTTTCTAGATCGAGTCTTTTTGTTGTCATTTCAACTCTTCCGGATTCCCAGTTCCAAGTATCAGCTGGTGTATCTGCATAAATCTCAATCCCATTACCATCTATATCTGATAAATAAATAGCTTCACTAACATTATGGTGACTAGCACCTTCAATTTCTGTACCATTTTCTAAATGGTAATATAGCCAGTTAGCTAAATCTTTTCTTGTTGGAACTAAAAATGCTATATGATATAAGCCAGCAGCTCTTAAATGTTTTCTTGTTTTAGCTTTTTTTAATCTAATAAGTGGTAACCCGCTAATTCCTAATAGCACACTCTCTTCTTCTTTATTTATTACTTCAAAGCCTAATACTTTATTATAAAATTCAATCGACTTATCTATATCAACAACTCTTAATGATACTTTTGATATATATCTAGTTTTATTATCATGGAAAGAACTCATAACTACCTCCTATTTTTTTAT
>JBAYTA010000089.1:0-7177 GCA_041675865.1 Bacilli bacterium | reverse complement strand
TTAGCTAATATCCAAGGAGTTGTTTCATCAATATATTTATTAGCTCTTGATATTAATGTCCAAACATCACTTAAACCGTTTTGGAATTTAAAATTACTAATATTTGTTTTGTAATTATTAAAAACCTCTACAATTAAATCTTCAAGTTCTTTATCTTGATCAAAATATCTCTTTTCAGGTTTTACTAACTTACCTTTAAAATATTTATTAATCATTGAAATCGTACGACTTACTAAATTCCCTAAATCATTTGCAAGATCACTGTTGTATCTTTCAATAAATCTATCATAAGTAAATGTGCCATCATTACCTAATGGTAGTTCTTTTAGTAAATAATACCTTAAAGCATCTAATCCATATCTAGAAGTAACATCTTTAGGATAAACTACATTTCCTGTTGATTTAGACATTTTTCCATTTTTCATCAATACCCAGCCATGTACATATAATTTAAACTTAATTGGAATATTAAGTGCCATTAACATAATAGGCCAGTATATAGCATGAAATCTTAAAATATCTTTTCCAACAACATGAATAACTTGATCACCATTTTCCCAGTATTTTTTATATAATTCTGGGTTTTTACTTCCATAACCTAAAGCAGTTATATAATTGCTTAATGCATCTATCCACACATATACAACATGTTTAGGATTGCTCTTAATAGGAATACCCCATTTAAAAGATGATCTACTAACCGCTAAATCATTTAATCCACTTTTAATAAATGAAACAACCTCATTTTTTCTACTCACAGGTTCAATAAAATCTGGATTATCATTAATAAAATCTAATAGTCTTTGTTCATATTTCTTAAGTTTTAAGAAATATGATTCTTCTTTAATTAATTTGGTTTCTTTACCACAATCAGGACATGTATTATTTTCACCTAATTGAGTTTTTGTGAAATAAGCTTCACAAGACATACAATAATTGCCTTCATATTCACCTAAATATATATCATCAGATTTAAGCATTGTCTCAAACAACTCTTGTACAACTTTTTTATGTCTATCTTCAGATGTACAAATAAAATCATCATAAGAGATTTTTAAATCTTTCCAAATTGCTTTAGTTTCTTCCGCAATCAAATCTACATGTTCTTTTGGCGTTTTATTATTCTTCTTAGCTGCTTCTTCTATCTTTTGTCCATGTTCATCCATACCAGTTAAGAAATAAGTATCATTACCTAACATACGATTAAATCTAGAAAAAGCATCACATGCAATTGTAGTATAAGAATTACCAATGTGAACATTACCACTCGAATAATAAATCGGAGTAGTAACATATACAGTTTTTTTCATTTCATTACCTCATTTATAACTAATATATTATAACAAAAAGTTATATTTATTTAAAGTTTATTTACATTGAAAACATTTTTTTAACTATTTCACATAATTAAATATTTTAAGTTTATCTATTGTTTGTAAAGTATCATCCCCAGCTAATGCATCTTCTATTGGAATTGACTTAACTACACCTTCACGATCACAAATGCAATGATGAGTATCACCATTAAGAAGTGCTTGCACAGCAACAACTCCCATTTCTGATGCAAGTACTCTATCTCTTGCACTTGGAGCTCCACCTCTTTGTACATGACCTAATACTGTAGCTCTTGCATCAAATGGAGTATTTTCACTTATTTGTTTTGCTAGTTCTTCAATTGGAACCATGTTTTCTGCTAAGATAATAATAGCATGTCTTTTAACTCTTGCAGCTGCTCTAACAGTGTCTAATACTTCATCAAGATTATATCCAGTTTCTTTACTTATAACAACTTCAGCACCTGTTGCAATTGCAGTCCAAACTGCAATATCACCACAGTTTCTACCCATAACTTCAATAATACTGCAACGACGATGACTATTAGAAGTATCTCTTAATTTATCGACAGCATCTACAACAGTATTTAAGGCAGTATCAAAACCTATAGTATAATCAGTACCTGCAATATCATTATCGATTGTTCCAGGTAAGCAAACTACAGGTATACCCATTTTAGATAATGCTAAAGCACCTCTATATGTTCCATCACCACCAACAGCAACTATTGCATCTATTCCGTGACTTCTTAAATTATTAACAGCTACTTCTCTTACTTTTTGATCAGTAAAATTTTTTAACCTAGCAGTTCCTAAAAAAGTTCCACCATGTCCCATTTTTTCAGAAACACTTCTAGGATGTAATTTTTCAATATTATTATCGTACATCCCAAGATAACCATCATGAATACCATAAACTTCTAAGCCCATATTTAGAGCAGTTCTAGTAACAGATCTAACAGCAGCATTCATTCCTGGTGCATCTCCACCAGATGTTAAAACACCAATTTTTTTAATCATACTCTACCTCTATTTTAATATATTTATTGTTTTTAATACAAATTGTTTTTTATCATTACGTATTTCTACATCTCCAGCTGCAACATATACAGCTCCGATTTTTAATACATTTTTAAATCTTTCATATTCATTACTAAAACAAACAACATCAATTTCATCGCTTTCATCATAAACACTTAAGAAAGCCATATAATCATCTCTTTTAGTTTTTATTTCTCTAATAGATCTAATAATAAATAATGCTTTTTGATTTCTTGCAACTTTTAAATTAATTAAATCAATAGTATTATATTTTTCTTTAATATCACGGTATTTTAAGAAAATACTATATTTAAAATTAAAACCTAAAGCTTCTCTTTCATATTTAGAAATCTCTTCAAAACTATATTCTTCATCAGAAAATTCTTTATCTAATAAACTATCTCCTAATAATTCATTGTATTTCGCAATATTCAAGCAATTATCATATTCTAATACCATTTGTTTTCTAGGCATTCCAAACTCATCCAATGCACCAGCATGAATTAAGTTCTCGACAATCCTCTTATT
Organism: Bacilli bacterium; assembly: GCA_041675865.1. Taxonomy (GTDB): domain Bacteria; phylum Bacillota_I; class Bacilli_A; order ML615J-28; family CAG-698; genus DUVT01. The sequence goes on along the minus strand of JBAYTA010000089.1, from coordinate 4,274 downwards.
CATTATATCTTTAGTTCTATTTACAAATTCTTGATAAGATTTATATAAACCATTCTTATCTCTTTCTTCCAAAAAATTATTTAAAGTTAATGCCCCAAGTTGAGCAACACCTAAAAGTGAAAAATAAATCTCATTATTATGAACACTAAATTTATCACTACTATAGTTAACACTTGGTAGGTTAATTACAACATTTTTCTTCTTACAATCATTAATATAATTTCTAATTAAATTTACACTTCCAATACTATTACTCATTAAAGTAGTAATAAAATATCGATAATAATGTCTCTTCAAATAAGCCATTTGATAAGCAATCATTGCATATGCAACAGAATGTGATTTATTAAATCCATAATTTGCAAACTTAACTATATAGTCATAAACCTTATTAGCCATATCACTACTATGGCCTTTTTTAATTGAGTTTTCCACAAATCTAGTTCTCTCATTTTCTAAAACACTAGCATTTTTCTTAGAAACAGCCCTTCTTAAAATATCACTCATTCCAAGAGTATAACCAGCAAACTTCCTAACGATTAACATAATTTGCTCTTGGAAGACAATAGTTCCATAAGTAGGTTCTAAGATTTCTCTAATTGAATCATCTATATAATCAACTTTTTCTCTTCCAAATTTACGATTAATAAAACTTGGAATCATCTCCATCGGACCAGGTCTATATAAAGCATTTGCATTAACAATATCTAAGAAATTAGAAGTTCTAAGTTGAACCAATACATTTCTCATACCAGGCGATTCTAATTGGAAAATTCCATCAGTATCACCACTTGCAATCATTCTATAAGTATAAACATCATCCATAGGAATATTATTAATATTAAAATTAGGATCAGTTTCCCTAATTTTCTTGATTACATCATCGATGATTGTTAAATTCCTAATCCCTAGAAAATCCATTTTAACTAAACCTATTTGTTCCAAATCACTTGCTTCATACTGAGTTTGAAGAATATCATTTAATCCAGTTTGTAAGGCTGTATAGTTAATTAAATCATCACTCGCAATTATAATTCCCGCCGCATGAGTTGATGTATGCCTTGGAAGACCTTCCATGACCTTTACAATTCTTACAACTTTATTCACATCAGGATTAGATTCTGCTAATTTTCTAAATACTTCTTCTTTTTCTAAACAATCATTTATAGATTTATCATTATTCTTTACATGTCTTAGTATTTCATTTAATACAACTTCACTTAATTTAGAAGCTCTAACAACATCTCTAATTGCTAACCTTGGTCCATATGTTCCAAATGTAGTAATATTTGCAACTTTTTCTTTACCATATTTATTTGCAACATAACTAATAACTTCATCTCTTCTATTATCAGGAAAATCTATATCAATATCAGGCATTGTGATTCTTTCGGGATTTAAGAATCTTTCAAAAAGTAAATCATATTTAATAGGATCTATATCAGTTATACCTAAACAATAGGCAACTAATGACCCAGGAGCACTACCCCTACCAGGTCCTACTAATATATCATTCTTCTTTGCATATCTAACAAAATCATAAACAATTAAAAAGTAATCACAAAATCCCATTTTATTAATTACATCAAGTTCATAGAATAATCTATCAATATAAACCTTATTATCAACATCTAATCCTTCTAATCTTTTGTTTAAACCAAGTTTACATAATTGAGTTAAATACTCAAAACTTTTTCCCAAAGCATTAGGATATGAAGGAAAGTAATGTGTATCATATTTTAAAACAAGATTACATTTATCACTAATCACTTGTGTATTTTCTAATAATCTTGGATAATCCTTAAATAAAAAATTAGCTTCTTCTTCTGATAAAAAATATTGATATAATTCTCTTTCATCATAAGGATATTCTGTAATACCTAGGTCAACACATCTTAGGACTTGATAGACTTCAAAATGTTCTTTTTTAAAGTAACTAGTTTTGTTAATAGCAACACTTTCTACACCTTGACTTGCTCCTAGACTTATTAAATCTCTAACAATTCTTTTTGAATTATCAGTTTGTAAATCAATACCTAAATAAATATCTTCAAAGATTTTTTTATATGAATTAAGAACTTCCTTAGCTTTTTGAATATTCCCCTCATTGTATATTTTCACAACTTCACTTTCAATACTCGGTAAAACAGCAATTAAATCTCTGCTTTTTGATCTTAAAAAACTTTGGCTAACTACTTTTTTTAACTTTGCTTGACTTGCTAAACTTAATAAATTTTTATAACCTACTTCACCTTTAGCATAAACTAAAACATTATTATAAAATCCCATTTCAGATTCAACAGAAATATTCAAACCAATAATTGGTTTGATATTATTCGTAACACATAAATTATAAAACTTAAAAGCACCATGCATATTAGAATTATCACATATAGCAATACTCTTAATACCATCGCTTACGCATCTCTTTACCAACTCTTCAAGTTTAATAGTGCTACCAAGCATTGTATATTCAGTTTCTAAATATAAATTTACAAAATTCATATGCTTCACCTATATAAAATAGTATATCATAAACCTGCAATTTTTTCTATAATAACCTAAAGAAAGTGAACGCTATTTCGTTCACTTTACTTTTTTACCTTAATCCAATTTTTTGTTTATATTTTTTATATCTAAAATTATAAATACCAAAACCAAAGAAAAGCAATAAAAGGATTCCTATAACAATATGGACATAATAATCCTTTTCTAATTTTTCATAAACAATATTATTATTTATTAATATCTTGTTTATTTCTTTTTCATTAGCTACTTTAATCATAAATTCCTTTAATGATTCTTCTTGCTTTAAAACGTCAATTTCAATAAATTCTCCAGCACTTAAACCCTCTAATGAAACTTCCATTAAATCAATCTTCCTATATGACTTGTCTCCTAAATCATAAATTAACTGCACATAAACAGTTGTAAACTTATCAAAACCATCTAAGGATATTTTGTTTGAAGCTAGAGGGTATTTTAAATTATATTCTTCATTGTTATAAATATAAGTTACCAGAAAGAATCTTGCAGTATTATTATCATCTAAAGAAAATAAATAATCATTTATATTCTTTTGTTTCACATCAACTTTCATAGTATTTTTTAACACATTCACAGTAAAAATACGGTCTATACTTATTGATCTAATTAATTCATCATCTTCTTTGTACTTAATAGAATTTACAATATGATATTTTATTCCCTCATTATTTTCTGGATTCATCTTTACACTTAAAACATTATCCTCTTTAGAAATAATCAAGTCAAAATGTTCAATCCCATCAACTATTACTGAAACAATTTCCCCAAAATCTATTTTGTAATTTAAATTTAGATAATAAACCTCATCAGTATGTGTAATAACATGATAGTCACAAATACTTACCTCATCAAAATTAATTTGTTTACTATCAACTATAAAATTTACGCTAAACTCTTCGCCATTATTTCCAATTAATTTTAGATTATAATTTCCACTTGAACTAATTGAATAGTTATTGGCAATACTTTCACCATTTAAATATGCCCTGCCTGTAAATATTAAATTATAACCAAGTGGATAAATGCCACCTTCACTTACATTACACTCCATTAAAACTCTAAAGTCTTTTTGAATAATAAACTCCATTCCAAAAGTATTCTTATATTTAAGATTTCTATCATATTCTCCATAAATTAAAGGATCATATACAACTTCAGATATATCTTCAATGAATTCAGAAATCCCAAAAATTGTTTCAACATTTAAAGTTGGACTAAGAAAAGAGTTTATAGGATCATTATATTTAATCCCTTCAAGACAAGCTATATCAAAATAGTAATTATAATCAGACTGTACATATAAAATATCTTTCAATACTCTCACATTTTTTACATCAATTGTATTATCTAATTCAAAGAGTTTCCTAAGACTAATAATATCATATATATAAGTTTTAGAATTTGTTATAACTATAAGTTTATTGAAGGAAGCTTCAATCATATATATTGCCTTATTTTTAAATTTATTGGAAATAATATTTTCTAATTCATAATCAAGTTTATATAAATAATCTTCACTATTTAAATATATATTATCCTTAAAAGAAATCAAACAAACAAGACTACTTATGTCATTTAAAACAACAAAATTAATTATTTCTAAATCATAATCTAATCTAACTACAAAAATAGTTCCATTTGTTTTTCCACCATTTCCAAAATCCCCAGATGTTAAAACATCCTTCTTACCAGACAAATATATATAATCATCAGAAAAGCAAATATCT
>JBAYTA010000088.1:0-7225 GCA_041675865.1 Bacilli bacterium | reverse complement strand
ATATAATAGAGTTGATATTTCAAAGTATAGCGGTAGTCAACATTATAAAAAAATATCATATAAGACTTTGTATGATTATTTTTCTAAACAAGTAATTGATGATTACTATTATAACGAGTTTGTAAAATCACTTTACAAACACACTAAAGATAGACAATTTGATTATTATGAAGATATGGCTTATAGATTTCTTCAAAGAATTAAACAAGTTAAGAGAAGAAGTTAGAGTCAAATTGTAAAAGCCAAGGTTATAAAAATATGAAAGCAAGTACTTTCTATATAATAAATTATTATATAAAATAATTGTATATAGATCATACAAGTATAAAATGATATATTCTACACTATGTAGTTGAAGATTGCGTTTTACTGCAAAAGATTTAATAGATTATGGCTTTCCAACAGAAGTAATTATTGTAATAAGAATTCCTACTGAATCTAAGAATGTACCATATTTTGAATAAATTTAAATTTAAGTGTAATAGCATAGCTACACAAGTAAAAATAGAGATTTAAAATGTAATTCTGATTTTACTATAAACATCAAAGTTTATTATTAGAGGAGTGATTGTTTCATATCATCACTTATACTTTAATTTAACAATAAAACCATACACCCGATAATTGGTGTTACCGGAAGAATAAAGATATTGTTTATAAGAAAAGACCATTCTTTTAATAGAAATGGTTGGTAAATGTTATAAGTGAAATAATCACAACTCAAAGTTTAGGTTTTGGGTTGTGTTTTTTATTGTCGAGTGCTATAATTAAATGAAAGATTGTCTTATAAATTATAATACAAAATTAAAGCTTGGAAGGGGATATTTATGTGGAAAATTATTTTCGAACATTTGTTTTTTATCGAACCTGCATCTGGAAATTTCATTGTTGATCTATTATTACCTTCTATATTATCACAAATATTGTATCAACCATCATTTGATTTAGTTGGTGAGATGTACGAAACTGGTATAATAAGTTCTAGAGAGAGTGGAAGTTTTTTTCATTGGTTTTTTAGATTGATGTTTGCTTACATTATAATTTTTGTATTTAATTTAATTGTCAAATATTTTATTTGGATATTAGTTTCAATATTAGTTATTTGCATAATATTATTTATAAGATATATTATTAATAAAAAATAAATGAAAGGGATTTGTTGATACATAAAATGAGTAAATATGATTATTGTAAAATTTGCAGAAAATATAAAGATATGACAAAAGAGCATATTCCTCCAAGATCCACATTTAATAAGTCTACAATTAGAGTGTATCCTTTTGAACAAGTTATGGAATCAATGACTGGTAATAGATTACCTTGGGATTATAATGGTTTTAGATTTAAACAAAAACAAGGAGGGAATACATTTTTAACTCTTTGTAAAGAATGTAATTCTTACATGGGTGTTAATTATGTACCAGAATATAATAGAATCGTTAAGGGTATGCAATTGGAACCGGAAGTTATAGCTGAAAACAGTCTAATTGAGTTTGATATTCCAGATATAAAGCCTTTAAACTTTATAAAAGAAGTTATTGCAATGTTTTGCTCTTTAAGTAACTTAACTAAAACAAATCCAATTATTACTAATTTTTTATTAGATAAATATGAGAAAAAGTTTCCAAGCAATTATAAAGTTTTTATGAACATATATTCAGGTGAATTAATAAAGGCAAACGCTGATATTGTTATTTCTCGTAGTAATAAGATATATCATATATCTGAAATTGCTTCATACCCAATGAGTTTTGTATTAATCCATAATGCTCATAATTTAACAGATGAAGAATTACATAGTATTGGTGCAGACATTACTGAGTTTACAAATTATAATTTTGATGAGGAAGTCAACATGACTATCGCCTTAATGATTAGAGAGCATAATAATATAATTCCTTTAGACAATAGAACTAAAAAGCAAATTGAAGAAGCGTGGGGTATTAAGTAAAATGATAAAAACTAAATGTATTTAAACTTTGAAACTCTTGGTTCCTTTACTTTCTATAATTATATGATATACTTATTATAACGTGGATTATTATAAAAAAACGAATTTTGGAATTAGCAAATGCTAGTTCCTTTTTAAGTTTAGTAAGTTTAGTAAATTTTCATAATTTATAGAAAGGTTGGTTTAATGACCAAAAGATTAGATACATACGAGCAGTGGGAAGCTGATGGAATATTAGAAGATAAGTTAAAGTTAGTTAAAGAGTTAGTAAGTAAAAGGATTATTCAAAAAGAAATAGCAAAAGCACTAAATGTTAGTGAAAGACTATTAATTAAAATGAAAAAAGAACATCCAAGATTAAAACAAGCTTACATAGATGGTGATGGTGAATTAAAATATAAGCTTCTTGATTCAGTATATCAAAAGGCAATAGGTTTTGAATATGAAGAAACACAAACTGTGATTGAGGAAACTAAATCAGGAACTAAGAAGAAAATAGTAAAAAATAAGAAGAGATCTCTTCCGGACTTTAATGCGCTTAAATATCTATTAATTATCAAATTTGGTAGAGAATATAATGAAAGAAAAGAAGAAATAGATATACTTTATAAAAAAGCAGAAAATAACGAAGAAGTGTGGATGAATGAAACCGAGGAAAGTGAAAGACCACCAGTATCACTTCAAAAGAAGATAGCAACTATTCAAAGGAATGCAAATAAATGATTAAAATAGAGTATAAGAAAATCAGTGAATTAATAGAATATGATAATAATCCAAGAAATAATGATGAAGCAGTTGAAGCAGTTGCTAGTAGTATAAAAGAGTTTGGTTTTAAAGTCCCTATTGTCTTAACAAAAGATAATATTATAATTGCAGGTCATACCAGGTTAAAAGCTAGTATTAAGCTAGGACTAAAAGAAGTACCTTGTATTGTTGCGGAAGATTTAAGTGATGATCAAATAAAAGCTTTTAGACTAGCTGATAATAAAACATCAGAACTTGCTACTTGGGATTTTGCAAAATTAGAAGAAGAACTATCTAATATTAATATGAATATGATCCAGTTTGGTTTTGAGGACTTAGAATATAGTATTCCTGATAATGCATCAGATGATGATTTTGATGTTGAAGAGGAACTACCAATTACTCCTTATTCTAAACAAGGTGATATTTATCAGCTAGGAAAGCATCGAGTTATGTGTGGTGACTCTACAAAATCAACTGACGTAGAAAAGTTAGTAGATGGAAAGAAAGTAGATATGATATTTACTGATCCTCTTATATGGTAATCCTACATTTTGCGGAACAGGATCAGCCGAAGATAAAAATGGAATATTTTATACATGGGAAGGCAGAAGACTAGTAAATTATTATGATAATATTACAAAAGTTAATATTGAATATAAATATGATAGCCAAAGTAGAAGAATTAAAAAGATTATTTCTAATAAAAGCATAACCCCTGAAGTAATAATATCAGAAATTAGTTATGTATATGATGGAGATAAACTATTATCAGAATATGATAGAATAACAAATATGTACAAGTATTTTACCTACGATGAAAATAATAAATTAATATCAATAAAATATAATGGAAGTTCATATTATTATATAAGAGAATTAACAGGAAATATTATTGGTTTAGTTGACGATGCAGGAGTAATTGTGGTAAAATATGAGTATGATGCTTATGGAAATATCTTATCAATAAATGATACATCAAGCATTAATATAGGTAATAAAAATCCATTTATTTATAAGGGCTATTATTATGATTCTGAGACATCAATGTACTATTGTAAGTCTAGATATTATGTACCTGAATGGTGTAGATGGTTAAATGCTGATGATGTTAGTTATTTAGATCCTGAATCAGTTAATGGATTAAATTTGTATGCATATTGTGGTAATAATCCTATAATGAATATAGACCCTCATGGGAATGCATGGTGGAATCCACTTAGTTGGAGTGCTGACACTTGGGGTGCAATAGGCTCTGCTCTTTTAGTAGGAGCTGCAGTTGTAGCTATTGGATCATTAGCTGTAGCAACTGGTGGATTAGGTGGAGTTGCTATAATGGCAGTTGCTTCTGGAATGGGGTTTGGTGCCGGAATTGGTGCTGTTTCAGCTATTTCTAGTGGAACTAGCGTAACTGCGGGAATACTAAGTGGAGCCATAAAAGGAGGAGCGACTGGTGCAGCAGTTGGTTTAGGAATTATGACTGGAGGAGGTGCCTTTACCGCAATGGGAGGATTAGCAGCCTTTGGTGGTGCGGTAGCATTAAACTTTGGTGCAGGAATGCTATCATATACTGTTGATAATGGTTTGAATGGAAGAGATTTAACTTGGAAAGATGCATTAGGAAGCGGTAGTATGCAGGCTTTAACTGGAGCATTTGCGTTTGCTGCTGGTGCTGTTATAGGCCAAACAGGCTTTTATAATATACCTGGACAAACAAAATTCTTATCATCACAGTGGATTGGTAATTTTGCAGCAGGACATTTCTTTAAGGGGTTAATGTTTTATCCGTTTAGTTTTACTTTCTCTTTATTGCAAAAAAATAATTTTAGTGGGAGGTTATAATACCAATGAACTTAAAGTCTAATAGACGATTTATAATATACTCATATTTACCTTTTTTGATAATAACTTCTATTTTATTGATATTTCTAATAATAAATTTTATTATTGATCATGAGACAAGATCGGAAAAATTATTTATATTAATTTTATTTATAACGATTGAACTTATTATGATCTCTATAATACTAGTGGCAAAATATTTTAAAGGAAAAAGTTACATTTTTAATTCTGATGAAATAATAGTTTATAATAAAAGAAAATTAAAAAATACAATACAAGTTTCAAATATTGAGTATATACATTATTTTCCATGGAAATTTCATTACTTCATTACTATGTTTGCTGGATCATTAAATGAAGGCGGAGCAATGAAAGTTCATATAAAGGAAAAGGATGGTAAAAAGCATGAGTTAGGATTTATAGGTCTTAAAGATGCGAGAGAACTAAAAAAAATTTATAATGATTTAATGACTATTTATTATACAAAGAAGTAAGATTTTAGTTATACTGGTAAGATATTGCTATTAGAGTAAAAGGGTTTTAATAGTACAGTATTAGGTGCTAAAAAATAATATTAGTGCAGAATATTAATAATATATTTTGATACATAAGAAAAACAGCAATGAATACAATTGTTAAATCATTTAATATAATTTAATTTTGTTTTAGATCTGTTATGTTTATATTTTATTATGTAGAAAAAACTAGCATATAAACAAACGACTATGTCTATTGAATTTAATAATAGATGTAGTCGTTTTTTAAATTTTAATTATAAACAAAACTCTGCTATCAGGATTCTAAACAAGAAATAGTTCAAGCTCTATTTTTCTTTTAAATAAGTTACTTAGACTACATTTGAAACGAAAAATAAATTAATTAAAATTATGCAACACAATTAGAATATGGAAACATATGTCCGTAAACAACCCTATATTGTAGATAAGTAGCATAAAATATGTTACTTATCTGTATTTTTCAATAAATAATCAAGTAATATTGGTAACACGACGCAAGAAGAATTTGGAAACATATTCCCTTATACAACCCTATATTGAAAGTAGGTAAGTAATATAAAATATGTTACTTACCTACATTATTCGAAATAAAATCAAGCAATAAGGTGTACACAACGCACGTGGAGACTATCATGTTGCTTGTGTTAGAGATATAATAAAGATAACCAAAAAAGACAAAGTTAATTTTACCAATTAGCAGTTTTTAAAGGTTATCTTTATTATATCTCTAACATTAAATATTTTTAAATATCATCAAATATTACTATGATTAGTTATTTGGTGATTTTTTCTTTTTTGGTTGTATTAAAAAAAGCTCTAAAGAATGGGAATATATTATTATACTAGCATTGAGTTAGAAAACATATTTAAAATAATTTTACAAAATATGGTAGTATTTAGGAAAACATTATGCTATGATTAACTCAAGCGATAGAGCGATAAATTAGATAAAATAAGGGGATGAGAAGTATGAAAAAAATATTATATTTAATGTTAATTGTATTAGGTATAGCCTGTGTAGTTTATTCTGTGATTCAGTATAGATTAATTTATAACGACTTTTTGAAACATGAAATGTATTTTATTAATGGATATTTAGATGCTATTTTAATAGTTTTGGATTTTGTTGGTATTTGTTTAATTATAGTTGGTGCCTTAGGATTAAGGAAAGCTACAAAAAAAATTTATAGAATGAAATTGTAAATTGTAGTTTGTCTGTAAAATAGACATTAGTTGTATTAAAGACATAGGAAAATAATTTATTATCTATAGAAATTAATTTTATATATAGCTAAAATATTTCTTGAATTTTAAAATATTACATTGAAAGTGACAGCTTTGGGTATATAGGCTATTATGGTGCTGTTTATTATGATTTATTGAGAGTATGGAAAGTAGAAAAATAATTATAGAGGTAATGTATGAGTAGATGTTTCGGATATTCTAATAAAGAAATAGAATATCTTAAAAGTAGAGATCCTGTTTTAGGGAAATATATTGATACTGTAGGAATGATTAAAAGACAAACAGATCCAGACATTTTTAAATCTTTAATATCAAGTATAATTAGTCAACAAATATCTATTAAAGCTGCTCTAACAGTAGAAGAAAAGTTTATAAATTTAGTTGGTAAAGTAAATCCAAATAATATAAATAAAGTAGATGTTGAAGCTATCCAACAATGTGGAATGTCTTTAAGAAAAGCAGGTTACATAAAAGGGATTGCTGAAGATGCAATAAACAAAACGGTTGATTTTGATAATTTAGTAAATTTAAGTGATGAGGAAGTTATAAAAGAACTTATTAAATTAAAGGGAGTGGGTGAATGGACTGCACAAATGCTATTAATTCACTCATTAGAAAGACCTGATGTAGTTAGTTTTAAAGACCTTGCTATTAGAAGAGGAATGATGAAACTTTATAATTTAAGCACTCTTAGTTTAGAAGAGTTTTATGAATATAAAAAGAAGTATTCACCATATGGAACAGTTGCATCTCTATATTTATGGCATATTTCAAAGTAAAATAAGTCGCAATTTATATTGCGACTCAGAGTGTTGACAAACAGGTTTTGTAGGCACTCTTATTTTTGTTTTAAACAAATATTTTAAATAAAATAAAAAAAACAACATTTAGATAACATTATCCTTATGTTGATAGTTTTTTGTTT